>NZ_JBITDX010000012.1:0-208252 GCF_044454585.1 Catenuloplanes sp. NPDC051500
ACGCTGACCCGGATCAAGCACCAAAGGCGCGGCGGCACGATTCACAACCGCCACCGTACCAACCGACTACCTATTTACGAGACAGAACACTAGCGTCAGCTCGCATGACCGTCACCGCGCAGTCCCGCCCGGCCGGCCTGTTGCTCCGCCGGTGGCGGGAGCGCCGCCGCCTGAGCCAGCTGGAACTGTCGATCCGCGCCGGGATCTCCACAAGGCATCTGAGCTTCATCGAGACCGGGCGCTCCCGGCCCACGCCGCAGATGATCCTGCGCCTGGCCGAGCAGCTGGACATGCCGCTGCGGGAGCGCAACGAGGTGCTGCTGGCCGGCGGGTACGCGCCGCGGTATCCCCGGGCCGGGCTGGACGCACCAGAGTTGAGCAGCGTGCGGGCCGCGTTGCGGATGGTGTTGGCCGGTCACGAGCCGTACCCGGCGGTGGTGGTGAACAGGTGGTGGGAGCTGCTTGACGCGAACGCGGCCGTGCCGCTGCTGACCGCGGGCTGCGCGCCGGAGCTGCTCGCGCCGCCGGTGAACGTGCTGCGGCTGAGCCTGCACCCGGAAGGGCTGGCGCCGCGGATCGTGAACCTGGCGCAGTGGCGGTCCCATCTGCTCGGGCAGCTGCGCCGCCGGGCGGACCAGCTCGGCGACGCGCGCCTGGTGGGGCTGTGGGAGGAGCTGCGGGCGTACCCCGGCGGATTGGATCCTGAACTGCCCGCAGGGCGGGTGGTGCTGCCGATGCGGCTGCTTGCGGACGGCGGCGAGCTGGCGTTGTTCTCGATCGCGTCGCGGGTGGAGACGGCCGCGGACGTGACAGTCGAGGAGCTGACGATCGAGACGTTCTATCCGGCGGATACGGTGACCGCGGAATCGTTTCGCGCGAGATTATCTTGAGCGGGATCAATAGCTATGCTTGGGCGATGAGCACGCCCCTTCGCGCCGAGCCGGACGTGTCGTTCCTGCTCAACCATGCCGCCCACGTTCTGCGGACCAGGATGGCGGCCGCGCTCGCCGAGGCCGGCCTGACCGCGCGCATGCATTGCGTGCTGACCCACGCGATGGACGGCGAGCGCACGCAGGCCGAGCTGGCCGAGATCGGCGACATGGACAAGACCACGATGGTGGTGACCGTGGACGCGCTGGAGCGGGCCGGGCTGGCGGAGCGCCGCCCGTCCGACCGGGACCGCCGCGCGCGGATCATCGCGGTCACCGACGCGGGGGCGGAGCTGGCCGTGCGCAGTCAGGAGATCGCGGACCGGGTGCACGCGGAGGTGCTTGACGCGCTGCCGCCGGACGAGCGCGAGGTGTTCCTGCGGGCGATGAACCGGCTTGTGGAGGGGCATCTGGCGCGGCCGGTGGAGACGTCGGTGCCGGCCCGCCGGGCTCGGCAGCGCGAGCACTGAGCCGCTGCTTGTCACCGCCGGGCTCGTGCTGGCGCTGCACGCGGTGGTCACCGGCACCGAGCGCGGCCCCTCCACCACCGTGCTGATCACCGGGCTGGTCGCCGCCGTGCTGCTGACCGGCTTCCTGGTCCGGCAGGCCGCCGCGGCGTACCCGCTGATGCCGTTGCGGATCTTTCGCTCCCGCGTGGTGTCAGGTGCGAACGCGGTGCAGGTGCTTGTGGTGGCCGCGACGTTCGGCTTCCAGGTGGTCGGCACGCTCTACCTGCAGCGCGTGTTCGGCTACTCGGCACGTGAGACCGGCCTGGCGCTGCTGCCCGCCGCGATCACCATCGGCGCGGTCTGGCGGGTATCGGCTGGCGTTCGCGATCGGGGCCGGCCTGATCGTGGCCGCCTTCCTGCTTGCCGCCGCCGTGTTGCGCCCGGCACCGGTAGCACCTGCCGAGCCGGTTCCCGTGACCGCCTGACCGGCAATCCCCGGTGGCGCCGGGGCGGTGCGGAGAACCTGGCGTGCCGGGCCTGCGGGCCGGAACTCACCGATCAGACCTCGCCCGGATATCCGATCGTCTCCTCCGATCAGGGATCCTTGGATCATGGAAGACAAGCAATCGATGATCCTGCTGTCCGACCCCGCGATAGCCGCGGTCCCGCAGCAGGACAACGGCGAGGAGCTGGTCGACGCGCGCGACCTGCTTCGCGTGGACGCCCGGGCCGCGGAGCCGACCGGGCGGTACGCGCTGATGCGTCGTGGCCTGGCCGAACGCCTGGTCACGGCGCAGGCCGCGCTGCCGGACGGCCTGAGCCTCCTGGTGATCGAGGGCTACCGGCCCTACGACGCGCAGCTCGCCATCTTCACCGGCTACCGCGACGAGCTGCGCCGCCGGTACCCGGACTGGCCGGTCGCCCGCCTGCACGTCGAGACCAGCAAGTTCGTCTCCCCGGTCGAGGTGGCCCCGCACAGCACCGGCGGCGCGGTCGACCTGACCCTCTGCGACGCCGAGGGCCGCGAACTCGACATGGGCACCGTGGTCGACGCTACCCCAGACGACAGCGCCGACGCCTGCTTCACCGCCGCCACCAACATCCCCGACGCGGCCGTCACGAATCGCACAATCATGGGAAACGCCCTACTCGAGGCCGGCCTGATCAACTACCCCACCGAGTGGTGGCACTGGTCCTACGGCGACCGCTACTGGGCCCTGATGACAGACGCCCCCACCACCATCTACGCCCCGATCCGAGCCTGAGCCCCAAGCCCTCCTCGCCGGAGGAGGGCATCACCACCCCACCCGAACGCGCCCAGCACCAAACCCGCCGGAGCGGCAAGACGCGCACGCTTCACGCCACAACGCAAAACGCGGCCCCTAGAACCTAGGAACCGCGCCTCACACCTTGCAACTTCATTCGTAGCGGGGGCCAGATTTGAACTGACGACCTCTGGGTTATGAGCCCAGCGAGCTACCGAGCTGCTCCACCCCGCGTCGCATCTAGAACACTAGCGCGCCCGCCCCAAATCCGCGAATCAATACCCCAGACCCCTCGTACCCCCGCCGCTCCGAGGTTCTGAAACTCGCGCCAACTCGCGGTGGGCGCCCACCGCCCCGTGGGGTTTCCGGGGCTCGGCCCCGGAGCAGAATGCGAAGAGGGACCATGTTCGCGCTTTCCGCGAACACAGTCCCTCGTCCCTCGTAGCGGGGGCCAGATTTGAACTGACGACCTCTGGGTTATGAGCCCAGCGAGCTACCGAGCTGCTCCACCCCGCGTCGGCTTCCAAAGACTAGCTGGCGTGGCGCCGAGAATGCAAAACGGCTGGTCATCGATCGTGTCTTTGCAGGTCAGAGGGGATGGGAGGGCGGGATCAGGGCAAATGTGGTGGCGGGGAGGACCGGTGGCGCGTGCAGCACGAATAATGGGGGTGTTCGCTGTGCGGGGAATCGCTTGGTTCGGGGGCCTTCGCGGCGGAGTGTTGACCTGACGTTGAACCGAGGGGTGGTTGCATGGATAGGGACGAGCTCGTGATGCGTGCGGGTGGCGGCAGCTTCGATGACGAGGTCTTCCAGCGGCTGCTCCGTGAGCGGATCATCTTCCTGGGCAGCCAGGTCGACGACGCCGTGACGAACCGGATCACCGCGCAGATGCTGCTGCTGGCGTCGGAGGACAGCGAGAAGGACATCTCGCTCTACATCAACTCGCCGGGTGGCTCGATCAGCGCCGGCATGGCCGTGTACGACACGATGCAGTACATCAAGAACGACGTGGCGACGATCGCGGTCGGCATGGCGGCCTCGATGGGCCAGTTCCTGCTCTGTGCCGGCACGGCGGGCAAGCGGTACGCGCTGCCGCACGCCCGGATCATGATGCACCAGCTGTCCGGCGGCATCGGCGGCACGGCGGCGGACATCGCGATCCAGGCGGAGAGCATGCTTCACGTCAAGAAGGTCATGAATGAGCGGATCGCGTTCCACACCGGTCACACGCCGGAGGAGATCAACCGCGACTCCGACCGTGACCGCTGGTTCACGGCTCAGGAGGCCAAGGACTACGGCCTGGTGGACCACGTGATCAGCCGGGCGAACGTCGGCGCGGGCGCACACCTGCTCTAAGCGTCAGGCGTCAGGCGTCAGGCGTCACGAAGAGCGCAGACGGGTGGGGGTGGAACCGGCGCCCCCACCCTCTTTGCGCCGGTCCCACCACACACGTGAGCTTTCTCCGGGGAGAAAGACTCGTGAACGGGCCAGTGGCAGCCGGCCCGCCCGGAGGAAGTTCAGTGCGTCGCGCGGCTGCGGTGCACGGCCGCGAGCGCCGCGTCCGCGTACTCCCGCTCCTGCTGGAAGCCCAGGAGTAGCGCACCCGGCAGCCGTACGGAACCGACCTTGCGCTGGAAGTTTGGCCCGTTGAGCAGCCCGGTCAGCGTTTCGATCTTGGTTTCGTTGAGGCCGAGCACGTCCGAGTGCTGAATGCGGAAGCCGGAGATGGCCCGCCGCAGGATGTTGGCCAGGAAGCCGCCGCCGACGTCGCCGCCGGAGATGGCGAGCGTGGGCCGCCCACCGGCCAGCGCGGCGCCGCAGACGAGAAGCACTTCCTGGGTGGAGTGCACGTACAGGTGGTACGGCCACTGGTAGAGCAGCTGCCCGACCATTGTCTGATGGTCGCGCCTGCGGATCCACGCACGGTGGCTCCAGACGCGGCCGCGCTCGGCGGCGTTCTCCCGCTCCATCGGCCCGACGAAGATCAGGCGGCGGTCGGTGACCATGACGGTCGTCGACGGCGGCAGTGTCCACCGAACGGCGGAACGGGTCATTGTCTCGCTGTACAGGTGCTCCGCGACGCTTGCCCGGCCATGCCACAGCAGTTGTTCGCCCTCGTGGAGACGGGGTCCCTCGGGCAGCCGCGCCCCTTCCGTCAGACGGAAGTAGGAGGACGATTGATCGGCCATGAAAGAAACCTCCTCAATGCCCCACTCTGGTGGTTGAAGGCTCCACAGTCATGACACCTGATGGGGGGTCAAGCCGCGTTTAGTAGCGGTTCGACGCGTTTGATGCATTTGACCGATATTCCTGGACATCGTCTGGTTTTATCAGACCGTCCTCGATCGCCCGCGCCAGCAACGCCGCCTTGGACGCCGCCGGGCGGCCCGCCTTGGCATATTTGATCCGGGCGCGGTCCACGTACTGCTTGACCGTGTGCTCGCTGATCTGCATGCGGCGGGCGACTGACGCCTTCGACATGGACTGGAACCAGAGCAGCAGTGCCTCGCGCTCCTTCTCCGACAACGCGGGACGCTCGGGGCGGCGGTCGCCGACCATGGCGCCGGCCAGCGACGGAGCAACGTACGGCTGGTCCATCGCGGCGGCGAGCACGGTCTGGACACAGTGCTCCTTGCCCTCGTTCTTCGCCAGGAACGCGACGGCGCCGGCCTCGACCACGCGCAGCACCGTGTCCGCGTCGGTGTGCTCGGAGTAGACGACCACGCGCAGGCCGGCGTCGCAGAGGTCGGAGACGCGGTCGATCACCATGCGACCGTGCAGGTTCAGGTCGAGCAGCAGCACCTTCACATCGCCGGCGGCGGCCAGGACGTCGTCGATCGACGAGCCGGTGGCCACCACGCGCAGCCGCGGGTCGTCGGCGAGCCAGGATCGCACGCCCTCGAGCACCACGGGGTGGTCGTCGACAATCGCCACCGTGACGGGCGTGTCCACCGCGGGTTCCTCCTACCGGTTGCAACCGTCGATCGGGAAGCGGTCCCGGCCGGCCCAGAAGCAACCCGCAAGGACCGAAGTTCGCAATGATTGAACTCTGTATCAATTGGCCAGCGCAAGGTCTGCATAGGAAATGCCTACTTCCGACACACGCCCCTGGCAGGCTATCCGCTCCTTCGACAATAGCCAATACATCGAAAGTGAGCGTTGCGATGTCTGGGTGCGCCCGTTCCCGTTGACCTGTGCCCGTTAAAGCGGGGGACGCTCCGGGCGGAGCAGCTCCGGCGGGGGCGGCGAGGGTTCCGCGTCCGCGTCGGTGACCACCCGGCCGCCGTCGGCGAAGCGGTCCAGCTCCGGGCCTGCCTCCACCCGGCTCGGGAACCAGTCGCCGGCCATCCGGCGCCGAAGATCGGGCAACGGCAGCGGGGTACGCCCGGCCGCGATCACCAGGTTGCCGTAGCGCCGGCCGCGCAGCACCGTCGCGTCCGCGATCAGGCACACCTCCGGCAGTACCGACCGCACGGTCGCCACCGCGTTGCGGCCGAACCGCAGCGGCGGGCTGTCCGCGATGTTCAGGATGTAGCGGCCGTCCGGGCGCAGCAGCCGCACCACCTGCGCGGCGAACTCCACGGAGGTCAGATGGGCGGGCGTGCGGGCCTCGTCGAACACGTCGCCGATCACCACGTCGTAGGACGCGTCAGGTGTGCCGGTGACCACCTCGCGGGCGTCCCCGATGCGTACCCGGATCTTCGCGTCCTTCGGCAGCGGCAGCGTCTCGCGGATCAGCTCGACAAGCGCGCCGTCGATCTCCACCACCCGCTGCGTGGAGCCGGGGCGGGTAGCGGCCAGGTAGCGGGGCAGGCTCAGCGCACCGCCGCCCAGGTGCAGCACGCGCAGCGGCTCGCCGGGCGGCGCGGTCAGGTCAAGCACGGCGGCGATCCGGCGCATGTACTCGAACTCGAGCGCGGACGGATCGGCGAGGTCCACATGTGACTGCTGGGTGCCGTCCACCAGGAGCAGGAACGCGTTCTCCCGATCACGGTCCGGGACCACCTCGGCCACGCCGCCGCCACGGACGATCCGGCGCACCGTGCCGTCCCGCTTCTCTCTGCCCACGCGGCAACCCTCTCGCGTCCCGTTGATCTCGCGCAAATATGAGTAACACCGAGGTGCGGTCCGGTTGCGAACGGGCGCAGTCCGGTTGCCACGCATCAGATTGTCGCCCGCCCGGGCGACAGACACGGCATGACCGCACAGACCTCCCGGCGTACGCTGCTCGGCGCCGCCACCGCGACCGGCGCCGCCCTGGCGATCGGCACGCCAGGCGCAGCTCACGCCGCCGAAGCCTCGGGTGCGGGACTCGTCGCCGTGGACCCGCTGCGGCACCTGCTGCGTCGCGCCACCTACGGCCCGACGCCGGCCTCGATCGCGGAGATCCGCGCGCTCGGTGCGACCGCCTGGCTGGAGCGGCAGCTCAACCCGGCCTCGATCGCGGACGACGCGTGCACGACGCTGATCGGCCGCCTCCCGCTGGCCGGGCGCGACATCACGGGCGTGCGCGCGGCCGCGGCCGCCGGCACGTTCAAGAAGTACGGCTGGGAGGCGATGTTCCAGCTCGGCACCGCGGCCGTCGCGCGGGCGATCTGGAGCAACCGGCAGCTCCTCGAGGTGATGACCGACTTCTGGTCCAACCACCTCAACGTGACCTGCCCGAACGGCGACGTCTGGGACAGCCGCCCGGACTACGACGTCGCGGTGATCCGCAGGCACGCGCTCGGCACGTTCGCGGACCTGCTGAAGGCGAGCGCGCGGCACCCGGCGATGCTGACGTACCTGGACAACCGCTACTCGACCAAGGCGAAGCCGAACGAGAACTACGCCCGTGAGCTGCTCGAACTGCACACGGTCGGCCTGGTCTACAGCGAGGCCGACGTGCGCCAGGCCGCGGTGCTGCTCACCGGCGCGACAGTCGACGACAAGACCGGCCTCCACCGGTACGCCCCGGCCGCGCACGCCACCGGCGCGGTGACAGTGCTCGGCTTCAGCCACCCGAACGCGGACCCGAACGGCGAGCCGGCCGTCACCGCGTTCCTCGACTACCTGGCCACCCACCCGGCCACGGCCGAGCGGATCGCCCGCAAGCTGTGCGTGCGCTTCGTCGCGGACGAGCCGCCGGCCGCGCTTGTCGCCGCGCTGGCCACGGTCTACCTGGCGAACGGCACCGCGATCGCGCCGGTGCTGCGGGCGCTCTTCGCGTCCACGGAGTTCGCCGCGTCCGCCGGGCTCAAGCAGCGCACACCGCTTGAGGACCTGGCCGCCACGGTACGGGCGCTCGGCTTCGGCCCGGACGCGTCCGGTACGGCCGGGCTGACGTCGCTCTACTGGGCGCTCGAGCCGAGCGGGCACCAGCCGATGGCCTGGTCGCCGCCGAACGGCTACCCGGACGTGGCCGCGGCCTGGTCGTCGCCGTCCGGGCACCTGACCCGCTGGAACCTGCACATCAACCTGGCCGCGAACTGGTGGTACAAGCAGCTCACCCGGCCGGCGTCGCTGCGGGCCGCGCTGGTGCCCACGGTGCCGGCCACCTACGGCGGTCTGGTGGACGCGCTGGCGCTCCGGCTGGCCGGCACGACCATGAGTGCGGCGCACACGGCGGCGCTCGCGGCCTATTTCGGGAAAAGCACCGGAACCGCGCTCAAATCCACTGACCCGGCACTGAACGCGAATTTTCCTTACCTTGTCGCGCTCATCCTTGACTCGCCCTATTTCCTGGTGCGCTGAGCGGATGTCGAAGCCTTTTCCCGTACCCACGAATGATTGGTGTTGACAGTGAAGACGACGACCGAGTGCGGATGCGCGGAGAACACCGGCCTCACCCGCCGGGGCCTGCTCGGTCGTGGCCTGGCCGCGGGGATGGCGGGGCTGACCGGCGCCGGCCTCTCCACCCAGCTCGCGTTCGCGGCCACGCCGTCAGCGATCGCCCGTGACGTGCTCGTTGTCGTCTCGCTGCGCGGCGGCTTCGACGGGCTGTCCGCGGTGGTGCCGGTCGGCGACCCGGACTACTACGCGGCCCGGCCCGGCATCGCGGTGCCGAAGGCGAAGATCGCGGCCGGCGACGCCATGTTCGGCCTGCACCCGGCGCTGAGCCCGCTGGCCCCGCTCTGGAACCAGGGCAGGATGGCGGCGGTGCAGGCGGTCGGCCAGGCCGCGCCGAACCGCTCGCACTTCGCGGCGATGGAGGAGCTGGAGCGCGCCGCGGCCGGCACCTCGGTGCGCACCGGCTGGCTGGACCGGATGCTCGGCGGGATGGGCGCCACCGGGCCGCTGTCCGGCGCCTCGGTGGGGTCCGCGCAGCCGCACCGCGCGTTCGCCGGACCGTCGCCGGACCTGAGCCTGCGCGGCATCGACTCGTTCACGCTGAGCGGCGAGTCGAACAACCGGATGTCCACCGCGCTGAGCGCGCTCTACTCCGGAGTCGCCCCCGAGCTCGCCGCGCCGGCGCGCGCGGTGGTGGGTGCGCTCGGTGCGGTCGGCGCGGTGCGCGGCGTGACAAGCACTGTCACGTACCCGGACAGCACGCTGGGCCGGGCGCTTCGCGACGTGGCGCGGCTGATCAAGGGCAACGTCGGGCTGACCGCGGCCTGTGTGGACTCCGGCGACTGGGACATGCACGAGGGCCTCGGCGCCGCCGCGGCCGGCGGTCGCATGCACGACAACCTGTCCGGACTGGCGACCGCGCTGGCCGCGTTCGCCGCGGACACCGCGCTGCACAACGTCACAGTGCTCACGATCAGCGAGTTCGGCCGGCGGGTGGCCGAGAACGGCTCCGGCGGGCTGGACCACGGCTACGGCAACGCCATGCTCGTGCTCGGCGGCGGCGTACGCGGTGGCACTGTCTACGGCGCGTGGCCAGGGCTCGGCGCCGGCCGCCTGGTGAACGGTGATCTTGCGGTCACCACCGACTACCGGGCCGTGATCGGTGAGATCCTCCGCAAGCGCTGCGGCGTCTCGGCCACCGCGCTCGCGGAGGTGTTTCCCGGCGTCAACGGGAATGACCTGGGACTGGTCCTGGCCAGGTGATCCGGTGGGAGGCCGGGCTCAGTGCTTGTTCAGGATCTCCACGATCCTTGCGACGCGGGGATCGGCACGGAACTGCTCAAGCGTCACCGGCAGCGGGATCCGCCAGTTCGGGTACTGGTCCACGGTGCCGGGCAGGTTCGGCTGCCGCAGCTCGCCGAGCACGTCGTAGGGGGACGCCACCACCAGCCGGCACGGCGTCGCGGCCAGCGCCTCGTGCATCGCCGTGATGATCTCCTCCACCGACGGTTCGGCCGCGGTCAGGAAGCCGTTCGCACGCAGCAGCTCGATCAGCTGGGCGCGGTCCCGGCGCGCCTCCGCCTCGGCCTCGGCGACCGGGCCGGCCAGCTGCGCAAGCGAGGCGCGGACCCGGATGTGCTCCTCGGTGAGGAAGCCGGCCGCGGTGGGCAGGTCGTGGGTGGAGACCGAGGCCAGCGCGTTCGGCTGCCAGCGGGACAGCGGGATGAAGCCGTCCGCCCAGGCGTCCGGGTCGCGGGAGAACCACATCACGGCCGAGCCGAGCATGTTCCGTCGCTGGAGGCCGCGGGTCACCACCGGCAGCACGGTGCCCAGGTCCTCGCCGATCACCACCGCGCCGGCCCGGTGCGCCTCGAGCGCGAGGATGCCGGCCATCGCCTCCGGGTCGTACGTGACGTAGGTGCCGTCCGCCGCCCCGGCGCCGGGGAGCACCCACCAGAGCCGCCACAGCCCGGCCACGTGGTCGACCCGCAGGCCGCCCGCATGCCGCAGGATGCCGCGAAGCATGTCCCGGTAGGCCTGGTAGCCGGTGGCCACGAGCTGGTCCGGGCGCCAGGCGGCGAGGCCCCAGTCCTGGCCGAGCTGGTTGAACGCGTCCGGCGGTGCGCCCGCGTGCACACCCGAGGCGAGCACGTCCTGAAGCATCCAGCCGTCCGCGCCGCCCGGGTCGATGCCGACCGCCAGGTCGTGCACGATGCCGACCGGCATGCCTGCCTCGGCGGCCGCGGCGTTCGCGGCCGCGAGCTGCGTCTTGCACAGCTCCTGCAGCCAGCAGTGGAACGCGACCCGGTCCTGCCGGTCCGCTGCGAACGCGGCCACCTCGGCGTTGTCCGGGTGCCGCAGCTCGGACGGCCACTGCCGCCAGTTCGCCCCGTGCACCTCGGCGATCGCGCAGTACGTCGCGTACCCCCGAAGATCTTGATCGTCGGAGATCTCGAAGCCGGAGAGCGGGAAGATCAGCTCCAGCGCGGCCTGCTTGGCCCGCCAGACCTCGTCGTAATCGATCAGATCGCCGAGCGGCGGGCGCAGCGCGTCGATCTCCGCACGCAGCGCCTCGTAGCCGGGCACGTCGGAGACGCGCAGGTAGAGCGGGTTCCAGAAGCGGCGGCTGGACGGCGAGTACGGCGAGGACGGCACCGGATGCACTGGCGCGGGCGCGTGCAGCGGGTTGAGCAGCGTGAGCCCGGCGCCGGCCGCGCCCGACCAGGACGCCAGCGTCTTCAGGTCGCCGAAGTCGCCCATGCCCCAGGACTGCTCCGAGTGCACCGCGTAGAGCTGCAGCATCCAGCCCCAGGCCCGGGGTGCCTCGGGCAGCGCGTCCGGCACGACGACGAGGGTGACCTCCTGGTTCGCGGTGGTCAGCCGGTGCCAGCCGAGCGGCAGCCCGGCGGGCAGCTCACCGGTGACCGCGCGGGTGGTGCCGTCCTCGAACGTGACGGTGCCGGGCGCCGGCAGCGCGCGGTTCGCCGAGGCGCGCAGCACCACTGTCGCTGGCAGCCGGCGCGGGTCGTGCGCGGCACGGATCCGCTCCAGCGCGGACGCGACCATGGCCGGGGTGGACGTGTCCACCCCGAGCAGCCGCAGCGTGCCGGTGACGGCGGCGCGGCTCACGTTCGTGGGCTCGCGACGCCAGTTCTCGTACCAGGTGGCGACCCCGTACGCCTCCGCGAGCGCGACGAGGTCGGGCTCCAGGTCCCGGTTGACGTGGATCTCCAAAGCGCCCTCCGTAACAAGCTGAAGCCGTGCCTTACCCTCCCACGGCCACGCCTATTCCGGGCGTTACTTCAGTGCGGCGTTCGCCTCCGTGACGAACTGTTTGGCGGCCGCCTCCGGGGTCAGCGCGCCGGACTGGGTGCCCTCCGCGGCCTTGACCAGCGCGGCCCGGATCGCACCGTGCCCCTTCGGCGGCGGCAGCGGCGCGTTGCCGTACCTGGTGCTCATCTCGTTCGTGTACGCGATCGACGCCTTCATGATCGGGTCGTTGAGCGACACCTCGAGCTCGCGCCGGTTCTGCAGGTTCGGCGCGAGGCCGCGCTCGGTGCCGAGGATCGCGGCCGCCTCCGGGTCGTTGACCAGGAAGTCGATCACGTCTGCGGCCGTCTCCTGGTGCGCGGTCCCCTTGTGGACGCTCCAGTACATCGAGGCGCGTGCCCAGGCGGCGGACGCGGCCCCCGGGTACGCCACGATGCCCAGCTCGTTCTTGGTCTTCTGCTGCATCTCGGGCAGCTGGTTTGACCACATGAACGAGGTCGCGGCCTTGCCGGTGACCACGAGCTGCTTGGTGGCGTCGCCCGCGTTCGCCTCGTGGATGACCGGCGCGTCAGGCGTGACGCCCTCGTCGCGCGCGTCCTTCCAGAGCCGGAACCAGGCGGTCACGTCCGCCTCGGTGAAGCCGAGCGCGGCGCCGGAGTAGAACTCCTTGTTCTGCGAGCGCAGCCAGAGCCAGAACGCCTTGTAGTCGGCGGACGGGTCCATCGTGCCGGCCACCGCGCCGTTGCTCTTCTCGGTGATCGTGGCGGCCCAGGCGAGGTACTGCGGGTAGTTCATGCCGGACGAGGGGGCGGCCACGCCGAGCCGGTCCAGCAGCGACTTGTCGTAGACGAGCGCGGCCGTGTTCTCCGCTGCGGCGATGCCGACCTGCTTCTCGTCGACCCGGCCGTACCGGACCAGGCCGTTGGAGACCTGGGCCAGGTCGATCCGGTCGTCGGCGAGGTACGGCCCCAGGTCGAGCAGGTAGTCACGCTGGGCGAACTCGGTGAGGTAGTTGTCGTCGATCTGGAACAGGTCCGGCGCGGTGCCGCCGTCGATCCGTTTCGCGAGCTCGTCGAAATAGCCGGCGTTCGGCTGCGAGGAGACTGTGAACGTCACATTCGGGTGGCGCTTGTGATAGAGATCGAGCACCTGCTGGGTGAGCTGGATGCGCTTGTCGCCGCCCCAGAAGAAGAAGCTCAGCGTCTCGGCGGACCCCTCGCCGGCGCCGCCCTGGTCACACGCGGTGACGCCGCCCAATATCAGCATCGCGGCGGTGATCGCCCGCATTGTGGTGGATCTCGAAAAGCCCACGATCTCTCCAGCCCGACCCGAGTGACGCCTCATTAAGACCGCACGCGCCGGGACTGTCAATAACCCGGTCCCATTAGCGGCAAATAGTCTGCGCCGTGTTCCGATTCCTGAAACGACACCCGATCGGGGGTCAAGTCGCCATCCTTGCGAGGGAAGGTCAAGATGGAGGTATGGCTGCGATGAAGCGTTGGGCCGTCCGCCTGGGCGCCCTGTTCACCACCCTGACCCTGACCATCCTGATTCCCGCCGCGGCGTGGGCGAGCACGAACGGCGTGGCCGACGCGCTGATCGAGGAGCGCCGCCGGCGCAGTGGCGGAGGCGGCGGGTTCTTCCTGTTCGGCGCCGTCTGCTGCATCGGCGTCGTCGTCGTGATCGCGCTGATCGTCTTCATGGTGACGCGCGGCCGCAGGCGGAAGTAACACGCGTGATGTACTGATGGCGTGGAGCTGCTGCACTCGGGCAAGGTTCGGGACGTGTACGTGGACGGCGAGGACCTGGTCCTGGTCGCGTCCGACCGCATCTCGGTCTACGACGTCGTTCTGCCGACCCCGGTCCCGGACAAGGGCAAGATCCTCACTCAGCTCTCGCTCTGGTGGTTCGACCAGTTCACTGATCTGATTCCGCACCACGTGATCAGCGCGACCGACGTGCCGGAGGAGTGGGCCGGTCGCGCGATCAGGTGCAAGCGCCTGACCATGGCCAAGGTGGAGTGCGTCGCGCGGGGCTATCTCACCGGCTCCGGCATGAAGGACTATCTGGCGACCGGCGTGGTGTCCGGCGTCGCGCTGCCGCCTGGCCTGGTCGAGGCGTCTCGCCTGGCTGAGCCGATCTTCACGCCGTCGACCAAGGCGCCGATGGGTGCGCACGACGAGCCGATGACGTTCGCGGAAGTGGTCGCTGAGGTCGGGCCGGATGTTGCCGACCAGCTCCGCGATATCACGTTGAATGTCTATAAAAGGGGCGCGGAGATCGCGGCCGAGCGGGGCCTGATCATCGCGGACACCAAGCTGGAGCTGGGCTGGGACGCGGACGGCGTACTGACCCTCGGCGACGAGGTGCTGACGCCGGACTCGTCCCGGTTCTGGCCCGGCGACAAGTACCAGCCCGGTCGCGTGCAGTTCTCGTTCGACAAGCAGTACGTGCGCGACTGGTCGCTCAGCACCGGCTGGGACAAGACGCCGCCCGCGCCGGAGGTCCCGGCCGAGGTGGTCGAGGTCACCCGCGCCCGCTACGTGGACGTGTACGAACGGATCACCGGCACCCGCTGGTAGCGTCCGGCGGCATGGCGCTCTTCGACCTACCGCTTGACCAGCTGCGGGCGTACCGGCCCGAGCCGCACATCCCCGGGGACCTGGACTCGTTCTGGGCCGAGACGCTCGCGGAGGCCCGGTCCGCCGGAGCACGCCCGGTGGCCACGCCGCTGGAGACGCCGTTCGCGAACGTGCGCACCTACGACGTCACGTTCACAGGTTTCGCCGGTCAGCCGGTCAAGGGCTGGCTCAACGTGCCGGCCGGCGCTGACGGCCCGCTCCCGGTGGTCGTGGAGTTCATCGGGTACGGCGGCGGCCGCGGCCTCCCGCACGAGTGGCTGCTCTGGCCGTCCGCCGGCTACGCGCACTTCGTGATGGACACCCGTGGCCAGGGCGCGTCCTGGCGCGGCGGTGACACGCCCGACCCGGGCCCGGACGGTGCCGGCCCGAGCCACCCCGGCTTCATGACCCGCGGGATCCTCGACCCGTACACCTACTACTACCGGCGCCTGTTCGCCGACGCGGCCCGCGCGGTGGAGAGCGCGGCCGACCTGCCCGGCGTGGACGCGTCCCGGCTGGCCGTGGCCGGCTCCAGCCAGGGCGGCGCGCTCTCGCTTGCCGCCGCCTCGCTGGTCCCGTCGCTCGTGCACGCGGTGGTGTCGCAGGTGCCGTTCCTCTGCCACATCCGGCGGATGGTCACGCTTGTGGACACCGACCCGTTCCACGAGCTGGTCCGCTTCTTCCGGGTCAACCCGCACCGGGTGGCCGCGGCGCAGCGGACGCTCGACTACATCGACCTGCTTCACCTGACGCCGGCCGCGACCGCGCCGCTGCTGGCGTCGGCCGCGCTGATGGACGCGACCTGCCCGCCGTCCGGCATCTTCGCCGCGGTGAACGCGTACGGCGGCACGGAGAAGACGGTCGAGGTCTACGAGTGGGACGGCCACGAGGGCGGCCGGGCCGACTTCGCCGGGAAGAGCGTCGCGTTCGTGAACGGCCTGCTCAAGGCATGAAAAAAGTGGCCGGCACACCTGTGCCGGCCACTTCCGCGGTGCTGTTACGCCTTGACCCACTTCTGGTTCGGGGTCCCGGCGCAGTCCCACAGCTGGAGCTTGCTGCCGGCCGCGGTGCCGTTGCCCCGCACGTCGACGCACTTGTTGGCGGCGACGTTGACCAGGTCACCGGCGCCGCTCAGCACGAAGTTCTGCCAGGCGGAGCCGTTGCAGTTCGCCAGCTGGATGTTCGTGCCGCTCGCGGGGTTGCCGCCGGCCACGTCCATGCACTTGCCGAGCGCGGTGAGCGAGCCGTTGCTGTTGAACGTCCACTTCTGCGCGCTGTTGTTCAGGCAGTCCCAGATCTGCAGCGGCAGGCCGTCCTGCGACTGGCTGCCCGGCACGTCGATGCACCGCCCGGAGCCGTTGCCCTTGAGCGAGACGCCGCCTGTGCTCGGCGGCGGGGTGCTGCCGCCGTCAAGCGAGTAGACCCGGATGTAGTCCGCGACAAGGCTCTGCGGGAACTGGGTGCTGCCGTCCGGGTAGCCCGGCCAGTTGCCGCCGACCGCCAGGTTCAGGATCATGAAGAACGGCTTGTCGAAGACCCACCGGTTGCCGTTGAGGTTCGCCGGGGTCTTCCGGGTGTACTCGACGCCGTCCAGGTACCAGACGATCAGGTTCGGCGACCAGTCCACCGCGTACGTGTGGAAGGTGTCGCCGAGCGGCGCGTTGTTCACCTTGGAGCCGGTCAGGCCGCCCGCGCCGGAGTAGCCCGGTCCGTGGATGGTGCCGTAGACCGTGTTCGGCTCCTTGCCGATGTTCTCCATGATGTCGATCTCGCCGCTGCCCGGCCACGGGTTCGAACCGATGTCCGCGCCGAGCATCCAGAACGCCGGCCAGATGCCCTGGCCCTTCGGCAGCTTCAGGCGGGCCTCGAACCGGCCATACGTCTGGGTGAACTTGCCGCTTGTGAGCAGTCGCGCGGACGTGTACTGACAGGTGCCGTAGTGACACTGGTAGCCGGCCGGGTTCTCCCGGCGGGCCGTGATCACCATGTTGCCGTTGCCGTCGGTAGCCGCGTTGCTTGCGCTGTTCGTGTAGTACTGCAGCTCGTTGTTGCCGAAGCCGCCGCCACCGATGTCGTAGTTCCACTTCGCCGCGTCCGGGCGGGTGCCGGCCGCGCTGTTGAACTCGTCAGACCAGACAAGCGTGCTTGCGGCGGACGCCTCGGGCTTGTTGTTGGTCAGGTACAACGCGCTGCCGAGGCCGGTGGCGACGACGGACAGTGCGAGCAGCGAGCGGCCGATCTTGCTCGAGTAGATCCAACGGGCGCGACGAGGACGGTGCGCCCCGGGTATCTGGTGCATGTGGGTTGCACCTTCCGGTCGAACTGCGTGGTTAACGGGCTGACCGCATCGAACCGCACGAATCCTGAGAGGGTCAAGAGAGCGCTCTCAAATTTAGGGTGGAGTTAGGCCGGGCCTGCTCAGCGGTGATCGGCGCGTGGTTAAGCTGCCATCCGTGCGTGACATCGCAGTGTTCAGCGGAAGTGCCCACCCGGAGCTCGCCGAAGAGATCTGCAGCCATTTGGGCGTACCGCTTCTCCCCACCCGTGTCTCCCGATTCGCCAACGACTGCCTGGAGGTCCAGCTACAGGCCAACTGCCGTGAGCGCGACGTGTTCCTGATCCAGCCACTTGTGCCGCCGGTCCAGGAGAACCTGGTCGAGCTGCTGCTCATGCTTGATGCGGCCCGTGGCGCCTCGGCCGCCCGCACCACTGTCGTGCTGCCGCACTACGCGTACGCCCGGTCCGACAAGAAGGACGGCCCGCGCATCTCGATCGGCGGCCGCCTGGTCGCTGACCTGCTGGTCACGGCCGGCGCCGACCGGGTGCTGGCGATGACGCTGCACTCGCCGCAGGTGCACGGCTTCTTCAGCGTCCCGGTCGACCACCTGCACGCGCTGCGCGAGCTGGCCGACCATTTTAAGCAGTACGACCTCACCGACACCGTGGTGGTCTCGCCGGACCTCGGCAACGCGAAGGAGGCCGCGGCGTTCGCCCGGATGCTCGGCACGCCTGTCGCGGCCGGTGCGAAGCAACGCTTCAACGACGACAAGGTCAAGATCTCCGCGGTGATCGGCGACGTGGTGGACCGCGACGTCATCGTGCTCGACGACGAGATCGCGAAGGGCAGCACGGCCATCGAGCTGATGGACCACCTGCGCGAACTCAAGGTCCGCTCGATCCGCCTGGCCTGCACGCACGGCCTCTTCTCGAGCGGCGCGCTCCAGCGGCTGAGCGAGCAGCCCGGCGTACTGGAGATCGTCTGCACGAACACGGTCCCGATCCCCGAGCCGAAGCGGGTGCCGAAGCTGCAGGTGCTCTCCGTCGCCCCGGCCCTCGCGGAGGCGATGCGCCGCATCCACAACGGCGAGTCGGTAAGCGCGCTGTTCCACTAAATCCAAATCCAGGGCATATGCCCGCTTCCGCCGTGGTGCTGCCCGTTTGCTCCCGCGGGCAACGGTCGTCGCTGGCGCTCCTCCCTGTCGGCTCCGCGGTGGTCAGGACAAACCCGATCGCGGGCGCGGTCCGCAGCACAGCTGCAGACCGCGCCCGCTGTGCTTGGTGGCCCGCCGTGCTGGGTGCCCGCCCGTGCTGGGTGCCCGCCCGTGCTGGGTGCCCGCCCCGTGCTGGGTGCCCGCCCCGTGCTTGGTGGCCCGTCCTGCTGGGTGGCCCGCCGCTGTGCCGTGCGCGGTCGGCGGTTGCGAAACGGTGGCTGGATCTGGCACCCGTCCGGGACCCGAGTGCTCACCGCATAGCACCTGGTCGATCTATCAAGGTTTGCGACCGCCCGCCGAACTTGATTGGCGTAACGCTGAGCGACACCGCACAGCGAACGCCAACCGAGAGGCACACATCTTGCGCAACCTGGTCCGCTCCGCCGCCCTGACCGCCGTCGCCGCCGTGATCGTGATCGGTGGCACCGCCACCGCCGCGACCGCCGCCGTGACCCCGGCCACCACGCTGGAGACCCAGGTCGTCGCACAGACCAACGTTGAGCGTGTGAAGGCCGGCTGCACCGCGCTGACCGTGGCGCCGGCGCTGACCGAGGCCGCCCGCGCCCACAGCACCGACATGGCGACGTTCGGGTACTTCAGCCACACCGGCCGCAGCGGTTCGACCTTCACCCAGCGGGTGGCGGCCGCCGGTTACGCCAAGGCCGTGGGCGAGAACATCGCCTGGGGCTACGCGGACGCCGCCGGCGTGATGACCGGCTGGATGAACAGCCCCGGCCACCGCGCGAACATCCTCACCTGCAAGGCCACCACGATCGGCGTCGGCGTCGCCCGTGACGCCCAGGGCACCCTCTACTGGACCCAGGAGTTCGGCGCCTAAGAGGCTTTCTCCACCCCCCGTTGATCAAGGGATCGGCGTCCTCGGACGTCGGTCCCTTGATCTGTTTCCGGTGACCGAACCGCGATTCGGCCGGCCACCGCAAGCGTGACCAGGCCCGCGGCCGCGGTAAGCGTCAACGCGCCCGCGAACCCCGCGTCGCCGAGCGAGTGGAAGATCAGACCGGCCACGGAGAGCGAGATGCTCGCGGCGGCCGCGTCGGAGATGGCCTTGGCGCTGAGGTTGAAGCCCTGGGAGTCCGGCGACGAGAAGGCCAGGACCGCGGTGCTGACCCGGGGGTACATCGCGCCCATCCCGCCGCCCGCGGCCAGCCAGCCGAGGCCCGCGACCAGTGGGTGCAGGCCGAGTGCGGCGGTGGCCAGGACGGTCAGCACACCGGCGGCCAGCAGCGCCGCGCCCAGGCGGATCACGGTCTGGTGGCCGATGCCGGCGGCGAACGGGCGGCCCTGGAGGTCGGAGGTGAGCGCCCAGGAGAGCGCGGCCGCGGTGAGGAACGCGCCGGACTGCCAGGCCGGATAGTCGTACCGGTCCTGCAGTAGCAACGGCAGGTACGCCTCGGTGCCGAAGAACGCGGCCCCGGACGTACCACAGAGCAGGATCGTGGCCGGCAGACCGCGCACGGCGCGCAGTGTGCCGCGGGGGAGCAGCTGCTTCATCGCCAGCCCGGCCGCGAGCAGCGCCGGCGCCACCACCAGCCAGGACGGCACCAGGCTGAGCACCACCACGACGGCCGCGACCACTGTGGCGGCGCCGATCCGGCGGAGATCGCGGCCGGTCAGCGGCGAGACCGTGACCGGCGGGATGCGGCGCAGCGCGGGCAGGATCAGCGTGGTGACAAGCGCGACAAGTGCCAGCACACCGAGGAAGACCCAGTGCCAGGAGAACGTCTCCGCGACGATGCCGGCCGCGAACGGCCCGATCAGCGACGGCACCACCCAGGCGGCCGCGAACAGGCCGAAGAGGCGCGGGTGAAGCGAAGGCGGGTAGAGGCGGGCGACCACCACGTTGAGCGCGACTGTGTAGGCGCCGTAGCCGAGGCCCTGCAGGAACCGGCCGGCGATGAACACGGCCATCTGCCCGGCCAGGCCGGCCAGCGCAAGCCCGGCTGCGAACACGCCGATCGCGATCAGCAGCGGCCGGCCCGGTCCGCGCCGGTCCGCGAGCGTGCCGCCGGCGACCATGCCGACCGCGCCCGCCGCCAGCGTGGCGGCGAAACCGAGCGTGTAGAGGTCGCGGCCACCCAGGTCGGCCGTGATGATCGGCATGACCGTGGTGACTGCAAGCGACTCGAACGCGGCCAGGAAGACCAGGCTGACCGCGCCCACCGTGGTCAGCAGGTGCCGCCTGTCGAAGACACTGTCGATCATGAAGGGACCGTACGACGTGAAGCGGGCTTCAGGTCAACGCGGTGGCGATCCGCACCGTCGTCCCCTCCGGGCCGCTCACCACCTCGATGCTGTCGGTCAGCTTGTCCGCCAGGAACAGGCCCCACCCGCCCGGCGCCGCCGCAAGGAGCCGGGGCTCGGCCCGGACGGTCCTGTCGAAGCCGCGGCCGCGGTCCACCACCTCGCAGGCCACCCGCTTGCCGTCGTGCCAGAGTCGCAGGCCGCCGCTGCCACCGCCGTGCCGGACCGCGTTGGTGAGCAGTTCGTAGACCGCGAGCACGAAGTCGTCGAGCCGCTCGCCGTTCAGGCCCGCGGCCGCGGCGCAGTCCGCAACCCGGTGGCGCAGCGCTGTCACGCCGGCCGCGTCGAAGCGACTTTCGAGCAGGCCGACAGCGCCCGTGGACGGATCCGAAGGCTGCGAAGCGGGATGTGAAGCGGGGTACGAAGCGGGGTGATCGGCCATGCCCAGTTCCCCTCGCCTGCTGGTCAAGGGCGTACGGCATGCCCACAGTACGCGTTCCGTCGCTCCGGGACGCAACCGAGTGTGGCACGGTGACACCGTGCAACAGGGTCTACAGGCTCCCATGTGGCGGGCGATCGGCGCGTACCGGATCACCTCGCTCATCTATGTGGCGGTGCTGATCGTGCGCAATGTGGATCAGTACGCCAACCCGCTGGCCACCGGCCCGGTCTTCGCGTTGATGGTCGGCTGGACCGCGTTCGCGACCGCCGCGTTCGCCCGCCCGCAGTGGCGCCGCTGGCCGCTGCTGATCGTGGACCTCGCGGTCGCGCTCGCCGTGGTGGTGGCCGGTCCCTTCGTGATCGGCCAGACCGCGCTCAGCGACGGCGTGCCCACGCTCGCCGTCACCTGGCTCGGCGCACCCGTGCTGACCTGGGCGGTCTCCGGTGGCCGCCGCCGGGGCGTGGCCGCCGCGCTTGTGCTCGGCGCGGCCGACATCTCGGTCCGCGACCAGTTGCACCCGTCCACGCTTAACGGTCTCGCGCTGATGCTCCTGGCCGGTTTCGTGGTCGGCCTGGTGGCGCGGCTCGCGGTCGAGGCGGAGGAGCGCATGCAGCGCGCGATCCAGCTGGAGGCCGCCACCCGTGAGCGGGAGCGTCTGGCCCGCGACATCCACGACTCGGTGCTTCAGGTCCTGGCGCTGGTGCAGCGGCGCGGCGCCCACCTGGACGGCGAGGCCGGTGAGCTGGCCCGCCTCGCCGGCCAGCAGGAGGCGAAGCTCCGCATGCTGATCGCGGACGGCCCCGCCGGCCCTCCGCCGGCCGAGGAGGGCGACGCCGACCTGCGCGCCGTGCTCGGCCGCTTCGCCTCGGACACGATCTCGTTCGCGAGCCCCGCCACTCCGGTGCTGCTGCCGTCCCGAGCCGCCGAGGCAGTCCGCGCCGCCGTCAACGCCACCCTCGACAACGTGTCCCGCCACGCCGGCCAGCACGCCCGCGCCTGGGTCCTGCTCGAGGACGACACCTCCACGATCACCGTCTCGATCCGCGACAACGGCCCCGGCTTCCCGCCCGGCCGCCTGGAGGAGGCCGCCTCCCAGGGCCGCCTCGGCGTCGCACAGTCCATCCGCGGCCGCATCGCCGACCTCGGCGGCACAGTCGAAATCTTCTCAACCCCCGGCGACGGTACGGAAGTCGAACTCCACATCCCCCGCCCCTAACCCCAATGCCGCGTAGTTAGGGTTCGGGGCTGGTTGTCGAGCCGGGTCTGATCGTGGTGGTGACGGTGGTTTTGTGGTTGCCGCGGGCGATGGCGCCTTTGGCGCGGTGTTTGGAGATCGCGCGTTTCACGATGCGGGGGCTGGGCCGGGATCGGCGTTCGGGTAGTGGGTGGTGTAGGACAGCGCGGCCGATCTTGCCGACGAGGTCGATGGTGGTGCCGGCGATGATGCCGGCGGCGTGGATGACCTGGTCGCGGGCGGTGTTGAGGGCGATGGTGAAGCTGGCCCGGTCCGCGTTGATGGCGGGATCGCTGTCGGTGGCTGAGGCCATGGCCAGCCGTAGAGCTTGGTAGCCGGTGAGTAGGGCGTAGACCTCTTGGGCGATCCCGGCCGGGGTCTGGGCGCGTAGGACCCGGCCTGCGAGGGTGGTGGATTTCAGTTCCAGGAACGCGGTCTCGATCTCCCACCGCTGGTGGTAGAGGGTGATCACGTCCAGGGCGGGGAACTGCCGGTGATCGGTCAGAGTGGTGATCAGCCGGTAGTGGCCGCGGTGATGGACGCCGTCGGCGGTGGTGACAGTGATCTCGGCGTCGATGACCCGGACGGTGAGGCCGCCGAGCAGGGCGAGCCAGGATCCGTCCGGGCAGTGCCGGACGGCGGGTAGGTGCCGATTGTTTTTACAGCGAATGAGCAGTTCAGCGCCGGTAGCGGCGACCTGTTCGGCGAGGTTCTTGACGGCGAAATTGCGGTCAGCCAGCAACAGCATGCCCGGCCGCAGGCAACTGAGCAGCTGCGGCGCGTAGGTGGTCTCACCGACGCTGATCGGGCCGAAGACCATGCCCACGACGGTGCGGCTGCCGCATGTTACGACGGCGAGCAGCCGCAGTAACGGGTAGCCGGACCCGCCGTGGGAACCAGTCTGCCGGCCGTAGACGGCCAGGTTGGCGGGGCTGTCCGGCATCGACATGGTGGTGCCGTCCATGGCGCAGAGCAGCAGGCCCCGCCACCGGGGGCAGGCCGACGGCGGGCCGGCGAGCAGGGTGAACAGGGCGTGCAAGGGCTTCACCCCGATCCGGCGTCGGGCCTGTGCCAGCCCGGAACTGGTCGGGGTCGCGACCGTCAAGCCCTCGAGACCACACGTGAGCCGGGCCCAGACCTGTTCATAGCCGCAGCCGGCGAACAGCCCGGCGGCCAGCAGGAGATAGATCACGACTCGTGAGGGCAGGTCCCTGATCCGGGCCTGGACCGTGCCGGTCTCGGCGAGGACGTCGTCGACCATCTCGAACGGGATGACCTGCGTCAACTCGCCGAGATGGCCCGGCGCGAACCGGCCCGCAGCAACCCTGATCGTGCGTCGGATGACAGAATGCTCAGGCAGCGGAACTCCAGGCTCGAAGGGTGTCTTGTGAGGACAACCCCTCTATAGCCGGAGTTCCGCTGTTTACCCGCACCGACACGCACCTCTTGACGGACCACCGCCAGCGCTAACTACGCGGCATTGCCCCTAACCCCCCGCCCCGCCGCTAGGACAGGGCTCTCCCTAACCACGGCGAATCCGGCAGGAAGGCCCCCTCGGGGCCGCCCGGTGCCCGCGGGAGCAACGGTCAGCACCCCCCACAGACTGGGAAATCAATCTCCTGACCTTGATCTTGACCTTTCGAGCCACCCTGAGTCTCAGCCCCAGAGCCCTTACTGCAGTTTCTCCGGTCCCCCCACAAACGGCACCGCCCATGTGAGGCGCGGGCGACCAGAGACGATGGGCGCGTTTCAGACACGCTCTTCGTCTGAAGCGCGCCCATCGTCGCCGGGAGTGGCGCCGAGCCCGGAGGAGCGAAGCGACGACCAGAAGGCAACCCCTAAAATAGCCAAGTGAGGGTGATGGTGGTGGATGACCACCCGATGTGGCGCGACGGGGTGGCACGGGATCTGACCGAGGCCGGGCATGACGTGGTCGCGGCGACGGGTGAGGGGCGGCAGGCGGTGCGGATCGCGGCCGCGGCGCGTCCGGACCTGGTGGTGCTGGATCTGCAGTTGCCGGATATCGGCGGCGTCGAGGTGATCAGCGGTCTGCTGGCCGCGCTGCCGGGCGTGCGCATTCTGATGTTGTCCGCAAGCGGCGAGCAGCAGTCGGTGCTGGACGCGGTGAAGGCGGGCGCGACCGGCTATCTGCTGAAGTCGGCCGGGCAGGCCGAGTTCCTGGCCGCGGTGGAGTCGGCGGGTGCGGGCGAGGCGGTGTTCACGCCGGGGCTGGCCGGGCTGGTGCTTGGCGAGTTCCGTCGTCTGGCGACGGAGCCGCCGCGGGCTGAGGACGACGGCGCGCCGCAGCTGACGGAGCGGGAGACCGAGGTGTTGCGCCTGGTGGCGAAGGGCTTGTCCTATAAGCAGATCGCCGAGCGGCTGGTGCTCTCGCATCGGACCGTGCAGAACCATGTGCAGAACACGCTCGGCAAGCTGCAGCTGCACAACCGGGTCGAGCTGACCCGGTACGCGATCGAAAAGGGTCTGGATCTGTGAGTTTCTTCGAGCCGGAGATCGTGTCGCCGAGGCGGCGGATCGGTGCGCGAGAGTTCGACTTCTCCCGGCAGGTCGCGGTGATGGCGATTGTGAACCGGACGCCTGATTCGTTCTTCGACAGGGGGCGCACCTATGCGCTGCGGGCGGCCGTGGACGCGGTGCTGGCCGCGGCCGCGGACGGCGCGGACTGGATCGACATCGGCGGTGTGCCGTTCGGCCCAGGCGCGGAGGTCACCGAGGCGGAGGAGCTGGACCGGGTGATCCCGGTGGTGGAGGCGGTGCGGGCCGCAAGCGACGTGGTGATCTCGGTGGACACGTATCGGACCGGCGTGGCGCGGGCTGCGATCGACGCGGGCGCGGACGTCATCAACGACACCAGCGGGCTGCAGGATGACGCGCTTGCCGTGCTTGTCGCCGCGAGCCCGGCCGCGCTGGTGATCACGCACAGTCTGGCGTCGCCGCCGCGGACCCCGCATCCCAAGCCGGCGTATCAGGATGTCGCCGGGGAGATCGCAAAATTTCTGGCGGAGCGGGCCGAGCGGGCGGTGTCGCTCGGCGTGCCAGCGGAGCGAATCATCATCGATCCGGGCCACGACCTGAACAAGAACACCCGGCACACGCTTGAGCTCTGCCGGCGGCTCAACGAGATCACCTCGCTCGGCTATCCGACGCTTGCCGCAGTCTCGAACAAGGACTTCATCGGCGAGACGCTTGACCTTCCGGCCGGGCTGCGGCTGCCCGGCACGCTCGCGTCCCTGGTGCTGAGCATCGTGCAGGGCGCGCGGATCGTCCGCGTGCACGACGTGCCGGCCGCGGTCTCGGCGGTCCGGCTCACCGAGGCGGTGCTCGGCTGGCGCGAGCCGGTCTACACCCGGCACAACGCGTGAGGGCCCTGATCGGGGAGACGGCCGACCTCGTCGAGGCCTACGCGATGGACCGCCCGTCGGTGCGGGTCAACTTCGTCTCCAGCGCGGACGGCGCGGCGACGCTCGACGGGCGCTCCGGCGGCCTCGGCAACGCCAACGACCAGCGGATTCTTGGTCTGCTGCGGCAGTTGGCGGACGTGCTTCTGGTCGGCGCGGGGACGCTGCGGGCGGAGGGCTACGGCGGGCTGCGGGTGTCGCCGGACGCGGTCCGCTGGCGCGCCGCTCACGGGCTTCCGGATCATCCGCGCCTGGCCGTCGTCTCCGCCCGCCTGCACGGTCTCGGCCCGGAGCATCCCGCGTTTGCGGACGCGCCGGTCCGGCCGCTGGTGATCACGGTCGACGCCGCCCCGGCCGCTGGGAGGAGCGCGCTTGAGTCCGTCGCCGACGTGCTGACCTGCGGCGATGAGACGCTTGACGCGGCCGCGCTGCCGGGCCTGCTGGCGGATCGGGGCCTGCCCGGCGTGCTGTGCGAGGGCGGCCCCACGCTCTTCGGCGCGCTCGCCGCAGCGGACCGGGTGGACGAGCTGTGTCTCACGCTCAGCCCGACGCTTGCCGGACCCGGACCGGACCGGATCATCGCGGGCCCGGCCTCGGTGCCCCGCCGGCTGGCTCTGCGACACGTGATCACCGACGATGAGCTGCTTTTTCTGCGGTACGGCCGTCCCACCTCCTGACCGATACCGATATTGAGGTTTTGCGGAGGCCCCGCTCGGTTACCGAGTAACCGGCTCTCAGCTGGTCCGATTCGACCCCTGAGAACAGCGGAGGTGTTGCGATGCGTGTGGGCCTGATCAGGGCCAATGCCCGTCCCATGGAGGCGGGAACCTCCCGGGTGGCAGCCGAATTGGCCAAGCTCGGGCACGATGTGCGCGTCTTCGAATGCCGGGGCAACGCGTCAGCCGACGAGGAATTCACCGAGTCGGGTTACGTGGTGCATCGGGTGGCGCCACCGGCGCCACCCGGACCGGCCGGCCGGTTCGTGGCGCAGCTCGCGGGCGTCGGACGCCGTTTGGCGGACCGATGGTCGAGTGGCTGGGTCCCGGACGTCGTACACGGCCACTACTGGCTCGGCGGTCTCGCGGCCGCCACCGCGGCACGTCGGACCGGGCTGCCGATGGTCCAGACGTTCTACTCGGTGGGCACCGCGCAGCAGCGGCTGGGACGGGCGGACGCCAGTCTCGGCGAGCGGATAGCGCTCGAGCGGGCGCTGACCCGCGCGGCGGACGTGACTGTGGCGCAGTCGCCGGACGAGGTCGACGACCTCACCCGGCTCGGCGCCGCACGGGCGTCCGTGGCGATGATTCCGTCGGGCGTCGACACCGGGCTCTTCCAGCCGGACGGCGAGGCGGAGGCGCGTACGGACGGGTTCGGCCGGATCCTCTCGGTCGGGCTTGGGCCGGGACACGGCCAGGATCACCTGATCCGGGCGCTCCGGCACGTGCCGGGCGCGGAACTGGTGATCATCGGGGACGTCGGCGGCGACGGGAACGCTGACGTGGTGCGTGCACTGCGGCAGCTGGCCCGGCGGTGCGGCGTGGAGGACCGGGTACGGCTCGCCGGCCCGGTGCCGTACGAGCGGATGCCCAGGTGGTACCGCTCCGCGGACGTGGTGGCCTGCACACCGCGCTCCGCCCCGGGCGGGTCAGTCCCGGTCGAGGCGATGGCGTGCGGCGTGCCGGTGGTCGGCTACGCGTTCGGCGGCATCGCGGAGAGCGTGGTGGACGAGGTGACCGGGCGACTTGTGAAGCCCGGTGACGTACGCGCGGCCGGGCATGCCCTGCGCGAGCTGCTGGGCACGAGGGTGCAGCGGACCGCGTACGGCGATGCCGCAGTCGACCGGGTGCAGTGCCGCTACACCTGGGAGCGCACCGCCTCGGCCCTTGAGGCGGTCTACCAGGGCCTGCTGAACCCGCACGCCGTACCGGCCTAGGGTTCAGTTTTGAGAACGCTCTGAGGCAACCTTGAGCGGGACGTAGTTCGCTTGAGGGGGCGGTACGCGTTTCCGTACCGGCGCGGTCTCATGGTGGTGTTGGGGCTCGGCGAACCGGGTCAGGCCGATCACCGCGAGCAGGGTGACCACGAAACCAAGCGTGGCCAGCCACTCGCGGCCCGGCCAGATCCGGTCGCCGAGCAGCAGCAGCCCGACGATTGCGGCCGGGACCGCGCCCGCGGCGTCCATCGCGGCCACCGCGGCAGTTGTGGAGCCGCGCTGCATGGCGAGACCGAGCAGCAGCTGGCCCACGATCGAGTGGATGATCAAGAGGTAGAGCAGCGGGTGGGCCAGGAACTCCGCCGCGGTGTGCATCGAGGCGAGCGGCCGGGCGGCGACCGCGGCGGCGGAGAACGCTATCCCCGCGAGTGAGCCGAGCGCGACTGAGCCCGGTGGCCCGTGCAGTCGCACCGCGAAGAAGCCGAGAAAGCCGATCACGAGTACGGCGACGCCGAGCGCGATCACGCCGGCCAGCGGCAACGGCCGGGCGGGCGCGGGCCGGGCGGACATGATGAGCGCGGTGATCCCGCCGAAGAGCACGGTGATCAGGGCTATCTCGGCCAGCGGCAGACGCCACTTGAGCAGCACGACGCCGAGCACCGCGGTCACGCCGAGCCCGGCCGCGACGCTCGCCTGCACCAGGAACAGTGGCAGGTCGCGCCGGGCCAGGAAGGCAAGCACGAAGCCGATGATCTGACAACCGAGCCCCACGAGGTACGCCCGGTGGCCGGCCAGTTTCAGCAGCAGCCCGGGGTCGAACGTGTGGTGCACGGTCGTCCGGGTCGCCGCGATGGATTGAAGCAGGTTGGCGACGCCGTACGCGATGATCATCGCGCCCAGGAAGTACCATCCAGCCGACATCACCCCGCGAGGATAGACCGCTGGCCCGCGTGCCCGCAGTTGCACCGGTGCAACTGGTCGCCCGTCAGAGTGCTCTGATCCCGGAGGAGGAGAGCTTTTCCAGCACCTCGGTGTGCAACCGGCCGTTCGTGGCGACCGCGCTCCCGCCGCCCGGGCCGGGCCGCCCGTTCAGGTCCGTGAAGCGCCCGCCGGCCTCGGTCACGATCGGCACCAGCGCCGCCACGTCCCAGAGCGACAGCTCCGGCTCGACCATCGCCTCGACCGCGCCCTCGGCGACAAGCATGTATCCGTAGAAGTCGCCGTAGGCCCGGTTTCGCCAGGTCTGCCGCATGATGTCGAGCATCGGGGCGAGCCGGCCGGACTCCTCCCAGCCCATCAGGTCGGAGTAGCAGAAGCTCGCGTCACTCAGCCGGCTGACGCCCGACGCCCGGATCGGCGTGGCCGCCGCGGTGTGCTTGCCGGCGAACGCGCCGTGCCCGGTCGCGGCCCACCAGCGCCGGCCCAGCGCGGGCGCGGAGACCAGGCCGACCACCGGCTTGTCGCCCTCCATCAGCGAGATCAGCGTGGCCCAGACCGGGACGCCGCGGATGAAGTTCTTCGTGCCGTCGATTGGGTCGATCACCCACCGCCGGGTGCCGATCCCGGCCGCGGCCTCGGTCTGGCCGTACTCCTCGCCGAGCACCGCGTCCCGGGAGCGGGTGCGGGCAAGCGTCGCCCGGATCGCCTTCTCCACCGCGGTGTCGGCGTCGGAGACGGGCGTCAGGTCGGGTTTCGCCTCCACGTGCAGGTCCAGCGCGCGGAACCGGGCCATCGAGATGGAGTCCGCGGTGTCGGCGAGCACGTGGGCGAGCGAGAGATCGTCGGCATAGCTGGCCATGGCGGAAAAACTATCCGATCACGGCGGGCGGCCTAACCTCGGTCGGGCCCTTCCAGCCCGTCCCCGCCCGACCGGGACGACAACAGCCGCCGGTACGACTGCAGGCGGCGCACGTCCGCGTGCCCGTCCGCCACCCAGCCGGGCAGCTTGCACTCCGGGTCGCTCTCCGTGTGCTCGCAGTTCGGCGGGCAGTCGACGGTGCCCTCGACCAGGTCCTGGAAGCCGTGCAGCAGGCTCTCCGCGGAGACCAGCGCCAGGCCGAAGCTGCGGACGCCGGGGGTGTCCACGATCCAGCTCTGCTCCTCGCCGGGAAGTCGCAGCGCCACCGCACTTGTCGATGTGTGCCGGCCCTTGCCGATCGCGCTGACGATGCCGACCGCCCGGAACGCGTCCGGGACCAGGCGGTTCACGAGCGTCGACTTGCCCACGCCGGAGTGGCCGACCATCACCGAGACGCGGCCGGCCAGGGCGGCGTGCAGCTCGTCGAGGTCGTCGCCCGGCGCGGAGAGGACGTACGGCAGGTCCAGCTCCGCGTAGTAACCGAGCACCTCCTCCGGCCCGGCCAGGTCCGCCTTGGTGAGGCAGAGCAGTGGCGCGATGTCCGCGTCGTACGCCGCGACCAGGCACCTGTCGATGAACCCGGTGCGCGGCTGCGGGTCGGCCAGCGCGCTCACGATCACCAGCTGGTCCGCGTTCGCCACCACGACGCGCTCGACCCGGCCCTCGGCCGTGGTGTCGTCGTCGTCCGCGGTGCGGCGCAGCACTGACGTGCGCTCCCGGATGCGCACGATGCGGGCCAGCGAGCCGGCGCTGCCGGTGATGTCACCGACCAGGTCGACCCGGTCGCCGACGACCACGGACTTGCGGCCCAGCTCGCGGGCGCGCATCGCGGTGAGCGGCGCGTCGTCGACCATGCAGGTGTAGCGGCCGCGGTCCACGGCGATGACGAACCCCTCGACGGCGTCGTCATGCTTCGGGCGGGTACGGGTACGCGGGCGGGAGGACTTGCTCGGTCGGATGCGGACGTCGTCCTCGTCGTACTCCCGCTTCTTGCCGGTCAGCGCAGATCTCCTCTATCGATTGATCCCGATCATCGACGACCATAGCGCCGGGAACTCGGGAAGCGTTTTCGAGGTACACGCTACGTCGCTCAGTTCCACGCCGGGCACCGCCAGGCCGATCACGGCTGCCGCGTGCGCCATCCGGTGATCGCGGTCGGTGTCGACCAGGCCGCCGCGCAACGGCCGCGGCCTGATCCGCAGCCCGTCCGCCAGCTCGGTGACCTCCGCACCGAGCGTGCCGAGCGCCCGGGCCAGCACCGCCAGCCGGTCCGTCTCGTGCCCGCGGAAGTGCCCGATCCCGCGCAGCGTGCTCGGCGACTCGGCGAGCACGGCCAGCGCGGTAAGCACCGGGGCCAGCTCGCTCAGGCCGGACAGGTCCGCGTCCAGCCCGTGCACCCGGCCGGTGCCGTGCACGGTCAGCCCGCCGGTGCCGAGGCGTACCTCCGCGCCCATCTGCCGGAGCAGGCCGCGCAGCTGCTCGACCGGCTGCATGCTGCTGCGCGGCCAGCCCGGCAGCGTCACCGACCCGCCGGTGACAAGTGCGGCCGCGAAGAACGGAAGCGCGCTGGACAGGTCCGGCTCGATCTCCCAGCCGCGCCCGGAGAGCCGGCCGGGCGCCACGCTCCACACGTCCGGCGTGGCGTCGTCGACGCCGGCGCCGGCCGAGCGGAGCATCGCGACAGTCATCCGCAGGTGCGGCGCGGCCGGGACCGGCGGCCCGTGGTGCCGGACCGTGATGCCGTCCGTGAACCGCGCGCCGGCCAGCAGCAGCCCGGAGACGAGCTGGCTGGAGGCGGAGGCGTCGATCACCACCTCGCCGCCGCGCACCTCGCCGGAACCCTGGACGGTGAGCGGCAGCAGGCCGCCCGGGCCGCCGGTCACCCGGACGCCGATCGCGTGCAGCGCCTCGACCAACGGCCCGAGCGGGCGCCGCCGGGCGAGCGGGTCGCCGTCGAACGTGGCCCGCCCGTCCGCGAGGCCCGCGACCGGGGGCAGGAAGCGCATCACGGTGCCGGCCAGGCCCACGTCGATGTCGCCGGCCCCGTGCAGCGGCCCGGGGCGGACCACCCAGCGGTCGTCCACGGCGGTGGAGACGTGCGCGCCGAGCGCGCGGAGCCCGGCCACCATCAGCGCGCTGTCCCGCGCCACCAGCGGCGAGGCGAGCGTGGACGGGCCGGTCGCGAGCGCGCTGAGCACCAGCGCGCGGTTGGTGACCGACTTCGATCCGGGGAGATGGACGACGGCGTCGACGGGGCCGGCTGCGGTGGGCGCGTGCCACGGCGTCGGAGGGCGTGCAACTGTCAGTTTCGCCACAGTCACAGTCTGACGTGTCTGTCCATTGGCGACCGTCTCTCTCTCGCACATCGGGAAACGTGTCACACCCCGGGCGTAGCGTGGGGCACATGTGCGGCAGGTATGCGACGACCCGGAGTTCCGTGGACCTCAGCGCGCTATTCGGCGCGGAGGACGAGACCGAAATGCCGATTACCGCGCGATTCAATGTTGCGCCGACGGATCCGGTCCCGATCGTGCGCGTCTCACACCGTCGTGAACTGCGGATTCTGCACACCGCACGGTGGGGACTCGTGCCGTCCTGGTCGAAGGATCCGCGCGCTGGTGCTCGCATGATCAATGCGCGTGCCGAGACGGTCGCGACGTCCCGCGCGTTCGCGCCGTCGTTCGCGCGCCGCCGTTGTCTGGTGCCGGCCGACGGATGGTTGAGTGGGTCAAGCCCGAGGGCAAGGGTGCCAAGCAGGCGTACTACATGACTCCGGCGGACGGTGGCGAGCTGGCCTTCGCCGGCCTCTGGTCGGTCTGGGGCGAGGGTGACAAAAAGCTTCTGACCTGCAGCATCGTCACTACTGCCGCACGCTCCACGCTCACCGCGGTGCACGACCGCATGCCGCTGCTGATGTCGCCGGACCGCTGGGACGCCTGGCTCGGCGACGGCGCGGAGGCCGATCCGGAGGTGCTGCTCGCGCCGCCGTCCGACGATTATCTCGCGGGTCTGGAATTGCGGCCGGTCGGCGCGACCGTCGGTAACGTCCGGAATGACGGTCCTGAACTCATTGCCCCAATTCACGCGGACGCGCTTCGACCCCGGCCGGACGATCCGGCGACATTGACACTCTTCTGATCGGCGGGTCCACCGGCCCGGATTTGCCGACTTCTTTGTTAAAAGCTGTCGGCAATTTCCCTGTGTTCGATAGAAACTCTTGCCTGTCCTCCGCGAAGTGCGGTACAACACAGCGCCGACAGTTGGCGCGATTGGGGTTTCGGTGAGTCGCGCCGCGGATTGCAGACAGCGTTGCCGGCCCCACGGGGGAGGTGGGTGAATGACACGGGCGCGCATGCCACGCCCGCAGGAGGTCGTTGCAGCTCGCAAGGATGCGCGGCTGCTACGTGCCCTCGACGAGAGACGGCTGGACGAGGCGTGGCGGACCCGCGGGGTCTGCCAGAGCGTCGATCCGGAGACGTTCTTTCCGGCTCCGAACGAGCCGGCGGACACGGCCATCGCCATGTGCGGGTCCTGCGACGTGCAGGGCGCGTGCCTGGCGTGGGCGCTGGAGGTGGGGGACTGCCACGGGGTCTGGGGCGGCACGACGCCACGTGAGCGCCGCGCCATGCTCCGGGTCTGGCAGGAACAGGTGCGGGACGACGACGAGGAGCAGGTCGGCGGCGACAGATTGCTGACCTTGGTGCCGTTGGGGCGGTGACGGTCTTCCCGCGTGCGTGGGGCGCGCGGAGGATGATCGGACCATGCATTCGTTGACGATCGGCACGGCTCGCGGGCCGGCCCGGGTGGACATCGACACTCCCGAGGCCGCGCCCGTGAGCCTGCTGGTGCTGGGCCACGGCGCGGGCGGCGGGGTGGACGCGCCAGACCTGGTCGCGCTCCGCGACGCCGCCCGCGAGGCCCGGGTGACAGTGGCCCGGGTCACCCAGCCGTACCGGATGGCCGGCCGCCGCGCGCCCGCGCCCGCCGGTCACCTGGACGAGGCCTTCACCGAGGTGGTACGCCACCTCCGCGCGGAACACCCCGGCCCGCTGCTGCTCGGCGGCCGGTCCAGCGGCTCCCGAGTCGCCTGCCGCACCGCCCTCGCGCTTGACGCGGCCGCGATCGTGGCGCTCGCCTTCCCGCTGCACCCGCCCGGGAAGCCGGAGAAGAGCCGCGCGCCTGAGCTGGCGACCGGCCTGCCCACGCTTGTGATCAACGGCGACCGGGACGCGTTCGGCGTGCCGGAGGCCGGCGGCACGGTGGAGGTGCTGGTCCGTCCCGGCGAGACCCACGACCTGAAGCGCGATCCGCCCGGCATCGCGGCCGCGGTCGTCGGCTGGCTACGCGGTCGCGGCTGGGCGGAATGACTCGCGGATCACTCGTGGAATGCCGACGGCGGAACCGTGGTTACAGCCCCCGGATGCAACGAAGCGGAAGGGGTGGATCCTGTGCGATCCGCAGTGCGTGACCCAGACCGGGCGGCTTCCGGCACCGACCGCATCAAGGTGCTGCTGAACGGGCCCACGTGGCCCGCAGGGGCCGGTGACCGGGGTGAATTGTCGGTGTTGACGACTACCGGCCGGGTGACACAGCCGACACCCGACGTTTCAGAATCCATTGCCGGGACTCTCCACGTATCCTCTGCGGGACAGCGGAGGGGAGACAACCGGGTGACCCGAGCGGAGACGACCGACCAACGGCGCGCGCGCTTCGAGCGTGATGCGATGCCGTTCGTCGACCAGTTGTACGCCGCGGGCCTGCGCATGACGCGTAATCCGGCGGATGCCGAAGACCTGGTGCAGGAGACCTTCCTGAAGGCGTTCGCCGCCTTCCACCAGTTCGAGGAGGGTACGAACCTCAAGGCGTGGCTGTACCGCATCCTCACCAACACGTACATCAACTCGTACCGGCGCCGTCAGCGTCAGCCGATCCAGGCGCCGACCGAGGAGATCACGGACTGGCAGCTCGCCGAGGCGGAGTCACACACGTCAAGCGGGCTGAAGTCGGCCGAGACCGAAGCGCTGGAACGGCTTCCTGACAGCGACATCAAGGACGCGCTGCAGCAGCTCCCGGAGGAGTTCCGGCTCGCGGTCTACCTCGCCGACGTGGAGGGCTTCTCCTACAAGGAGATCGCCGACATCATGGGGACGCCGATCGGGACCGTGATGTCCCGGTTGCACCGTGGCCGGCGCAACCTCCGCAAGCTGTTGGAGCGCTACGCTGCGGACCGGGGTTTCAACCGGGCCCCGGAGTCGCCGGCAGCGCAGGAGGTGTGACGCGATGAGTTGCGGCGAGCCACACGAGACGGACTGCAACGAGGTCCTCGACGAGGTGTACCTCTACCTCGACCTGGAGTGCGCGGACGGGCGCCGCGAGGTCATCCGCGAGCACCTGGACGAGTGCTCGCCCTGCCTCCGCGAGTTCGGCATCGAGCAGGAGGTGAAGGCGCTGGTGTCCCGCTGCTGCGGTGACGAGACCGCGCCCGAGGAACTGCGCTCCCGCCTCCGCACCAGGCTGTCCGAGCTGTCCGTGGAGGCCGGCACCCGGGAGTACCTGCCCGACTGAGACAGCAAAAAAGCCGCCGTCCCCGTACGTACCGGGGCGGCGGCCTTTTCGTGTCTTCAGCTGTTGGGGCGCTTGCCGTGGTTCGCAGCGCTCTTCTTACGGGCCTTCTTCTTGCGGGACTTCTTAGCCATGCCGAAGCCCTCCTCTCATCGTCGGATCCGCCCCCGATGGTAGTTGGCCTGCGAGCGCGGCCTGCGAGCGCCCGCGCCATGGTTGGATGGGTTAACGACGATTAAGGGAGGTCCGGGTGTCCGAGATCCACGCTGAGATGGTGGCCAACGTCTGGAAGGTCGTGGCGAAGGAGGGCGACACCGTGAGCGACGGCGACACCCTGGTCATCCTGGAGTCGATGAAGATGGAGATCCCGGTCATCGCGGAGGACGACGGGGTGGTGACGTTGAAGGTGGCCGAGGGCGACGTCGTCCAGGAGGGCGACCTGATCGCCGTCATCGCCTGAACAGCCGCCTGAGGAACCCGGCCTTGCGCACCGGCGGGGCCGGCGTCTCCTGGACCGGGCGCTCCGCCGCGATGATCGCGCGCGCCACCAGCTCGGTCTTCGCGTCAAGCTCCGGCGTGCCGAGCGCGAGCTGCGCCACCGACCAGGCGATCGTGACCGGGCGCTGGCGTACCACCACGGCGATGTCGGCCAGCCGCTCGCGCATCAGCACCGCCACGTCCGCGCGCACCTCAGGTGTCACCCACGCGGCCGTGACCAGCGCGAACAGCGCGGCCTCGGTGATCCAGTCCTCCACGCCCCAGGCCAGCTCGACCAGGATCCGGCGCCTGGTGCTGGTCTCCCAGGGCTCGTCCGTGCGGTGGTGCAGCAGGCCGAGGCAGGCCCAGACCTGCACGCTGCGCACCCAGAGCGACGGGTCGTGGGTGGCCAGCGCGGCGCCCAGCTCGGTACCGGGCGGCGCCGGCGGGTGGACAAGCAGCGCCAGCAGATCGTCCGTCTCCAGCAGTGCGAGCGCGACCGCGGCGTCGTAGGCGGCCGGCGGGTGCGGCCAGGCCGGCAGCGCTATCTGCCGGATCCGCTCGGCCGCGGCCTCGGACGGCTCGCGCAACGCGGGCATCGCATCCGTGTCGAAGAACTCCCAGACCGACTTCGCACCGGTACGCCGTGGGTGCCGGATGTCCGGCGACGGCACCTTCTCCACCACCACCGCCATGTCCGGAAGCGCGGCGCTCACCGTGCGCATCGCGGACGGCGGTTCCAGGTTGCTCAGCCGCAGCCGGCCACCGGTGATCGGCCCCTCGGTCTCCAGCATCTGCCGGAGCACGTTGATCACCGCCTCGCCCGCGGCCGGGAGCCGGCCCAGCCACGGCCGGTCCTGGCAGCACTCGGCCAGGTCGGTGTGCTCGTGCGAGTCGTCCGGGTGGTGCCGCTGGAAGTCGGCAAGCGCGACCAGGTGGCCAAGCTTGCCGTCGCGGCGGTAGCGCAGCCGGTGCGCGGTGTGCACCGCGCAGTCGAACTCCGCGTCCCGGCTGAGCGCGTCGTCTATCCAGCGGATCGCCTCGTCGAGCTGGCCGCTGTCCGCGAGCGTGCCGGCGATGTCGGCGTAGACGGAGAGGTCGGCGGGGTCGTGCGCGACGGCCCGGCGGAGCGCGGCGATCGACTCCTTGGTCCGGCCGGCGCTGCGGAACGCGTACCCGAGCCAGACCTCGCCAAGCTTGGTGGGACTGACCCGGACGCCGCGCTGCGCCCAGTCGATCGCGAGTGCGGTCTCGCCCATCCGCCGGGCCAGCGCGGACGCGGCGCCGAGCAGCAGCGCGTGCCGGGGGTGGGCCTGCGCCGCGTGCTTCGCGAGCCGCAGGTAGGGCAGCAGCGGCCCGCGCTGCTCGTCCGGCACCGGGTCGGGCACGCCCGCGCACACCTGCATGACCGTGCGGGCCAGCTGGTCGGGGTCGATCCGGGTGGCCAGCTCGGGGTCCGAGACCCAGGGGACGCCGGCCCAGTCCACGGTCGGCACGTGCCCGGTCGCGGCGGCCAGCAGCTCGAGCGCCTCGCCCGGTTTCCCGGCCGCTGCCAGCAGATGGCCGCGCGCCACCACGGCGCCGATGAACACGTGGTCGCCGATCGGGTAGAGGTCGAGCGCGCCGCCGGTCCGGGCCGCGAGCTTGGCGAGCACCTCGTGCACCTCGGGCATGGTCGGCGCGTGCACGAGCGCGCCGGCGACGTGGTCCGCGGCATGCCCGAAGTCGGCCTCGTCGAGCGCCATCCGAGCCAGGGCGAGTTCACCCTCCGCGGAGAGGCGTGGGTCGCCTATCCCCTCACTCAAAGCCTTATGTCCCTTGTTAAGGCGTATGTCCGCTCGTTGATCGTTACCCCTGAACCGCAGCCTATGGCACTTCGGGCCGCACGTATCCACCCCTGCCGCTGTTGCGCAGAACGTTGCGAAGTTGCGCGTTTTCGTGCAGCATTGAGCATGAACTGATCATCCTGTGTGCGTTACCGAAGAGGAGTCAGCAATGCCTGAGGTGCAGCCCGGGGCCGGCATGGCCGCCGACATCGCGGAGCAGCCGGCCGGCATCGCCCGTCTGCTCGAGGCGCCGTACGCGGACGCGATCGCCCGCGTCGCCGCCGCGGTCGTCGCCCGCGACCCGAAGCACGTCGTCTTCGTGGGCCGCGGCACGTCCGACCACGCGGCGCTCTACGGCGCCTACCTCACCGAGATCCGGCTCGGGCTGCCGGCCAGCAGCTCCTCGCCAAGCGCGATCACGGTCTTCGGCGCCCGGCCGGATCTCCGGCACGCGCTTGTCATCGGCGTCAGCCAGAGCGGCGGCTCGCCCGACCTCACCGAGGTGATGCGGGTGGCCCGCGCGTCCGGCGCGCTCACCGTCGCGATCGTCAACGTGCCGGACTCGCCACTGGCCCACGCGGCCGAGCACGTGATCGACGTCGCGGCCGGGCACGAGCGCGCGGTCGCGGCCACCAAGTCCTACGTGGCGGAGCTGCAGGCGCTGCTCATGCTGATCGAGGGCATCCGGGCGGGCGACGGTGCGCTGCCGGCCGAGGAACGCGCGGTGCTCGAGTCCCTGCCCGCACATGCGGAACTGGTGCTCGCCGACCGGACCGCCACCGACCTTGCCGCGCGCTACCGCTTCGCGGCACGCATCCTCACCACCGGCCGGGGGTACGCGTACCCGACCGCCCGCGAAGCCGCGCTGAAGCTGATGGAGACCTGCTACCTGCCGTCGCTGTCGTTCTCCGGCGCCGACCTGATGCACGGCCCGCTCGCGCTCGCCGACCCGGACGTGCCGGTGCTCGCGGTCGTCGGCTCCGGCCCCGGCGGCGCCTCGATGAGCGAGGTGCTCGGCCGGCTCACCGAACGGAAGGCTGACGTGGTGGCGATCGGCTCCGGCGAGGTCCCCGGCGCGACCGCCCGGATCCTCATCCCGGAGCTGGACGAGCGCTACGCCCCGCTGCTCGACATCCTCCCGGCTCAGCAGCTCGCCCTGGCGCTCGCAGTGGCCCGCGGCGAGGACCCGGACGCCCCCCGTGGCCTCAAGAAGGTCACCGCCACGCTCTGATCTTGGTCATCGCTCGGCTCAGCCACCCGGGCCCTTGGAAGTTGCCCCCGACCCGCTGATCACCGGCCACCCACGTGAGGCGCGGGCGACCAGAGATGACAGGCGCACTTTCGGACATGCTCTTCGTCCGAAAGTGCGCCTGTCATCGCCGGGAGTGGCGACGAGCCCGGAGGAGCGGAGCGACGACCAGAAACTCTATGGAAAGCTAAGCGGGTGTCCACGCTGCGCGATCTTGTAGAGGAGCACACCAAGCTCTCCTCCACCGACATCGATCATCTGCACCGGCTGGCCGGCGACTGGCAGTTGCTGTCCGACCTCTCGTTCGCTGACCTGCTGCTCTGGGTGGCGGTCGGGGACGGGAGCACCATGCGGTCCTTCCTGTGCGTGGCGCAGGTACGGCCGACGACCGGGCCCACGGCGTACCAGGACGACCAGGTCGGGCGGATCATCGGTGGTGCCGAGGTCGCTCACCTGGTCATCGCCCACCACCAGGGCCGCATCTGGCGCGAGGGCGACCCGGTCTGGTACGGCGAGACCCCGGCGCGCCATGAGGCCATCCCGGTCCGCACCCGGGATGCGGACGGAGAGCCCGGCGAGGTCATCGCGATCATCGGCCGGGACACAAACCTCTCCACCGCGCGCACGCCCTCGCAGTTGGAGCTGAACTACCTCACCACCGCTGACGACCTGGCGCAGATGGTGGCGGACGGCACGTTCCCGCCGGCCCGGCATCCGGGGGAGACGACGTCCGCGCCGCGCGTCGGGGACGGGCTGATCCGCCTGGCGGCCAGCGGCCGGGTCACCTACGCCAGCCCGAACGCGCAGTCCGCGTACCGCCGGCTGGGTTTCTCCTCGCATCTGGTCGGTGAGGACCTGCCGGCGCTGACCGGCCGCCTCGCCCGGGATCCGTTGGACGGCACGGACATCACGGCCAAGATGCTGTCCGCGCTGCGCGGTGAGGCGCCGGCCCGGCGCGAGATGGAGGCGCGCGGCGCCACAGTGCTGCTGCGCGCGCTGCCGCTGATGCCGGCCGGTGTGCCGATCGGTGCGCTGGTGCTGGTCCGCGACGTTACCGAGGTCCGTCGCCGGGACCGCGCGCTTGTCACCAAGGACGCGACGATCCGGGAGATCCACCACCGGGTGAAGAACAACCTGCAGACAGTGGCCGCGCTGCTGCGCCTGCAGGCCCGCCGGGTGGACAGCGCGGTGGCGAAGTCCGCCCTTGAGGAGTCGGTGCGGCGGGTCGCGTCGATCGCGCTTGTGCACGAGACGCTCTCGATGACCGGCAACGGCAACGAGACAGTGGAGTTCGACGGCATCCTGGACCGGGTCGCCACCGCTGCCACCGAGGTCGCGGCCACCGACTTCACCGTCGCGATCCGGCGGGAGGGCAGCTTCGGCGTGCTCGTCGCGGAGACCGCGACAAGCCTCGTCATGGTGCTGAACGAGCTGCTGATCAACGCGGTCGAGCACGGCTTCCCGGCCAGGGACGAGGACCCGGTGGACCCGGCGGACCTCACCATCCCGAAGGAGGCCGTGGAGCCGGTCGGCGAGGTGGTGGTCACCGTGCAGCGGCAGCGCAAGCAGCTGCTCGTCACGGTCGCGGACAACGGCCAGGGGCTGCCCGAGGGCTTCGTGGACGGGCGCGACGGGCGGCTCGGCCTGCAGATCGTCCGCTCGCTCGCGACAGGTGAGCTGCGCGGCACCATCGAGCTGCGCAACCGCGACGGCGGCGGTACCGAGGCCGTGCTGACCGTCCCGCTCGGCAAACCGGCCTGAACAGCACACGCCCGGCGGTGTAACCGCCGGGCGTGCTTTTCGTGCCGCTGCTTCCTACCTGCCGCCGAGGACCGGCGGGGGAGCGGAGTCGTCCTGACCCCACACCATGTCGTCCTCGGTCAGCCAGGTGGTGTGCTCCTCGGTCTCGTCCTCCTGGCCGTTGACGCCACGGCCTGCCGCACCGCGCCCACCTGCTGCATTGCGCCCACCGGCCGCGTTGCGGTTCTGCGGGCCGTGTTGGCCGTCCAGGCCGGCGCCCTGTCGCGGCACGCCGAGTTTGTCCTTGCCCAGGCCGCCCGCGCCGCCCTTGCCCGAACCGGCGCCACCTGTGCCGGCGCCCTTGCCCGCGCCGGCCCCACCGGTGCCGGGCCGCGCGCCCGAGGAGGCGCTCGCTGACCCCGCAGCGCCGGTGCCGGCACCGGACCGGCCGGCGCCGAGGCCGAGCGCGCCCGCCGCGAGACCACCCGCGCCCGCGGCCAGGCCGCCGAGCGCCAGGCCTGCGCCGCCGAGGCCGCTGCCGCCGCTGGAGCCACTGCCGGGCGTGAGGCCGCCGGTCGTGCCGCCGCTGCCGCCCGCGCCGCTGCCACCGTTGACACCGGAGAGCGACGTGGACGGTACGGTCCCCGCGGTGCCGCCGGTGCCGTCACCGTCACCGAGCTCCGCGACAAGCGACGGGCTGCCCGGCGCGCTCTTCGTGCCGGAGCCGGAGGAGCTGGTGCCGCCGGCGCCGCCGATGGAGCCGACGTTGCTGGCGCCCGGGCCGTGCTTGTCGCCGGCGCCGTTGTTGTCGACACTGCCGGGCAGCTTCGCCGGCGGTTGCGGCGGCGTGACGCCGCCGGACGCCCAGTCCAGCTGGTAGTCGCTGGCGAGGCCGGCGATCAGCTCGACCGTGCGCGCCTTCGCCTTCTCCCGCTGCTCCTCGTCGCGCTCGTGGCCCAGGTAGCCGCCGAGCACGGCGCCGGGCGCGCCGCCCACCACCGCGCCGATCACGGCGCCACCCTTCGCGCTGTCGCTGTCGTTCGTGTCCGCCGGGTCGTCCACCTTGGCCTGTGCGGCCTTGAGCTCGGTGGCGAACGACGCCAGCGAGGTCTTGACGTAGCCGGCGCCCCGCGCGTTCTCCGCGGCGAAGTCGACGACCGTCTGCACCCGCTGGGTGAACTCGTCACCCGAGGCGCTGCTCCACTTCTCGTTGAGCGACCCCAGATCGCGGGTCAACGCGGTGGCGATGTCGCCGAGGGTGGACTCGACAGTGCTCCAGTGGTCGCTCGCTGCCGTGACCGACGCCGGGTCACCCGCCCGTAGCTGCGTGTAGAGCGTCTCGTGGCTCTCGCCCTCGTAGTACGACGTCAGATCAGACATGCTTCGTCTCCCGCAGCGGCGTGCCGAGGTCACCCACGGTCGAGGCGATCTCGTTGGCACTGACCTCGTTGAGCTGCTCGGTCGTGGTGTAGTTCTTCAGGATCTCGGCAGTGGCCGTCTGTGTGGCCACGATCGCGGTCCGCAGCCGGTTCGCGTTCGCAAGGTGCTGCGCCCACCGCCTCGTGTAGTTGCTGGAGATCTGCGCCGCGTGGTGGAACGTCCCGATGGGCAACGACGAACTCATCCGGTTGCTCATCACGTTGATCACGTGGTCGATCTCGCTCAGGCGCAGTCTCAGCTGGTCCTGGAACTCCTGCAGTGAATCGACGTCTACAGTGGTGTTTGCACCATCAGCCGGACTCATGGCTATCGCCTCCCCGTCTTCAAGCGAAATCCGATCGTCTGGATCTGTTCGGGACGGCGGCGAGTCACGGACATCGACTGACAGACATCGACGACCCCGCGCGGCTACCCCGAAGTGCCAGCGTAACCAATGGGTGCACATCGGTGCACCGGCCGCCCGGCTGGTGTCTGAACTATCCGGTTGTCGGCGTATTCGTCACGGACTGTCGCGCGGTGCTGATCTGCAGCGTCGGTCCGACCTCGATCAGCTCCCCCAGCGCGGCCGGCACCGGCGAGATCGTCGCCCCCTTGTAGCCGAGCGCGTCAAGTGCGCTGCCACCCTCGGTGCCAAGCGGGTACTTGCGGCCGCTGTCGGTGAGCAGGAACACGGTGTTGCCCGGCGCCGCCTTGCCGTTCTGCGAGTACTGGATCAGCGCGCCCGAGCCGCCGGTCAGCAGCACCCGGTCGACCGCGGCGGTGGCGCCGGGCACCGACAGGCTGTTGCTGGTGTCCAGCCCGGCCGTCAGCTCGGCCGGGCGGGTCGCGTACACCTCGACGACGCTCTTGCCGGTGCCCACGTCGTAGAAGTTGCAGATCGCGCCGTTGCTTGTCGTCGTCACGGTCTTGCTGAGCTTCGGCATCTCGCCGGGGAAGCCCTCCGGCTCGATCCGGGTGTCCGTCTTCAGCCGCTCCGCCTCCACCGCGGTGGTGTCCAGCTCGTCCCGCCCGTTGTTCTTGAGCAGCTCCGCCGTCAGGTTCCCGATCCGGGAGAGGCCGGACTGGGTGAGTACGTACGCCTGGTCGCCGACCCGGTACACGTTGCCGATCACGGCCTGGCTGCCGCCCACAGTGCCGGAGAACCGCGAGCCCATGCCCGAGACCTGCGGCAGTTTGAGGTCCGGGCCGGCCTGGATCGCGTTGATCAGCTGCTCGGAGACCTTTACCGCCTTCTGATCGTCCAGGTTCACGGCCGTGGTCTGCGGCACCTTCAGCCGCATGCTGTTCCACACCAGGTAGTAGTTGAGCTGGCCGGAATTGTCCTCGAAGTAGGTCAGTACGGCCTCGTCCCCGAGCGCCCCCGCGCCGCTCAGCGACTGGCCGACGACCAGGCTGCTCACCGGGACGCTGCCCTCGGTGAGCGTCAGGTTCGAGCAGACCCGCCAGACGTTGCCGGACAGGTTCTTCGGGTCGGGCAGCGCGTCCGGCGCGTTGACGATGCCGACGGTGCGGCCGCGGGGCATGCCCTTCAGCGAACCTGAGGACACCCGGCGGATGGTCGGGTTCTCGGTGCCGAGGATCAGCCGTGCGGACGCGTAGTTGGCGACCGGGAACAGCCGCTTCGTGAGGTAGACGTACTTCGCGCCGGTGTCCTTGTCGATCACCAGGCTGTCGTCCGCGAGCGGCGCCCTGTTGTCGGTGAGCAACCCGTAGGCGCCGAAGCCGCCGAGCACCAGCCCGGCCACCATCACGCTGCCGACAAGCGCCAGCCCGAGACGCCGCATCGGCAGGTCGTTGGACTCGGGCTCGCCGGAGACCAACGCCGATACGATGCGGCGGGTGACGAACCGGTACGCCTGGACCTGATCACGCCGGGTACGCATCCACAATCCTTCCTGAAGCGGTGCCGCGAATACCACGGTCCCCCCGTGTCGCGGCCCCTCCTGAAACGGTGCCGCGAATGGCAGCGGTTCCCGCCGTGTCGCGCGCGTCCCTACGATAAGGGTCCGCCGGTAGGGCCGGGGGACCTGCGGTGCTCCGCAGGACCCGGATGACCGGCCGGAAGGCGTTCGCGCGAGGAGGGCACACGGGGATGACCATGACCGATACGGGGCGACGGGTCGCGCCACCGCTGCCGTCCGAGCGACGGCGCGGACACCTGGGCGGCCTGTCAGTGGCACAGCTGGTCTGTGTCGAGGTGGCCGTGGTGGCCGTGCTCGCGTCGCTCGGCGGACCGGCCTGGGCACTGCCCGCGGCCGCGGTCCTGGCGGTGATTCTGCTGGTCCTGGCGTTCCTTCGGCTCAAGGGTCGCTGGTGGTTCGAGCACCGCGTGGTCAACCGCCGGTTCAAGGAGCGCGCGCGGGCCGCCGCCGGGCAGCCGGACCGGGAACTCGCCGCGTTGAGCCCGCACCTGGCCGTGACCGAGATTCGCGAGCGCGGCACGCCGATCGGTGTCGGGCGCGATGACATGGGCTGGTTCGTCGCCCTCGCGGTCAATGCGGGTAACGATTCGGTGACAGATGCCGGGCTCGGGCTGGACCGGGTCGGCCGCATCCTCGCCGAGTCCGCGCTGCCGGTCTCCGCGCTCCAGGTGGTGACGCACCTGGTGCCGGCGCCGACCTCGTTCCTCGACCATTCGGCCCCGGCCGTCCAGTCGTACCGTGAGCTGCTCGGTGGTCTTCCCATCCCGGCCGATTCCCGCGTCTGGGTGGCGGCCCGGTTGCGCCCGGCCGACGCGCTCGCCGCCAGCGCCAGTCGTGGCGGCGGCCCGGAGGGCGTGCACAAGGCGCTCGCCGCGCTGCTCGGCCGGATCGGCAAGACGCTCGACAGCGCCGGTTTCGTCTCCCACGCGCTCACCGCGACCGAGCTGACCGCGGCCGTCGCAAGCGTGGCCGGCCTCACCGGCGCGGCCGTCACCGGCGGCGGCCCGGTCCCGGCCCAGCAGGTCCAGCGGGAGAACTGGGCGGGCTGGCAGGGCACCGAGGCGGTCCACGTCGGCTTCCTCGCCACCCGGCTCTCGCCCGGCGGCCTGGCCGTCGCGGCCCGCCGGCTGACCGAGGTCGGCGCGCTCTCCGCCACCGTCGCGGTCGTGCTCAACCGCCAGCAGGACGGCGACCTGCGCATGCAGGCCATCGTGGACATCGCGGCGCGCGCGACCACCGCCGCCGAGACGCTCTCCGCGGTCGTCGGCATCTTCAACCAGAGCGGCATCCAACTCCGCCGGCTCGACGGTCAGCACGCCGCGGCGATCTACGCGTCCGCGCCCACGGGAGGAGCGATCGGATGACCCAGTTGCACGCCGTCACCGGACGGTTCACCACCGAGCCGGCCGCGCTCGCACCGCTCACAGCGCCCGTGCCGCGCGGCGGCCTGCTGCTCGGCCGGGACCGCAACGGCGCGCCCGTGCCCGTGCAGGTCTTCCGCCCCGAGGGCACCGACGTCGCGCTGATCGGCAACTGGTGGGCCGCCCGCCTGGTGGTCTTCCGCGCGCTCGCGGTCGGCGCGCGCGTCGTGGTCAGCTCGCACGCCCCGGACCAGTGGCAGAACCTCGGCCAGTGGGCGACCGGGCGCCCCGACCGGCTGATGCTGGTCCAAGGTCTGGCCAATCCCGGCTCCATCCCGTCCGGCACGGCAGTCCAGCCGGTACTGCACGTGGTCGACGTGCACCCGGAGGCGGCCGAGTCGGCGCTTACCCATCCGCTCCAGCCCTGGCAGGCCCGCCTCACCGTGATCCAGCAACTGGTACCGGGCGTGGCCACGCTGCTCCGTTCGGCGGACCTGGCCGTGGTCCAGCGCCTCAACGCCACCGAGGCCACGATCGGCGCGGCCCCGCTCCGCCTCACCGGCCGCGACGTCAAGCTCTTCCAGCGCCTCAACGTCGACATGGCGGTCCTGCTCGGCAACGGCCCGGAGGCCCAGTACTTCTGGTTCACCCCCACAAGCATCGAGAAGCAGTCGCTCGGCGAGGCCCCCCGCCGCGCCTGAGAGACCCGGAATACCCAGATCTGGTTCGTCTTCCCGCTCCCGCGGTGGTACGGCTCGCTTGCTCCCGGCTCTGTTGCCATTCGGGCGGTCTGGGGCCTGACGATCGAAGGGCTGGCATCGAGGCCGGGAGTGTGGTGGGTCGTTCCGGCTCTGGTCGGCGGTCTCGCGGCACGCGGGGGTAGCGCGGTCATCGTCTAAGCGGTGGCTGGTCAGGGCGGCTGCGGTCTGGGTGGTGGCAAGGGCCGGCGCCGGAGTCGTGGGCTGGCGGGAGGGCGGTTGGTCTCGGTCTGGGTGGTGGCAAGGGCCGGCACCGAAGCCGCGAGCTTGCCGAAGGGGCAGTTGATCTTGGCTCTCCCGTGTCGCCGCGCCAGAGACAACGGCAGGTCGGGCGTTCCACGCCGAGATGGGTTCGTTGTGTGAGATCTCGCGTCCATCTGGCGGGATGCAAGATCCTTGCGGCTCTGGTGGCCCTTATTGCGCTCGGATAAGGGCCACCAGAGCCGCAAGGATCTTGACGTGAGCCTTCCTGCCTCTTCGGCTTCAGGACGAACGCACAAGGCGGCCTCTATATGACGAAATATCGGGCGCGCAGCGCCCGAACCTGCCTGGACACTGACCGCGGATCTCCACATGAGGCGGGTCGTGAGCGCTGGGGTGTGTCCTGATATATGCGGATCCGGTGTGGCTCCGCGTTCGTGCCCGGCCCTGAGACCTGCCGAAGTGCCACGACAGGCCCGCATACTTGCGGAAGTCGCGGCCTCGGTGCCAGCCCTTGCACCCACCCACGCCTCAACTCGAAGCTGCCTCAACTCGAAGCTGTCTCAACCCGCAGCCGCTTCGCCCGCAGCCGCTTCGCCCGCAGCCGCTTCGCCCGCAGCCGCTGAGACGGCGGCAGTGCTGCTCTCGCCTCCGCAACCACAATGAACAGCTGAAACCACTCACCACGCCCAAGTCCATTCGATCGTCAGTCCCCAGGCGGCCCGAATGGGCAATAGAGGTGCTCCCACGGGCAAATCTCACGTCGCCAGCTCCGGGTTCTTCGCAAGCACGGCCGGGAAGATGCCGAGAGGGCTCCGCTGGCGCTCTGCTCGTCGCTCGGAGCCGGTTCCGCCGTGGCCGGAAACAACCCGTGGTCCTGGGTTGCCCCGGCCTGCTGCGCACCGTCAGGGACGTCGATGGCGCACCGGGGTTTCGGTGACCGGCCACGGATCCGAGGCCGCGGGAGCATGCGGGTCCGGACCACCGCGGAGGCGGGAGATGAGCTTCTACGGGCTTGATCGTTGCTTTTTTGGCTGCGGTGGATCCGGGGTCGCGGCGGGGAAGCGAGTCCGTGGGCTCGGGGGAAAGCGGCAGGGCCGGGACCGCGGTGGCGGTTCCCGGCCCTGGTGGGGCGAAATGGGGCTATGCGCTCACTGTGGTGATCCAGCTGTAGAGGCCGCAGACCCAGGCGGCGAGCGGGACCACTGTGAGGATGAGGATGATCTCCCAGATGTCGAGCAGGCGGCCCCAGATGGGGGCGATCCGCTTGCCGGCGACCGAGAGGCCGTAGATCAGGCTGATCGCGGCGACGATGATCAGGCCGCCGAGGACCAGGCCGAGCCGGGCCGCCCAGCCGCCCCAGCCGAAGACGGCGAACGCGACGAGGATGAGGCCTCCACCGCCTGCGAGCAGCGAGGGGAGGCGTTCGCGGCGGCTCGGGTAGGGGCGGGCGCGCAGTAGCAGGAGCAGCGCGAGCGCCAGGCCGAGCAGCACCGCGCTGAGGCCGCCGTCGAAGGCGAGGACGATCTCGGCGCTGAAGACGATCGTGGAGACGGTCCAGATCAGCGCGGTCAGGTACTCGTCCGCGCGCTCGCTGAGGTCCAGCACGCGGCGCCCGTCGACTGTCTCCTCGTCGGCCTTGAGGTCCTCCGGGCCGGTCGGGATGGACGGGACCGGTACGCGGGCCAGCCGGTAGGACAGCATCGGCAGCGCCGGGTGGAACGCGAAGACCACGCCGGCCACGATCGCGGCCGAGGCCGCGGCGCTCCGGTCGAAGATGATGCAGATTCCGGCGCCGAGTGCGAGGGCGACGCCACCCGCGGCCGAGCCCAGGAACAGTGGTGTCGCATAGCCGACCGCGAGGGTGGCGATCACGCCGAGCAGGAGCAGCACCGCGGCGCCGAGCAGCACGTGCGGGGCGGCGAGGTCGGCGATGGCGAGGTCCCCGGCGAGCAGCAGCAGGCCGCCGATCGTGCCGAAGACCAGGCTGACGCCGGCCACCAGCGCGCCGCTGCGGCCGTCACCTGCGGCGCGGGACAGCAGCGTGGCGGTAAGCATGAGCAGCGCGGCCGAGGCCAGCCCGGCGATGCCGCCGGGCAGCTGCGGCGGGCCGGCGAACAGCACGCCGATCGCGCCGGCAAGCAGCGCCACGGCCGCGAAACCGACCGAGAAACGCCTGGTCATCGCCGTGTCCCAGCGACCCTCACGCTTCTGGGTGGCGGTCGCGACCGCGTCGACGATGTCGTCGAACACGACCTCGGGACGCGCCTCCGCACGTGGCGTGAAATAGAGCATCTCGCCGTCGCGGATCTCCAGTTCGACAGCGGTGCGCGAGCTGTCGAGCGGCCGGCCGCCCAGTCGCGCCAGCGCCCAGCCTCCCTGCGCGGCGCCCTGGTCCGCGACTTCCTCGCCGGCATGCTTCAGGACCGTGGGCAGTAGATCGGCCAACGGCACGTCGGACGGCAGGGCGAGGTCGAGCCTCGTCCTGGGCGCGACGATCGTGACCCTGCTGCTCCCGCTCACTGTGGCGGCCATGGTTGCCTCCCCGTGGATCCAAGCCACTCACGTTTCGTGAGGAGAGTACCTACGATGGCGAACGCTAGGATGCCCACCCGACGCCACCTCCGATGAAGCGGCGTCCGACGGGGGATTTACGGGGAGGCGAGACGCGGATGAGTACGGTGCTGTTCCGGCGGCCACCGCGGCGGCAGGGGCCACAGCTGCCCCGGGGCGAGGTGCTTCTGGAGTCGCCGCCCGAGCTGCCGGAGGAGCTGCCCAAGTCGCTCGGGCAGTTGATGATGATCCTGCCGATGCTCTGCGGCGCGGGCGCGATGGCGTTCCTCTACGCGGGCCGTGGCGGCGGGGCCATGATGTGGGTGGCCGGCGGTCTGTTCGGCGTCTCGATGGTCGGCATGGCGGTCGGCCAGATGGGCGGCGGCAACGACAAGGCCGAACTGAACGCGGACCGGCGCGACTACATGCGCTACCTCGCGCAGGTCCGGAAGCGGACCCGGCGCGCGGCGGAGCAGCAGCGGGCCGCGACCACCTGGAAGCACCCGGAGGCGGACGCGCTGTACTCGTTCGCGGCCTCCCGCCGGATGTGGGAGCGGCGCGTCACCGAGGACGACTTCGGCGAGGCCCGGATCGCGATCGGCCCGCAGCAGCTCGCGGTGCAGATCGTCACGCCGGAGACGAAGCCGGTCGAGGACCTCGAGCCGATGGCCGCGATCGCGCTGCGGCGGTTCGTCCGCTCGCACTCAGTCGTGCCGGACCTGCCGATCGCGCTGTCCATCCGCGCGTTCAGCCGGATCGTGCTTCGCGGCGACCGGGAGCCCACGCTCGGCCTGATGCGCGCGGTGCTCGGCCAGCTCACCACGTTCCAGGCGCCTGACGATCTGCTGATCGCCGTGGTCGCGGCGCCGGACCGGCAGGCGAGCTGGGACTGGACGAAGTGGCTGCCGCACGCGCAGCACCCGCGCCGCAACGACGCCGCCGGTGGCCGGCGGATGGTGTTCAGCACGCTGCTCGCGGCCGAGCAGATGCTCGCGGACGAGCTGGCCAGCCGTCCCCGGTTCAGCCCGGACGCGAAGCCGCTGACCACGTCGCCGCACGTGCTGATCGTGCTTGACGGCGGCGAGGTGTCGGCGAACTGCCAGCTCTACGGCCAGGGTCTGCTCGGCACGACTGTCGTCGACCTCTCCGGCGCGGTGCCGCGGGACGCCGGCCGGTGGCTGCTCTGCCTGGACGTCACCGCCGACTCGGTCGAGGTGTTCCGCGGCAAGTCGAGCACCCACCTCGGGAAGCCGGACCAGCTCAGCCTGGTGCAGGCCGAAGGGCTGGCGCGGCAGCTGTCGCCGTACCGGCTGTCCCAGCAGAGCGCTGCCACGTCGGAGGAGCCGCTCGCCAAGAGCATGGAGCTGCCCGACCTGCTCGGCATCGGCGACGTCGCGGGCGTGGACATCAACCAGACGTGGCGAACCCGGCCGCACCGGGACCGGCTGCGCATCCCGCTGGGCCTCGGGCCGGACGGCAACGTCGTGGAGCTGGACTTCAAGGAGTCCGCGCACGAGGGCATGGGCCCGCACGGCCTGATCATCGGCGCGACCGGTTCCGGCAAGTCGGAGCTGTTGCGCACGATCGTCGGCGCGCTCGCGGTGACCCACTCGTCGGCGGAGCTGAACTTCGTGCTCGTCGACTTCAAGGGTGGCGCGACGTTCGCCTCGCTCGACGCGTTGCCGCACACCAGCGCCGTGATCACCAACCTGTCGGACGAGCTTCCGCTTGTCGACCGCATGAAGGACGCGCTCGCCGGTGAGATGGTGCGCCGGCAGGAGGCGTTGCGCGCGGCAGGCAACTACGTCTCCCGGTTCGACTATGAGAAGGCGCGGGCGGCCGGCGAGGAGCTGGACCCGATGCCCAGCCTCCTGATCATCTGTGACGAGTTCAGCGAGCTGCTGGCCGCCAAGCCGGACTTCATCGACCTGTTCGTCATGATCGGCCGCCTGGGCCGGTCGCTCGGCGTGCACCTGCTGCTCGCGTCGCAGCGGCTGGAGGAGGGCAAGCTGCGCGGTCTGGACACGCACCTGTCGTACCGGATCGGCCTGCGCACGTTCTCCGCTGTGGAGTCCCGGATCGTGCTGGGGGTGCCGGACGCCTACGAGCTGCCGAGCGCGCCCGGCCACGGCTACCTGAAGACCGACACCACCACGATGCTGCGGTTCCGGGCGGCGTACGTGTCCGGGCCGTACAAGGCGCCGGGCCGGGCCGTCCGCTCGCAGGCCGTGGTGCAGCGCCAGATCCTTGAGTACGGGACGGAGTTCATCCCGGCCCCCGAGATCAACGAGCAGGTCGTCATGGCCGACGACGAGGACGAGGAGATGGGCAAGCAGCAGAGCATGCTCGACGTGCTCATCGACCAGCTGCACGGCCGGGGCAAGGCCGCGCACCGGGTGTGGCTTGAGCCGCTCGGCGTGCCGCCCACTGTGGACAAGCTGCTGCCGCCGCTCACGCCGGACCCGGTGCACGGCCTGTCGCCGGCCGCCTGGCGGAATGCGGCGAAGCTGATGGTCCCGGTCGGCATCGTGGACCGCCCGTTCGAGCAGCGCCGCGACCCGCTTGTGGCGGACCTGTCCGGCGCGGGCGGCAACGTGGTCATCGTGGGTGGCCCGCGGTCCGGCAAGAGCACGATCCTGCGGTCGATGCTGCTGTCGTTCGCGGTCACCCACACGCCGCGCGAGGTGCAGTTCATGTGCCTCGACTTCGGCGGTGGCGCGCTGCGGGCGCTGGACGGGCTGCCGCACCTCTCCGGTGTGGCGGGCCGCCGCGACGGCGAGGCGGTGCGCCGGACCGTGGCCGAGGTGACGTCGCTGATCGACGAGCGCGAGGCCCGGTTCACCACGATGGGAATCGACTCGATCAACACGTACCGGCGCCGCCAGGCCAACGGCGAGGTGCCGGACGACCTGTTCGGCGACCTGTTCCTGGTGGTGGACGGCTGGGGCACGCTCCGAGAGGACTACGAGGAGCTGGAGCAGACGATCACCATGCTGGCCCAGCGCGGTCTCGGCTACGGCGTTCACCTGGTGATCACCGCGGCCCGCTGGTCCGAGGTCCGGATCAAGATGCGCGACCTGCTGGGTACGAAGCTTGAGCTGCGACTCGGTGATCCGAGCGAGTCGGAGATCGACCGCAAGGGCGCGGCGAACGTGCCGGAGCGCACCCCCGGCCGTGGTCTGACCCGGGACAAGCTGCACTTCCTGGCCGCGATCTCCCGGCTGGACGGCAAGCCGCTGCTCGACGATCTGGCCGAGGCCACCACGTCCGCGGTGGAGCAGGTCAAGGCGGCCTGGCCGCACGCGCCGGCGCCGAAGGTGCGCCTGCTGCCGCGCATGCTCCCGGTGGCGGAGCTGAACCGGATGGTCGACCCGTCCCGGGCCGGCCTGCCGATCGGCATCAACGAGGCGCACCTGGCCCCGGTGCTGATGGACACGTCAGAGCCGCACATGGTGGTCTTCGGCGACGCGGAGTGCGGCAAGACGAACCTGCTGCGCATGATCGGCCGGCAGATCATGGAGAAATTCACACCCGCAGAGGCCCGGATCGTCGTCGGTGACTACCGGCGCGGCCTGCTGGGCGCGATCGAGGGTGATCACCTGCTCGACTACTCCCCGTCGAGTGAGGTCTTCGCCACGAACATGAAGCAGATCCGGGGCGCGTTGCAGGCCCGCCTGCCCGGCCCGGACGTGACGCCGCAGCAGCTGCGGGACCGGTCCTGGTGGCGGGGCCCGGACCTGTACGTGCTTGTCGACGACTACGACCTGGTGGCGTCCGGTGGCAACAACCCGCTGAGCGCGCTCATCGAGCTGTTGCCGCAGGCCAGGGACATCGGCCTGCACCTGATCCTGACCCGCCGGATGGGCGGCGCGGCCCGGGCCGGCTACGAGCAGGTGCTGCAGCGGCTGCGCGAGCTGGACACGCCGACGCTGCTGATGTCGGGCAACCGGGAGGAGGGCCAGATCGTCGGAAATCTGCGCCCGAGCATCCAGCCTCCGGGCCGCGGCATGCTGGTGCGCCGGCGCGACGGCCAGAATCTGATCCAAACTGCCTGGACAGAGCCATAGAAAGACATTTTGCCCCGACGGTGAAGTCCGATAAAAACGTCTGAATTGGACATTTCGCCGTCGGGGCGGTGACCGAGGCTGTAACCACTGGACCTGGTGCGTTACCGTCGTTGCGAAGTGTCCGTTGGTGGGGTTTCAGACGCCGCCGCGGGGGAGGCGCAGCCACTGGCTGCACTGAGGCGCAGCGACTGGCTGCACTAGACGATGACGAAGGGGTGAAGACCATGGCGGGCCCGTTCGAGGTCGATCACGCGACACTCCACACCGCTGCGAACGATGTGCGGTCCACGCGGAGTGAGGTCGACGGGGAGCTCAAGAAGCTCTGGAATGTGGTCGATGACCTTGCCATTGCCTGGCAGGGTTCGGCTTCCACCGGTTTCCAGAACCTCATGAACCAGTGGAACCAGGACACCGAGAAGCTCCAGCAGGCGCTTGACAGCATCGCTGAACTGCTTGACAAGTCGGGCACCACGCACCAGGTGAACGACGAGGAGCAGCAGCAGATGCTCGACAAGTTCCACTCGGCCCTGAACCCGTAAGCAGCGAGAAGTAAGGAGAACGCCATGAGCGTTGTGAAAGTTGATTACGCGGTTCTCGAGAGCTCCACGCAGCAGATCAACTCGATCTCCAAGACGATCGACGAGAAGCTCGACACCCTCCGGCAGATGCTGCAGAAGCTCCAGTGGGACGGTGAGGACCGGGTCGCGTACGAGGCACACCAGGCCTCCTGGGACAACGCGGTCCGGGACATCAACAAGATCCTGAACGACATCGGCCAGGCCGTCGGCGTCGCCAAGGAGAACTACGTCTCCACCGAGATGTCGAACTCCAGACTGTGGACCTGACCTCCGTGTGAGGGCCCGGTTCGGTTTCCGCCGAACCGGGCCCTTCGCCGTTCCGCACGGTCTTTCGCATTACGGACGGTCTTTCGAATCACGGACGGGGTAGAGAAACCGATGAAGCTCGGACGGCGGCGCCGCTTCGCCGCGTCAGCACTTGTCACGCTTGTAGCGGGCGGAAGTGCGGTCCTGGCGGCGCCCGGTGCGGCGTACGCGGCCGCGCCGACGATCGACGCCGAGGCGTACCAGAAGTGGTACTACGACGACTACCTGAAGGTCCCGCAGCTGCAGAAGGCGGCCGGGAGCAAGGGCAAGGGCATCACGATCGCGGTGATCGACAGTGGTGTGGACGTCACGCTTCCCGACTTCAAGGGCGCGGACGTGCGCGACGGCGGCTCCTACAGCACGACGCAGCAGAGCACCGGCGGCCTGAAGGACATCCGCTTCCACGGCACCGCGATCACCAGCATCATCGCCGGCCAGGGCAACGGCCGGAACAACCTGGTCAAGGGCATCGCGCCGGAGGCGACGATCCTGTCCCTGCAGTTCGACAACGGCAACCCGAGGCTCGCGCTGCCGGCGGCCATCCGAGCCGCCGTCGACCAGGGCGCGGACGTGATCAACATGTCGATCTCCCGGGAGGACGCCAACGGCGTCATGACCGCGCTCAGCCCGGACGACCGCGCCGCCGTGGAGTACGCGAACAGCAAGGGCGTGGTCCTGGTCGCCGGCTCGGGGAACCTGGAGGAGACCGGCCCGATCATCGGCCCGCCGGCCGCCATCCCCGGCGTCCTCGCGGTCTCCGGCCTCGACCAGAAGGGCGAGTTCTGGGACGGCGGCGCCACCGGCGCGCAGATGGGCATCGCGGCGCCGGGCGTGGACCTGCTCTCCGCCTACCCGCTGACGATGGGCACCGACGGCTACGGCAACAGCACCGGCACCAGCGCCGCCACCGCAGTGGTCTCCGCGGTCGCCGCGCTGGTCAAGGCGAAGCACCCGGACCTCGACACCGCGAACCTGATCAACCGGCTGACCGCGACCGCGAAGGACAAGGGGCCGCAGGGACGCGACGACCACTACGGCTACGGCGCCATCGACGCGCTGGCCGCGGTCTCCGCCGAGGTGCCGTCCGTGACCGCGAACCCGGTCGGCAACCCGATGGACGGCGCGGACGCCGGTCACGACGCGAGCCTGGACGAGCCGCCGATGCTCGACCGCCTGGTCGCCGACTACTGGTGGGTGGGGCTCGTCGCGCTCGCCGTGTTCGTGCTGATCCTTGTCGTCGCGCTCTCGGCCGGCCGTCGCAAGCGCCCGGTCGCGGCCGGGAACACGGGTTATCCGCAGCAGCAGCCCGGGTACCCGCCGGCCGGCTCCTACCAGCCGCCGCCCTACCAGCAGGCGCCCGGTTATCCGCAGCAGCAGCCGTACTCTCCGCCGCCGCAGGGCCAGCAGCCGCTGCCACCCCCGCCGCCGCCACCGAATTACCGCTGAAAGCACAAACGACGATGGGGGTACGGCTCCGGCCGTACCCCCATCGTTGCTGTGTCGATCAGATGTTGCCGTGGTTCGGGCGCCAGCCGTTGCGGCGGCCCCGCCGGATCAGCGGGGCGCCGGCAAGCGTCGCCACCGTCAGCACAAGCACGATCCCGATCGCCCACCAGGCGACCAGCCGGGCCGTGGCGGTCGGGTCCGCCGGCTTCGCCGCAAGTGCGATCGGCTCGGCTGGCCGTTCCGACTTCGTGGTGAAGACCGTGCTCAGCGCCAGGTACGGATTGACCATGCCGGTGCCGAACGAGTTGTCCTGGCCGGTCGGCGGCTGGTCCGCGGTGGCCATCAGGCGCGCCCGCACGTCCGCCGCCGTCATTGTCGGGAAGTACGACCGGACCAGCGCGGCCGCGCCTGACACGTAGGCCGCGGCGAAGCTGGTCCCGCCTGCCTCCTCACCGACGAAGCCGTCGCCGGTCGGCGCGGGCCCGAACAGGTCCAGTCCCGGGGCGGAGAGGTCCACGTACGGCCCCTGGACGGACGTGGCGACGTGCCCGCCCTGCTCGTCGACGCCGGCAACGGCCAGCACCGTCTTGTACGCCGCGGGGAAGACGCCGCCGTTGCGGGTCTCGTCCGGCGCCTGATTGCCGCCGGCCGCGACCACGACCACGTTCTTCTCCTCCGCGTACGCGATGGCGGCGTTCAGCGAATCGACCGGGTCCGTCTCCAGCGACAGGTTGATGACGTCCGCGCCCTGGTCCACCGCGTAGGTGATCGCCTGCGCGATGCGGCCCGGCGCGGACGGGTCCGTGCTGGGCTTGTCGGAATCGAGCACCCGGAGCGGCAGGATCTTCGCATCCGGCGCGATGCCTGTGAACGCGACGCCGGACACCTCCTTACCGGCGATGATCCCGGCGATGACTGTGCCGTGGCCGAGCGTGTCGCACTGCCCGTCGAAGTCCGGCAGGCTGAAGTCGCGCCCGGCGAGCACCTGGCCCTTCAGCACCTTGTGATCGCCGTTGACGCCGGAGTCGATGACCGCGACAGTGACGCCTGCGCCGCGGCTGAGCGGCCAGGCGGTCTCCGGAGCCAGCCGGTCCAGCGCCCAGCCGCGCTGTGCCGGTGCGGGATTGCCGGCCGGGCCGCCGCAACCGATGCGGGCGTGAGCGGCGCCGGGCAGTGCGAGCGGCGCCGGCGCGATGATCAGCGCGGCCAGTGTGAGCCGCGCGATGCGACGGAACAGGGGTGTACTCACGCGCCTGAGACTAGCGGCCGGCCTCCACACGCACGGGCATGGATGAACACATTGTTACGGCGTGACGGTAACCACAGCGTAACCGGCATCTGGGACGCGGAGCGCGGACCCTGGCCGGGCCGGGATCGATGTGGCAGCATGAGGGACGTGACTACCGCCGCGCACCGTGCCATGACGCTGGGACTGACGTCCCGCCGCCATGTGGATTACGGCCGCGTGCGCAGCGCCATCTGTCCGGCCTGCTGACCTCGCCCGCACCAGTCTGCCTGGGCGTGCACTCGCCGGCCCGTTGACGATGTCGTCGCTTGCCCTGATTTCTCCGGGGCGGCCGCCGTGTGTGTGCGTCCTTCACCACGAGCCACACCGGAGGACGCCGCGATGGCGGTTAGCACCACTCCCACGACCGGCGGCAACGCCCGCCCTCCTCGTCGCCCGCGCGGCGAGGGTCAATGGGCGCTGGGTCACCGTGAGCCGCTGAACCCGAACGAGCGCAGCAAGAAGGACGACAACCCGCTCAACGTCCGCGCCCGGATCGAGAACATCTACGCCCACCGCGGCTTCGACTCGATCGACCCGGCCGACCTGCGCGGCCGGTTCCGCTGGTGGGGCCTCTACACGCAGCGCAAGGCCGGCATCGACGGCGGGCGCACAGCAGTGCTGGAGCCGGAGGAGCTGGAGGACAAGTTCTTCATGCTCCGCGTCCGGGTGGACGGCGGCCAGCTCAGCATCGCCCAGCTGCGGGTGATCGCGGACATCTCCGAGCGGTACGGGCGGAACAGCGCGGACCTCACCGACCGGCAGAACATCCAGCTGCACTGGATCCGGGTCGAGGACATGCCCGCGATCTGGAAGGCGCTGGAGGAGGTCGGCCTGCACACCACCGAGGCGTGCGGCGACTGCCCGCGCGTGGTGCTGGGCAGCCCGGTCGCGGGCGTCTCCGCGGACGAGGCGATCGACCCGACCTCGGCGATCGACGAGATCGTGGAGCGCTTCATCGGCGACCCGGCGTACTCGAACCTGCCGCGCAAGTTCAAGTCGTCGATCTCCTGGCTGGCCGACATGCCGTACGAGGTGCAGGACATCTCGTTCCTCGGCGTGGTGCACCCGGAGCACGGCCCCGGCTTCGACCTCTGGGTCGGCGGCGGCCTCTCCACAAACCCGATGCTCGCCCAGCGCCTCGGCGTCTGGGTGCCGCTGGCCGAGCTGCCCGACGTGTGGGAAGGCGTGGTCGGCATCTTCCGCGACTACGGCTACCGGCGGCTGCGGCACCGCGCCCGGCTGAAGTTCCTGGTCGCGGACTGGGGCGTGGAGAAGTTCCGCGAGGTGCTGGAGAAGGAGTACCTCGGCCGCACGCTTATCGACGGCCCCGCGCCGGAGCTGCCGGAGAAGCCGATCGACCACATCGGCGTGCACGCGCAGGCGGACGGCAAGCGGTACGTCGGCGCGGCGCCGGTCGTCGGGCGCACCTCCGGCGAGCAGCTGCGGAAGCTTGCGGACGTGGTGGCGGCGCACGGCAGCGACCGGGTGCGGCTTACCGCGTACCAGAAGCTGCTTGTGCTTGACATCGCGCCGGAGAAGGTCGACTCGCTCGTCGCCGGGCTGCGTGAGATCGGGCTGGAGGCGTTCCCCTCGGTCTGGCGGCGCTCGACGATGGCCTGCACCGGAATCGAGTACTGCAAGCTCGCGATCGTCGAGACCAAGGCCCGCGGCCAGCAGCTGGTCGAGCGGCTGGAGCAGCGGATCGGCGATCTCGCCGGTGAGGACATCTCCATCCACATCAACGGCTGCCCGAACGCGTGTGCCCGCACCCAGATCGCGGACATCGGCCTCAAGGGCCAGCTGGTGATGGGCCCGGAAGGCAAGCAGGTGGAGGGCTTCCAGGTCCACCTCGGCGGCGGGCTGGGCATGGCCGAGGGTCAGAAGGCCGGCTTCGGCCGCAAGCTGCGGGGCCTGAAGACCACCGCGGACGAGCTTCCCGAGTACGTGGAGCGGCTGACCCGGCGTTACCTGGACGGTCGTACGGACGGCGAGCGGTTCGCCGACTGGGTGATCAGAGTCGAGGAGGACGAACTGCGATGAGCGTGCGAGCGAACGGAACGTGCGGCGCCGGTCTCAGCGGTTCCGCAGCGTCGCGGGGAGCCCGGCATGAGTGAGCGTGCTGCCCCTCTGTACTGCCCGTACTGCGGCGACGAGGACCTTCGCCCGCATGCGGAGACGCACGGTGCGTGGGAGTGCCGTTCCTGCGTGCGCGTATTTTCCATCAAGTTCATCGGAATACTCAGAGAAGCGGTGAACGAGCGATGAGCCCCATCTCCGCGGCCGGCCTCAACCTGATCAAGACCGATGCGGCGCCCGCGCTGTCCGCCACCATGTCCGCGCTTGTCGCCCCGGTCGACGAGGCGCCGGTCGAAGAGGTCCGCCGCACGCCGGAGGAGCTCAAGGCGATCGCGGCCGAGGGCAACCGGCTCCTGGAGGGCGCGCCCGCCGAGGAGATCGCGCGCTGGGCCGCCGAGATGTTCGGCGACCGGTTCTGCGTCACCAGCTCGATGGCGGACGCGGTGCTCGCGCACATCGTCTCCCGGGTGAAGCCGGGCGTCGACGTGGTCTTCCTCGACACCGGCCTGCACTTCCCGGAGACGCTCAAGGTGCGCGACATCGTTGCCGCGACGCTTCCGGTGAACGTGCGCTCGATACGGCCACGGCTCACCGTCGGGCAGCAGGACGGCGAGTACGGCCCGCGCCTGTTCAACCGCGCGCCGGACGAGTGCTGCTTCCTGCGGAAGGTCGAGCCGCTCAACCGTGCGCTCGCCGGCTACGACGCGTGGGCGGCCGGTCTGCGCCGCGACGAGTCGCCGACCCGGGCGAACACGCCTGTCGTCGGCTTCGACCCGAAGAAGGGTAAGGTAAAGGTCAACCCGATCGCGGCCTGGTCCCAGGCCGACGTCGACAGGTACATCGCGCGCTGGAACGTGCCTGTCAACGAGCTGTTCCGCAAGGGCTACACCTCGGTCGGCTGCTGGCCGTGCACCCGGCGCACCACCGCCGGGGAGGACCCGCGCGCCGGACGCTGGGCGATGTTCGAGAAGACCGAATGCGGGCTGCACCTCTAGCGGCGTCGCTGGTCCTGGTCGCCCACGGCAGCCGGGACCCGCGCGCCGCGAACGCCACCCGTGCGCTGGTCCGGGCGGTTGCCGCCGCCCGGCCCGGCGTGGACGTCCGCGCGTCCTATCTGGACCATGCCGGGCCGCGGCCGGGCGAGGTCCTGCACCGGCTGGAGGCGGCCGGGCAGGAGCGGGCGATCCTGGTGCCGCTGCTGCTCACCGCCGCGTACCACGGGCGGATCGACGTGCCGGAGGTGGTACGGACCGCGCGCGCGGACGGGCTGCGCATGCCCGTCGAGATCAGCGAGGTGATCGGCCCATTCGACGGCGTCGTGCCGGACCTGCTCCTGGCCGGGCTGCTGCGCCGCCTCGCCGAGGTCACCGGCGCCGGGCCGGACCGAGGGTTCGACGCGGTGCTGCTGGCCGCGGCCGGAACGAACGACGCCGCGGCGCGCGGAACTGTGGAACAGGCCGCGGTCGCGCTCGGCGAGGTGCTCGGTGTGCCGTCCGCGGTGGCCTACGCGTCGGCCGCACCACCCACGGGCGCGGAGGCGGTGTCGGCGTTGCAGGCCGCTGGTGCGCGCCGGATCGCCATCGCCGGTTACTTCCTCGCCCCCGGGCTGCTTTTCGACACGGTGGTGGCGTCGGCGCGGACGGCCGGCGGGGTGGTGGCGGTGGCCGGGCCGCTGACCGATGCGCCGGACATCGCGCGCCTGGTGCTCTCCCGGGCGGACGCGGTGGACTTCGGCAGTGAGGTGCTGGCCGCCTGACGCGGGCGGATCGGGCTCGGCTTCGACCGTGTGCGCCCGATGCGTACCATATTCGGGTTTCGGGTCGTTTGGGGTTTTTGGTGGTTTGGCGGGTGTGGCTCCTGGGTAATTCGGCGGCGATGAAGCGCGCGATGACCTCTGTGCCAGGGATTTCCGTGCCCGCACAGCAGAACGCCCCGGGAGGGGTTCTCCCGGGGCGTTTCGCGTGTGATCGTGAATCAGGCGGAGTGAGCGCGGACCCGCAGGCCGCCACGGCGCTTCACGGCGCGCCGCTCTTCTTCACTCATTCCGCCCCAGACGCCCGCATCCTGACCCGACTCGAGCGCCCAGGCAAGGCACTCCTCGGTCACGGGGCAGCGCCGGCAAACCGACTTGGCCTGCTCGACCTGGAGGAGTGCCGGGCCGGACGTCCCGATCGGGAAGAACAGCTCAGGGTCCTCGTCGCGGCAGACAGAATCGTGGCGCCAGTCCATGGCGGCAACACTCCTTGTTCTTCGGATCGGTTTCGGTAAATGCGTAATACCATTACTTATGCGCGCGCGGCGTTGATCGCGACGGTGTGCAGCCATCGGTCAACAGTGCGTGAGCAGGCGTTTGTGGAGCCCGTGTTTGTCGCTGGGCGGTCGCACTACGTGTGCGTCCCGGCAACATCCCCGTAACTCATTTCGCTTGTGAATGCTTTCACGAACTCTGGCAAAGTCAAGAGGCGCGCTGCGAAAAAGTTCGGCGCGGTGAGCTAGCTCACGACCCCTTTGTCCGAATTTCGGTATTCCTCCGACACCCGGCACGCGACAGTCAAAAGTCAATGTAGTACGGTCCCCGCCGCATTGCCGTCATTTCCGGCCCGGTTTCTTGTGCTGGCCGCCACGGCCACGATCTCTTGGATCACGTCGTGCCAACCTGATATTGGGCGGGTACCCACTCGTTAGCAGATTACACGCGTCGCGTCAGCTACTCCGCGAAACTGTACTTTCTGTTGAACGCCAAGATACTCACCGTCAAGGTGGTACGGCCGCGGCTTCTCGGCCGGCGGCTGCATACGGGCAGGTCATGCAAGCTCAACGCCCGATTAGCCGTCCCGGTCGCGTGCTGGAGAAAAATCTGCCCCAAAGTGCGCACCGGTCGCTGCGACGCGTAACCGACTGATCGCACTCGCGTCCTATCCCGAGATCAAATGACTCATGTGGACTCACTGAAACCGGACGATCACCGATATGGGCCGGCGGGTGTCAGTCGCACACGATCAACGCGCCAATCCCACTCGGGCGCGCCCTACCCGGACGGCTCCGGCGGAGAGGTGATGTCTCCGATCCGATCAGTGCGGATGTCGCAGATCATCGCCACTCATGGAGAACGCCGGAGTAGTCGTTCGACCACACACTCGCGCATGCCCCACTCGCGCGATCGCCACGGCTTCACAATCGGCCACGGTGAGTGACGGCCGCCTCCCCGGTATCGTGGCAACCGTGACCACCACCCCCGCGGTAGAGCCCGTCACCTCCCCGCCGACGCTGCGGGTGGCCGTGCTGCTGCTCAAGGCGCAGGCCGTGGTGGTCGGCGCGCTCGCCATCTTCCTGGTCTTCAAGGACCTGACGTCCACGTTCGCCGCGTTGAGCGTCGCGCTCGGCGTCACAATCTTCACGATCGCGGCGTCCGCTGCCATCTACGCGATCGCCCGCGCGCTCGGCCACCACCGCGGTGGCGCCCGCGCCCCCGGCATCGTGGTGCAGCTGATGGTCATCGCGATCGGCTACTACATGATCATGGGAGGCCTCGTCTGGCTCGGCGCCGCGCTGATCGCCCTCGCCGTCCTCGTGATCGCCCTCATCGTCTCGCCGCCGTCCACCCGCGCCCTCGGCTTCGCCCCGTCACCCGACGAAACCGCCTGAGCCCTCCGCTGCCGGCCCAACCGTCCCGCTCAGTGTCGAGTGTGGAACGTGGCGCTCCGGGCCGTCGGCGCCTCTACGGCGCTGTGTCAGCGCGTGTGGTCGAGGACGATCTTGCCGAAGATGTTCCCGGAGGCTAGGGCGGCGAAGGCGGACTCGACCTCGCTGAAGCTGAAGACGGTGTCGATGACCGGGCGGATGTTCGCGGTGACGCACAGGTCCATCAGTGCGGCCAGCTCTTCCGGGGTGCCCATCGAGGTGCCGAGGATCTCCAGGCTCATGGCGAACACACGGCGCAGGTTGACCTGGGGGAGATGGCCTGAGGTGGCGCCGGAGACGACGATGCGGGCGCCGAAGCCGGCGCACTTGAGCGAGTGGTCGAAGGTGGCCTCGCCGACAGTCTCGATCACCACGCCGACGCGTTCGGGTAGGCGGGCACCGGGTTCGACAGCTGTCGCGCCGAGCGTGGCGATCCGCTCCCGCTTGGCGGCGTCGCGGCTGGTCGCGTAGACGCGTTTGCCCATCGCCACCGCAAGCACCACGGCCGCGGTGGCGACGCCGCCGCCGGCGCCTTGGACCAGCACCGCGTCGGTCTCGGCGACGCGGCCGCGGGAGGTGAGCATGCGGTACGCGGTGAGCCAGGAGGTCGGCAGGCAGGCCGCCTCCGCGAAGGTGAGCGCGGCGGGCTTGGGGATCAGGTTCGCGGCCGGGACGGCGACCCGCTCCGCGAGTGTGCCCTGGTAGTGCTCGGAGAGGATGGAGACGCCGCGCGGGTCGGCCGGGGTCGGGACCACCGGGTAGACGACCACCTCGGCGCCGTCCGGGCCGATGCCTGCGGCGTCGCAGCCGAGGATCATCGGCAGCTGCTTCTCGGCGAGGCCGACGCCGCGCAGCGACCAGAGGTCGTGGTGGTTGAGCGCGCTGGCCCGCACCTCCACGGTGACCCAGTCGTCGGCGGGCGCCGGCTCCGGGCGCTCGCCGACGGTCAGGGCCTTCAGCGGGGACTCATCGTCGAAAGCAGACGCGAACGCAGCACGCATGAACGCACGTTAACAGCCGGTGCGGGCCGCGGACCCGCACCGGACTGATCAGACTGCCGCTGCCGCCACCGCCTCGGCGACCGCGGGCGCCACCCGCGGGTCGAGTGGGGACGGCACGATCGCGTCCGCGGTAAGCGAGGACGCCACCACGCCCGCGATCGCGTCCGCGGCGGCCACCTTCATGGCGTCGGTGATGGTTCGCGCGCGCACCTGCAGCGCGCCCCGGAAGACGCCGGGGAACGCCAGCACGTTGTTGATCTGGTTGGGGAAGTCGGAGCGGCCGGTGGCGACCACGGCCGCGTGGCGGGAGGCGACGTCCGGGTGGACCTCGGGGGTCGGGTTGGCGAGTGCGAAGACGATGCCGCCGGGCGCCATCCGGGCCACGGCGGACTCGTCGATCGTGCCGCCGGAGACGCCGATCAGGACGTCCGCGCCGTCCAGCGCGTTCTCGATGCCGCCGGCGATCAGGCCGCCGTTTGTCAGCAGGGCCAGCTCCGTCTTGGCGCCGCCGAGGCCGGCGCGGTCCCGGTGCAGGATGCCCTTGGAGTCGCAGACCACGACGTTCCCGGCGCGGACGCCGCCGGCGATCAGCATCCTGGTGACCGCGACGCCCGCCGCGCCCGCGCCGCTGATCACCACGCGCAGGTCGCCGAGGTCGCGGCCGAGCAGCCTGGCCGCGTTGCGCAGCGCGGCGAGGGTGACGATCGCGGTGCCGTGCTGGTCGTCGTGGAAGACCGGGATCGGCAGCGCCGCGTCGAGCCTCCGTTCGATCTCGAAGCAGCGCGGCGCGCTGATGTCCTCCAGGTTGATGCCGCCGAACGACGGGGCGAGCGCGGTCACCACCCGGACGATCTCGTCGGGGTCCTGGGTGTCGAGGCAGATCGGCACCGCGTCCACGCCGCCGAACTGCTTGAACAGCACGGCCTTGCCCTCCATGACCGGCATGGCGGCGCGTGGCCCGATGTTGCCGAGCCCGAGCACCGCGGACCCGTCCGTGACCACCGCGACCACGTTGCCGGTCCAGGTGTATTCGGCGGCCAGGTCCGGGTTCTCTGCGATGGCCTCGCAGATCCGGGCCACGCCGGGTGTGTAGGCGAGCGAGAGGTCTTCGCGACTCGTCAGCGGCACGGTCGAGGCGACGGCCATCTTGCCGCCGCGGTGCAGATCGAAGACGGGATCAGCGGATGCCATTGGGACTCCACTCCGTGACGTCTCGCCCTCGGTGTCGAATCACGGGGCGAGCGGAAACGCGCTCGGCACAGCGACGCGGCCGAGCAGGAAAGAAACATGCTCAGCCGGCAAGCAGGCCGTGGTCAGCGCTGACCGGCGGAGTGCACGGGGGGTCACCCTGTGTAACGGCCGAGCATAGTGCCCGGCCCGGACCCCACGGGTGGGTGGGTCGCCTCGACGATAACGGCTACCGGCGGAAAAACGCGGGCGCCGGCCAGTACCGAAATGTCACACGGCCCCGCACGTCGGCCACGCCGAACGCCCGGGAGTCATCCGTGACAAGTGGGTTGTCCCCCTCCAGCCACCAGCCGCCGTCTTCGGCGCGGACCGCCCGTTTGATGACGAGCAGGCCCGGGCGGGTCCGGAACTCGCCCACCACCACGTCGCCGGGCCGGATGCGGGCACGCTCCCACACCAGCACCGCGTCGCCGTGCCGGAGCGTCGGCACCATCGACGGGCCGTGCACCAGGACCGGCAGGAACACGCGTTTCACCTCTCTCGGTTGGGGCACGGATGCCAGGAGTAGTGTCACCACTGAGGATCATCGCAACTGCTCATCGGAGGAATCCTGATGCGACTCCCGCGCATGTTTACTCCTCGCACCGTTGCCAGCGCCCACTGCGACCTGCCGTGCGGCATCTACGACCCGGCTCAGGCCCGCATCGAGGCGGAGTCGGTCAAGGCGATCAGCGAGAAGTACCAGGCCAACGAGGACCCCGAGTTCCGTACTCGGGCGCTCATCATCAAGGAGCAGCGCTCCGAGCTGGTCAAGCACCACCTGTGGGTGCTCTGGACCGACTACTTCAAGCCGCCGCACTTCGAGAAGTACCCGCAGCTGCACAGCCTCTTCAACGAGGCCACGAAGCTCGCGGGCGCCTCAGGTGCCAAGGGCTCGGCGGACCCGGCCAAGGCCGAGGAACTGCTGGGCAAGATCGAGGAAATCTCCAAGATCTTCTGGGAGACCAAGCAGGCCTGAACGGCTTCCTGACCGGCCGGTGCACCCGTATTTGCGGGGCTCCGGCCGGTTTGCTACAACCGGACACCCACAACACCACACCACAAAGTCGTCCGCGGGTACGCCCCGCAGGCGGCCGAGGCGGTAGAGTCGCCGATCGGGGGGATGGCCCGGTGACTGATCTGACGATTGAGCCCACGACTGACGACGACGTCGTGCTGCTCACGGTGCCCGCTGATGGCGGATACCTGAGTGTGCTCCGCACCGCGACGGCCGGTCTCGCCGCCCGCCTGCACTTCGCGCTCGACGAGATCGAGGATCTGCGGATCGCTGTCGACGAGGCCTGCGCCATGCTGCTCGCCATCGCGCCGCGCGGGGCAGACCTGGAGTGCCGCTTCTCGGTCACCGAGGACGCGCTCACCGTCCAGGTCAGCGTGCCCACGGTCCGCGGTGCGAAGCTCCCGTCCGAGTCCAGCTTCGCGTGGAAGGTGCTTACCGCGCTCACCACCGCGGCAAGCGCGGGCGCGGTGGACGGCAAGGCGACGATCACGCTGCTCACCCAGCGCACAAGCATCATCTGACGCCGTAGGCGAAGACCACCACCGCAGGGCATTTTCCCGCTCCCGCGGTGGTGCGGGCCCGCACGCTCCCAACTCCGTTGCCACTTCTGGCCGTCTGGGGACAGCCGATCAAATGGGGCTGGGGCGTGGTGAGTGGTCTCGGCTGTTCGTTGTGGTTGCGAAGGGCGAGAGCAGCACTGCCGTCGTCTCGGCGGCTGCGGGTCGAAGCGGCTTCGGCTGAGGCGGTTGAGGCGTGGGTGGGCGCAAGGGCCGGCACCAAGGCCGCGAGTTCCGCAAGTATGCGGGCCTGTCGTGGCACTTCGGCAGGTCTCAGGGCCGGGCACGAACGCGGAGCCACCCCGGATCCGCATATGTCAGGACATGGTCCGCGCTCACGACCCGCCTCATGTGGAGATCCGCGGTCAGTGTCCAGGCAGGTTCGGGCGCGGCGCGCCCGATATTTCGTCATATAGATGCCGCCTTGTGCGTTCGTCCTGAAGCCGAAGAGGCAGGAAGGCTCACGTCAAGATCCTTGCGGCTCTGGTGGCCCTTATCCGAGCGCAATAAGGGCCACCAGAGCCGCAAGGATCTTGCATCCCGCCAGATGGACGCGAGATCCCACACAACGAACCCATCTCGGCGTGGAACGCCCGACCTGCCGTTGTCTCTGGCGCGGCGACACGGGAGAGCCAAGATCGACTGACTCTTCGGCAGCTCGCGGCTTCGGTGTGGGTTCTTGCGACCGGCCAGGCCGAGATCAACTGTTCTCTCGTCGGCTCGCGGCTTCGGTGCGGGTTCTTGCGACCGGCCAGGCCGAGATCAACCGCTCTCCCGTCAGCCCGCGGCTTCGGTGCCGGCCCTGGCGACCACCCAAGGCAAGCTCAATCGGCTCTCCCGGCCACGCCCGCTCTCTCGGTGCCGGCCCTTGCGACCGCCCAAACCGCAGCCGCCCTGACCAGCCGCCGCTTAGACGATGACCGTGCGGCCCCGCGGCCCCGCGGCCCCGCGTGCCGCGAGACCGCCTACCGGCCGGAACGGTCCGTCAGACTCCTGGCCTCGATGTCGGCCCTTCGATTGTCAGGCCCAGACCGCCGCACGCGAATGGGCAACAGAGTCGCTCCGGGGGCAAACCGAAGCGTCGGGCTCCGCGGTCGCTCCGCGGTCGCTCCGAGCCGGTTCCGCAGTGCCCGATCCGCGCCACCACGGCCTGGGTTTTCCCGGCCATCCGCGGGTCAGGCGGCCCGCGGGAGCATGCGGGCCGGACCGCCGCGGGAGCGGGTACATCCGCTTTTGATTCTTGATCTTCAGAGCTGGTTGTCGAGCTTTGCGAGATCGCCCTTGGCCGCGGCGGACGGGATGCGGGACTTGGCGCCGGCGTCGCCGTAGAGGGACCAGCGGAGGAACTCGATCGTGGTGCCGGCGACGACTGTGAGCGAGTCGCCCTCGGAGAGCGCGCCGACGTGGTCGCCCTGCGGGAGCGTGAGCATCGCCTTGGGCCACGGCACGGCGTCGAATGCGGATTTGCCGGAGGAGTACGGCACGACCTGGTCCAGTTCGCCGTGTATGAACAGCATCGGGGTCTCCTTGCCGGAGAAGCCGGTGCCGACGCCGAGCGTGCTGCCGGCCAGCACGATGCCGGCGTCCAGGCGCTTGTCGCGGCCCCGGGTGAACTCGCCGATCGTGGTGATGCCACCTGCGGAGTGACCGGCGGCGGCGACCCTGTCCGTGCGGAGGCGCCCGGCGAACCGGTCCCCGTCCACGTCGTTGAGCTTGAGGACCTCGGTCAGCACGTAGGCCGCGTCGGCCGGCTGGTTGAGCACGTCGAGCGGGTTCTGCTGACTGCCGGCGGTGGTGTTCGGGTAGGCGGGCGCGACCACCACGAAGCCGGCCGCTGCCCACTTCACAAGCAGGTCGGTGTAGTCGGCGGGCTTGCCGCCGAGCCCGTGGCTGAAGATCACCACGGGAAATTCGCCCTCGGTCGCCTTCGGGTACCAGATCGTGGCCGGCAGCTTCCGGCCGTCGCGCGCGAACTCCATGGTCCGCTTCGCGACCGGGTAGCGCTCGGCGGGGGCGGCACCCGGCGGCGCGGGCTCGTCCGGCTCCGCGGGGGGCGCCTCGGCCGCGGCCGGTCGAGGCGAGTCAGGCTGGTCGCCGAGGCCGACGGCACACCCCGCGGGGAGAAGCATCAGCGGTACGGCGAGCGCGAGCACTCTGTAGCGGCGGGGCACGCGGTCGATTGTGCCCGTGCGGCGCGGGCATCGACCACTTCGCTAGATCTTTCCGCTCATCGAGGAGACTCCGGCCAGCGTGGCGTCGACCGGCAGGCGGGTGCGCGCGGACGTGTCGCCGTAGAGCGTCCAGCGGAGAAAGTCGGTCATCGTGTTGTTCGCCTCGGAGAAGCCGGGGCGCCCCGGGGTCAGGTATTCGCCGTGCCCCTGACCGGCGAGCGTGACGAACGCCTTCGGCCAGGGCACCCGCTCGTACGCGGCCTGCGCGACGTACGGGGCGACGATCGGGTCCGCGCCGCCGTGCACGAAGAGCAGGGACGCGTCCGGTCCGGCGAACGTGCCGGGCAGGCCGCCACCCGCGATCACGATGCCTGCGCGCAGCCGAGGATCGTGGCCGGTGGTGAACAGCCCGGCGGTGGTGAAGCCGCCCGCGGAGTGTCCGGCGGCCGCGATGTGCGCGACGTCGAGCCGGCCCCGGAACGGGTCGCCGGCAAGCGTGTCCCGGCGGATCAGGTCCTGGATCACGAACTCGGCGTCGCCCGGCTGGTTGCGCACGTCCCAGCGCTGGAAGTCGGCCGCGTCCGCGTTCGTGTACGGGTAGGCCGGCGCCGCCACCACGAAGCCTGCCGACGCCCACCGAGTGAGCAGCGCGGCGAAGAGCCGGGGCGTGCTGGCCAGCCCGTGGCTGAACAGCACGATCGGGAAGCGGCCTGCGGCGGGACGCGCGTTGTCGCGCGGCGGGGCGGTGGCGTCGCGGGCGTCGGCCGGGTACCAGACAGTGGTGGGCAGCGGCCGGTCCTCGCCCCGCGCCAGATCAAGCGTCCGGATGCCGACCGGATAAGGTGTGACAGGTGCCACGCCCGACGGCCGGCCCAGCGCCCCGGGGACCGCGGCCTGTGCGGCCTGGCACGCGGAGAGTGAGATCAACAGGGCGCCGGCCAGCAGAAGTCGCCAGCCCCGCATCGTCATGTCTGGAACGGTAGGGGCGTGCCGGGCTCGCTACCCTGGCCGAACGGCTGGATCTGGCGAGGCCGCGCAGATACATTACCTTCAGTGTCTAGATCAATGCTTTAAGTGACGATTTATGACGCTTGTCAATGAAGAAGAGTGTATTTTCCGGCCACGTGTCGGCTAGGCGCACGGGTGTGCGTGAATGTCGGAGCGCTTCGCTATCGTTCGTGGCATGGCAGATGAGTACGAGGACCCGAGCGGCAGCACGATGGCTTTCCGGGCCTACATGAACCGGCAGGAGCAGGAGCAGGAGCAGCAGGCCGCCGCGCCGGCCCCCGCCAAGTCCAGCAACCTCCCGCTGATCATCGGCGTGGCGGCGGTGGCAGCGGTGGTCGTCCTCGGCGTCCTGCTGTTCCTGGTTCTGTAGAAGAGGCCTGTCAGCCGTTGAGTACGGCGCGGGCCTGCGTGGCGATCTCGAGTTCCTCATCGGTCGGCACCACGCACACCACGACCCGCGAGTCCGTGCTGGAGACGACCCGTTCGCCGCGCTCCGGCGCGGCGTTCCGGTCCGCGTCCACCTCGATGCCGAGCGCGCCGAGCCCGGCGAGCGCCGCCGCGCGTACCGTCGCCGCGTTCTCGCCCACGCCCGCGGTGAACGTGATCGCGTCGACCCGGCCCAGCACCGCGTAGTAGGAGCCGACCAGCTCCTTGATCCGCCGCGTGTAGACGGCGAACGCGAGCGCCGCCGCCTCGTCGCCCTCCCCCCGGCGGCGTTCCACCTCCCGCATGTCGCTGACGCCGGCCAGGCCGCGCAGGCCGCTGCGCTTGTTCAGCAGATCGTCGATCTCATCGAGCGACAGGCCGCCGACCCGGTGCAGGTGGAAGATGATCGCGGGGTCCAGGCTGCCGCTGCGGGTGCCCATCACCAGGCCCTCAAGCGGGGAGAGGCCCATCGACGTGGCGACGCTGCGGCCGCCCTCGACCGCACAGGCGCTGGCGCCGTTGCCGAGGTGCAGCGTGATGACGTTCGTGTGTTCCGGCTTCTTGCCGATCAACGCGGCGGTACGCCGGGAGACGTAGGCGTGTGAGGTGCCGTGGAAGCCGTACCGGCGGATGTGGTTCTCCCGGGCGGTCACGGTGTCGATCGCGTAGGTCGAGGCCTCCAGCGGGAGCGTGCTGTGGAACGCGGTGTCGAAGACCGCGACCTGCGGCACGTCCGGCAGCAGCTTGCGGGCGGTGGCGATGCCGGCCAGGTTCGCCGGGTTGTGCAGCGGGGCAAGCGGGATCAGGCGCTCGATCGTGCGTACCACGTCGTCGTCGATTAGCGTCGGCGCGGTGAAGTCGGCCCCACCGTGCACGACCCGGTGGCCGACCGCGTCGAGGTTGTCAAGAGGCAGGCCGCCCACGGCCTCCCGGAGCGCCTCCTCGTGATCCTCGACCTCCTCCACCAGGCCCTTGGTGACGGTCTCCTCGCCGTCGAACAGGCGGTACTTGAGCGAGGACGACCCGGTGTTCAGCACCAGCACACGTGTCACTGCGAGTCTCCGGCGGCCTGGATCGCGGTGATCGCGACCGTGTTGACGATGTCCTTGACCGTGGCGCCGCGGGAGAGGTCGTTGACCGGGCGGCGCAGCGCCTGCATGACCGGGCCGACAGCGACCGCGTTCGCGGAGCGCTGCACGGCCTTGTAGGTGTTGTTGCCGGTGTTCAGGTCCGGGAAGACGAAGACCGTGGCCTTGCCCGCCACCGCACTGTCCGGCAGCTTCGTGGCGGCCACACCCGGGTCGATCGCGGCGTCGTACTGGATCGGGCCCTCCACCGGCAGATCCGGGCGGCGCTCGCGGACCAGGCGGGTGGCCTCCGCGACCTTCTCCACGTCCGCGCCCGCGCCGGACGTACCTGTCGAGTAGGACAGCATCGCCACCCGCGGCTCGATGCCGAACCGGGCCGCGGTCTCCGCGGAGGAGAGCGCGATGTCGGCGAGCTGCTCCGCGTTCGGATCCGGGTTGACCGCGCAGTCGCCGTAGACAAGCACCCGGTCGGCCAGCAGCATCAGGAACACGCTCGACGCCACCGAGACGCCCGGCACGGTCTTGATGATCTCGAAGGCCGGGCGGATCGTGGCCGCGGTGGTGTGCGTGGCGCCGGAGACCATGCCGTCCGCGCGGCCGGTGTGCACCATCATCGTGCCGAAGTAGCTGACGTCCCGGACCACGTCGCGGGCCAGCTCAAGCGTCATCGCCTTGTGCTTGCGGATCTCTGCGTACCGCTCGGCGAAGTCCTCGGCCCACTCGCTTGTCGCGGGGTTGTGCAGCTCCGCGCCGCCGATCTCCAGGCCCAGCTCGCGCGCCTTGCGGTGTATCTCGTCCGGGTCGCCGAGAAGCGTCAGGTCCGCCACGCCGCGGCGCAGCAGGATCTCGGTGGCGCGCAGGATCCGCTCCTCCGTGCCCTCCGGCAGCACAAGCCGTTTACGGTTCGTGCGGGCGCGGTCGATCAGGTCGTACTCGAACATCATCGGCGTGACCCGGCTGCTGCGCGTCACGTCCAGCCGCCGGAGCAGCTCCTCGGTGTCCACTGTCGCCTCGAACGCGCCGATCGCGGCCTGCACCTTGCGCGGGTTCCGGGAGTGCTGCCCGGCCTCGACCCGGCTGGCGGCCGCGATCGTGTGATAGCTGTCCGTCTTCACGGACAGCACCGCGAGGCCGCTGTGCAGGTTGTCGATCAGCCGCGCGACCCGCTCGTCCGGCCGCTCGCCGAGCGTCAGCACCAGGCCGGCCACCGAGACCTCGCCTGCCGCGTGCGCCGCGGCGGCCGCGACCAGCAGGTCCGCCCGATCCCCGGGAGTGATCATCAGGCAGCCGTCAGTCAAATGATCAAGCAGCACGGGTACGTGGGCCGCGCCGACCACCAGGTCGAGCACGTCACGGTCGAGCGCCTTCGCGTCGCCGCTGAGGATCTCCGCGCCAAGCGCCTCGGCCAGCTCGCCCACTGTCGGCGCGGAGACGGTCGGCACCTCCGGAATGAGGTACGTCGGGACGGTCTGGTCCGCGGGCACGGCCGTCCCCTCCGGCACCCGGTTGGCGATCACGGCAAGCACTGTGGCGCCCAGGTCCTGCACGCTGTGGTACGCGCCGCGCACCGCGGACGCCACCTCGTCGGCGGACGCGTCCCGGCCGTCCACGACCGGGATCACCACGCTTCCGAACTCGGTGGCCAGCCGCACGTTGAAGCCGAACTCGCGGGGCAGCCCCGGGCCCGGCTCGCCGTTGTCGTCGAAGTCGCTGCCGATCACCACGACCGCGTCGAAGTGCCGTTCCAGCGCGCGGTAGCGGTCCACCACGCGGGAGATCAGCTCCTCGCGGTGGCCGGCCGCGACAAGCGCCGCCGCCTCCCCGAACGTGGTGCCGAACAGCTCCTCGTACGGTCGGTCGAGCCGGTACCGCTCGTGGAGCAGGGACAGGATGGCGTCGGGCCGGTCACGCGTGGCGACCAGCGGCCGGAACACGCCGACGCGTGGCGTCCGCCGGGAGAGGAGCTCGGTCAGACCGAGCGCGATTGTCGATTTTCCGCCGCCGGGACCGAGCCCGGCAATGTAGACGCTTCGTCCCACGGACCTCAACCTACCCGGGGCGGACGCCGCAACACCCAGGTCTTACGACCTTGATCAACGTCACGTCCGCTCAGCCGTCACGCATCCTCGTCGTCGGGGTCGTCCAGGCGGGCGAGCCAGGTGGCCAGGCGCTCGACGGGGGTCTCGAAGTCGGGGTTCAGGTCGACGAAATCGCGCAGGCGCTCGGCGACCCACTCCAGCGTGACCTGTTCCTGGCCGCGGCGCTCGGTCAGCTCTTCGATGCCGCGATCGGTGAAGTACATGTTCTTCAGCTCCTCAGACGGGTGCTCCCCGCCACCGTTGTGCCGGTGGCGGGGAGCGCTGACTCGTACCCTCGAAAGGGTGTGATCGTGCTGTGCCTTACGGGCGGGGCAGGGACGCCTCGATCAGCGCGGCCTGCTCGGCCTCGTGCAGCTTGGCCGAGCCCACCGCAGGCGCGGCCGCGGACGGACGCGAGATGCGGCGCAGGCGCAGGCCGTCCAGGTGCTCCAGCAGGTTGAGCGCGATGAAGCTCCACGCGCCCTGGTTGGCCGGCTCCTCCTGGACCCAGGCGAAGTCCTCGGCGTTCGGGTACTTCGCCAGCTCGGCCTTCAGCTCCTCGACGGGCAGCGGGTAGAGCTGCTCCATCCGGACGATGGCCGTGTCAGTGATCTGCCGCTCCGCGCGCGCCTGGACCAGGTCGTAGTAGACCTTGCCGCTGCAGAACAGCACGCGCTTCACGCTCGCCGCGTCGCCGATGCCGTTGTCACCGATCACGGTCTGGAACGTGCCGGTGGTGAAGTCCGCGACGGACGACACGCACAGCTTGTGCCGGAGCAGCGACTTCGGCGTGAAGACGACAAGCGGCTTCCGCTTCGGCGAGAGGGCCTGGCGGCGCAGCAGGTGGAAGTGGTTCGCCGGGGTGGTCGGGTTCGCCACCCGGATGTTGTCCTCCGCGGCCAGTTGCAGCCAGCGCTCCGGGCGGCCCGAGGTGTGGTCGGGGCCCTGACCCTCGTGGCCGTGCGGAAGCAGCAGCGTCAGCGCGTTCTGCTGACCCCACTTGACCTCGCCGGAGGAGATGAACTCGTCCGCGATCGACTGGGCGCCGTTCGCGAAGTCGCCGAACTGGGCCTCCCAGAGGACAAGCGCCTCGGTGTTCTCCACCGAGTAGCCGTACTCGAAGCCCATCGCCGCGTACTCGGACAGCAGCGAGTCGTGCGCGAAGAACCGCGCCTGACCGGCCGCGAGCTGGCTGATCGGCAGGAAGTCCGCGCCGGTGTGGCCGTCGACCACTGCCGCGTGGCGCTGCACGAACGTGCCGCGCCGCGAGTCCTGGCCGGAGAGCCGGACCGTCACGCCCTGGGTTAGCAGCGAGCCGAACGCGATGATCTCGCCGAAGCCCCAGTCGATGTTGCCCTCGCGGGCCATCTTGGCGCGCCGGTCGAGCAGCTGCTGGACCCGCTTGTGCGGCGTGAAGCCGTCCGGCAGGTCGAGGTGCGCCTGGCCGATCCGGGCCACGGTCTCCGCGTCGATCGCGGTCTCGACCACCGGCTCCGGCTCCTGCGACACCACCCGGGCCCGGCGGCCGGACGACGTCGAATTCGCGTCGCGGGTCGCCTTGAACACCTGCTCAAGCTGGCCCTGGTAGTCGCGCAGCTGCTCCTCGGCGTCGGCGACGGTGATGTCGCCGCGGCCGATCAGCTCCTCGGTGTACGCCTTCCGGACGCTCCGCTTGTTGTCGATGATCGCGTACATCAGCGGGTTGGTCATCGACGGGTCGTCGCCCTCGTTGTGACCGCGACGCCGGTAGCAGACCAGGTCGATCACCACGTCCTTGTTGAACGTCTGGCGGTACTCGAACGCCAGCCGCGCGACCCGGACCACGGCCTCGGGGTCGTCGCCGTTCACGTGGAAGATCGGGGCCTGGATCATCCGGGCCACGTCCGTGCTGTAGAGCGACGAACGGCTGTACTCCGGGGCGGTGGTGAAGCCGACCTGGTTGTTGACCACCACGTGCACGGTGCCGCCGGTACGGTAACCGCGCAGCTGGGAGAGGTTGAGCGTCTCCGCGACCACGCCCTGGCCCGCGAACGCCGCATCGCCGTGCACCATCAGCGGCAGCACGGTGTAGCCCTCGAGACCCAGGTTGAGCCGGTCCTGCTTGGCGCGGACGATGCCCTCAAGCACCGGGTCCACCGCCTCCAGGTGCGACGGGTTCGCCGTGAGGCTGACAGTGGTGCTGTACTCCCCGTCCGGCGTGGTGAACTTTCCGGTCATGCCGAGGTGGTACTTCACGTCGCCGGAGCCGTGCGCCGACTTCGGGTCCAGGTGGCCCTCGAACTCCGAGAAGATCTTCTCGTACGGCTTGCCGACGATGTTGGCAAGCACGTTCAGCCGGCCGCGGTGGGCCATGCCGATCACGACCTCGTCCAGCTGGCTCTCGGAGGAGGCCTGCAGGATCTCATCGAGCAGCGGGATCAGCGACTCGCCGCCCTCGAGCGAGAAGCGCTTCTGCCCGACGAACTTCGTCTGCAGGAACGTCTCGAACGCCTCGGCCGCGTTCAGCCGGTTGAGGATGTGCTTCTGCTCCTCCGGCGACGGCTTCGTGTACTTGAGCTCGATGCGGTCCTGGATCCAGCGGCGCTCCTCCGGGTCCATGATGTGCATGTACTCGATGCCGACACGACGGCAGTAGGTGTCGCGCAGCACGCCGAGGACGTCGCGGAGCTTCATCTTCTGCTTGCCCGCGAAGCCGCCGACCGGGAACATCCGGTCGAGGTCCCAGAGGGTGAGGCCGTGCTCCAGCACGTCGAGGTCCGGGTGCCTGCGGATCTCGAACTCAAGCGGATCGGTGTCCGCCATCAGGTGACCGCGGACCCGGTACGCGTGGATCAGCTCGACCACCCGGGCGGCCTTGTCGATCTGGCCCTCGGAGGTGCGGGCCACGTCGCGCACCCAGCGGACCGGCTCGTACGGCACGCGCAGCGCGGTGAAGATCTCGTCGTAGAAGCCGTGCTCGCCGAGCAGCAGCTCGTGCATGACCTTCAGGAACTCGCCGGACTGCGCACCCTGGATGATCCGGTGGTCATAGGTGCTGGTCAGCGTGATGACCTTGCTGACGCCGAGGTCGGTGAGCGTCTCGTCGGACATGCCGGCGTACGGCGCCGGGTACTCCATGGCGCCGACGCCGATGATCGCGCCCTGCCCCACGGTGAGCCGCGGCATCGAGTGGACGGTGCCGATGCCACCCGGGTTCGTCAGCGAGACGGTGGCGCCGGTGTGGTCCTCCATCGTCAGCTCGTTGCGGCGGGCGCGGCGGACGATCTCCTCGTAGCCCTGCCAGAAGCCACGGAAGTCGAGCGCCTCGCAGCCCTTGATGCTCGGCACCACAAGCGAGCGGGAACCGTCCGGCTTGGCCAGGTCGATCGCGATGCCGAGGTTGATGTGCTCCGGCGTGACGAGCGTGGGCTTGCCGTTGGTCTCGACGTAGTTGTTGTTCATCTCGGGGTGCAGCGCAAGCGCCCGGATCAGTGCCCAGCCGATCAGGTGGGTGAAGCTGACCTTGCCGCCCCGGCCGCGCGCGAGGTGGTTGTTGATCACGATGCGGTTGTCGACAAGCAGCTTCGCCGGCACCGCACGGACGCTTGTGGCGGTCGGGACCGCCAGCGACGCCTCCATGTTCTGCACGATCTTGGCGGCGATGCCGCGAAGCGGAACGGCGCCCGGAGCCGGCTTGACCGGCTCCTTCTTCGGCTGAGCCTTGACCTCCGGCTTGGCGGTGGCGGCGGCGGGCTTCGCAGGCGCGGGCTTAGCCGGCGCCTTCGGGGCCTCGGTCTTGGCGGCGGGAGCGTCGGTGCCCGCGCGGGCGGCGGAGCTGGCGCCGGCGGCCGCGGTGGCCTCCGTCGGCGTCGAGATCGAACCAGCCTCCGCCGTCGGCTTGTAATCGGCGAAGAAGTCGTGCCAGGCGGGATCCACGCTTGTCGGATCTGCGAGATACCGCTGGTACATCTCTTCGACGATCCACTCGTTGGGGCCGAAGCCCGCCAGGGGATTGTCCTGCGAGGTTTGCTGGGTCGACACGGCCGGTATCGCCTCTTTCAGAGCGGTTTGTCTGTGTCGCGGTAGGTGACAGGCATTCGTTGACTGCCGCGAGCTGACGTTCGGTCAGACTTCGGTTTCCAGGCTACGCCGTGTGATTCGGGGTCACGCCGTCGACATCCGCCCGTGTCGAGAATCACGGGATTGGGGTCTTTCGGCCCTCTGTGCACGTTCGGTTGTCTTCGCCGGTTTTCTATGCTCAACAGCCCTGGTGGACGCGTTTTCTCCGGTCTTCGGGCGCTGTGCCCGGCAGCTCTCCGGTGGGCATCCCGGCCCGTAACGGAGCGTCATGCGTGCATCGTTCACGTTCTTGACATCGGGATCGGGGTCAGGCGACACGCCGCTGAGGGATCGCCCGCTTACACAGTGAACATGGACACCGTTGACCCCTCGGGCGTCCTTCCCGGACCGGCCATCGTGCCGCCCTGGCGCCCGCCGCTGCCCGCCCCGCTCGCCCAGCCCCGGTCCAACTGCGACAGTAGCTGCCTGCCCCTCCCGGGTTCCCACCGGCGCGCCTCAGGCCTACGACAGGCCGTACGTGTCGTGGCACTGCTCGGAGCGGTGGCCGGTGGTCTCGCACTGCTGCCATTCCTCCCCTTCCTGACCTCCTCCGGCAGGCAGGCCGCCGGCCGGCGGTGGGCCCGCGCGGTGCTCGGCGCTGCCGGAGTCCGGCTGGTCGTGCGCGGTGCCGGCGCCGTACCCCGCCGCCGGGCCCTGCTCGTCGCCAACCACAACTCGTGGCTGGACACCGTCGCGCTGATGGCTGTCTCGCCGGCCCGGATGACCGCCAAACACGACATCCGCAGTTGGCCGGTGATCGGGGTGCTGGCCGCGCTTGTCGGCACGATCTTCATTGACCGCCGGCACCCCAGCCAGCTTCCCGCCACCGTGGGCCGGATCGCGGACGTGCTCCGCGAGGGCGGCCTGGTCGCCGTCTTCCCGGCCGGCACCACCGGCTGCGGCACCGCGAACGGGCCCGGCCACCGCGCCGACAACTCGCTCACCGGCCGCTGGCGGCCGGCCGTCTTCCAAGCCGCGGTGGACGCCCGCGCGGTCGTGGTGCCGGTGCGGCTCGGCTACCGCGAGGGCGCGGACGGGCCGGACTCCACGATCGCCACGTTCCTCTCCGCGGAGAGCCTCTTCGCCTGTGTCTTCCGGGTGATCGCGGTGCGCGGTCTGACCGCGGTGGTCACCATCGAGCCGGCGCTTCACCCCGGGCTGGAGGCGGACCGGCGGGTGCTGGCCCGCGCCTCCGAGGGCGTGGTCCGCCCGAAGCGTCAGCCGGTCGTCCTCGCGGCGGCTGCTCCTGTGGCGGATGCTCCCGCGGGGGTTGCTCTTGCGGGATCTGCTTCCGCCGCGCCGGGGACTGTGGTGCAGGACCGTCTGGACCTGGCTGCCTGACTCCGTTGCACCTCCTCCGTCCGTCCGATTCCGTCCGTCCGATTCCGTCCGTCCGGTTCCGTCCGTCCGATTCCTTCCGTTCAGCCTCCGGGGTCGCGTGATGCGGGCCCGGAGGCTGGTTGCCCTGTATGGGTGTCACGGGCTCCAGGCGGGGTTGCGGCCCAGGTAGCGCAGCAGTGCGGAGGCGTCGTCGTCCGGAAGATCTCCGCTGTAGCCGCCGCCACGGGCCATCGCCTCCACAAGCGGATCGAACGGTGGTGCGAACGCGCCGAACGGGCGCAGCGGCTCGACGATCTCCGTAGCGATGGTCAGCAGCGAATGTGCGATCTCGGGCGTCAGGGGTGAGGGCTGGTGGGTGGCGACAGCGATGTCCCACGCGTGGATCGCGGCGTCGAGCGCGCAGGCGCCACCGGCCAGCACCGGCGCCAGCGGGCCGAGCGGGAGCGGGGTCGGCACCGCGACCGTGGAGTCGGACACGGACGTGAAGGCGGCGCGGGACCGCGCGATCGCCTCAAGCGTCACGCGCAGCGGGTCCGCCACCAGGTGACCGGACGGGGCGAACGGGTCCTCGGCCGGCCAAGGGCCGCCCGCGATGACCGCGGCGAACGATGCCTGGTCGCCGGTCGCGTGCTGCAGGACCTGGGTCACGGTCCATTCGTCGCACGGCGTGGGCAGGTCCCAGCCGCCGACCGGGACGCCCTTCACCGCGAGTCGCAGCGCGGTGTGGGCGTCGGCGAGCAGGTCGCGCCAGAGGAACGGCGGGTCGATGAGTCTGTTCATGGTTCGTGCCCTTCCGTGTCAGGTCGCGGTCGCGTTAGTGCTGGAGCAATCGCCTCTGGAGCAATCGCCCCGGGGCGCGCCGCTCGATGAATTTGATCGTCGGAACGGAATCTTTCGTTCCGCTGACTGTAGCGGAGCGGAACGATCCGTTCCAGTGTTAATGTGATGTGGTGAGTGACGAATCGAGTCCCGAATCCGGCCGCGGGTCCAGCCACGGGCTGTCCGGGCGGCGTGGGCACGCGAAACGCAACGATGAGGCGATCCTGACCGCGGCGCGCGACGTGTTCGTGCACGATCCGGGCGCGCCGATCGCGGCGGTGGCCGGGCGGGCCGGCGTCGGCATCAGTGCGCTGTACCGGCGATATGCGGGGAAGGAGGATCTGCTGCGGCAGCTGTGCCTCAGCGGACTGCAACGGATGATCCTTGAGGCCGAGACCGTCGAGGCGGAGCCGGACGGCTGGTCCGCGCTTGCCGGTTTCCTGGAGCGGGTCGTCGACGCGGACGTGCACGCGCTGACCACCCGGCTGGCCGGCGCGTTCACGCCGACCCCCGAGCTTCGCGCGACAGCGGCCCGTGCGGACGAGGTGGTCGCGCTCCTGATCGCGCGGGCGCACGAGAGCGGGCGGCTGCGGGCGGATGTGGTGCCGGAGGACGTCGGGCTGATCCTGGAAGGTTGCGCCGCGATCCGGGCCGACGACAGCCTCCGCACCATGCAACTCCGCCGTCGGCACTTGGCGCTGTTACTCCACGGCCTGTCCCGGGTGAGTGGGCCGGACGATGCGGCACTGCCTGGGCCGGCACCCCGGCCGGGCGAGTTGAGCCGCTGGCTGGACGAAACGGCGAGTGACGTGAATGACGGCGAGAGATGAGGGACCAGCGTGACTGACATGGCTGATCGGGAGCGGGTCGCCGCGCTGGCCGCCCGGCGCAGCGATGCTGCGAGCCTCCGGTTCGTGGAGGCCGGACTGGACTACCGGGGATCCGGCGGTCGACTTGAGGCGGCCTGAGAGCGGTTGAGTCCGTAGCTATATCGCGATGTATCTCGTATAGTGGCGGCACGGACGTGAGCTTTGGGGGCGACATGGCAGCGTGGACGGTGGAGCGGCCGACCAGGATCACCTGCGAGGAGGACGTACGCCGTCTCGAGGTCGGCCTGGTGGTCGGCCGGCTGACGGTGATCGGCACGGAGGGTCCCGCCCGGGTCGAGGTCTCACGGGTGGGCAACCGGCCCATCGACGTCGAGCTTGCGGACGGCGTGCTGCGGGTGCGCCAGCGCGGCTTCGACAGCTGGCCCGGGAGATTCTCGTGGATCATGCACATCGCTCAGCGGGGCACGGTCGACGTGTCGATCGCGGTTCCTCCCACGACCGAGGCCCATCTCGGCGTCCTCTCCGGCACGGTGATCGCCTCCGGCCTGCGCGTGCGCACCGACGTCCAGGTCACGGCCGGCAGCGTCACGCTGATGGGCCTGAGCGGCCACACCCGGGCGAACCTGGTCTCCGGCCCGGTCGAGGCGCTGGGCGTGGCCGACGAGCTGGTCATGGACACCGTCTCCGGTGAGCTGATCCTGGCCGACAGCCCGGCCAGCCGGGTGCGTGCCACCGCGATCTCCGGCAGCATCACCTGCGACCTGCAGGGCGCGGCGGACAGCGACATCCGGCTGGACACCACGTCCGGCAGCATCACTACGCGGGTACGGGAGGACAGCGATCTCTCGGTCGACCTGCACGCCACCGCCGGCCGGGTGACAAGCGCGTTTCCGGAGTTGCGGGTGGAGCGGGGCATGACCGGCGGCGCCGCCGGGGTGCACGGGCGGCTCGGCCGGGGCGAGGGGCGGCTCAGCGCCAGCACGATCTCCGGCAGCATCGCGCTGCTGTCCCGCCCGGCCGTGCCCGGCGAGGACGACGAGCCAGCCCCGGCGCGCCGGACCGCGGAGGGCGCGGCATGACGGCCGTCTTCAGTCATGGCCGGCTCCGCCTCTACCTGCTCAAGTTGCTGGACGACGGGCCGAAGCACGGGTACGAGTTCATCCGGCTGCTGGAGAACCGTTTCCTCGGTCTCTACGCGCCAAGTGCCGGCACGATCTATCCGCGGCTGGCCCGGCTGGAGGCGGAGGGCCTGGTGACGCACACGGCGGCCGGATCACGGAAGACCTACGAGATCACCGACGCGGGCCGCGCCGAGCTGCGCGAGCGGGAGGACGAGCTGCGGGCGCTGGAGGCGGAGATCTCCGCGTCGATCAGCGATCTGAGCAGCCTGGCCGGCCAGATCCAGTCCCAGGTGCAGGGCTCGGTCCGCGACCTCAAGCGCGAACTGCGCGAAGCAACCCGCGCAACCCGCAAGGCAGGCGCCGAGCGTCCGTCCGCCTCACCCTGGGGACCGCCGGGTCCGCCACCCTCGCCGTGGCCCGGCGCGAGCGAGCGCCCTAGCCCCGCCGGGTCTGGCCCCGCCGGGTCTGGCACGGCCGCGTCTGGCACGGCTGCGTCTGGCACGGCTGCGTCTGGCACGGCCGCGTCTGGCACGGCTGGATCTAGCGCCGCCGAATCAGGCGCGGCCGGATCCAACCCCGCCGGATCTGGCCCCGTCGGATCTAGCGCAGCCGGGTCCAACCCAGCCGGGTCCAACCCAGCCGGGTCCAACCCAGCCGGGTCTGGCACAGCCGGGCGCCAGGGATTCGGCACGCCCGGTTTCGGTGCACCGGGCTTCGACGTTGTGGGGGACGCCCCTGTCGGCGCGGGGGCGCCGCCGGTCGGCTCGCCCCCGCTCAGCACGCCGAGCGGGATCCGGATCGTCTTCGACAACGGCGCCGGGCACGTCGGCCATGCGGAGCCGTCCGCGCCGGGCACCGCCACCGGCGAGGGCCGGGTGACCACTTCGCCGAGGAACGCGTTGGAGTCGGCGCTTGACGTCTTCGTCGAGGACGCGCGAGGCATCATTCGGGACGTGCGGGCCACGGACGACCAGGTGCGTGCGGCCGGCGAGGTCCTTGACGCCACGCTGACCCGCATCCGCCGCCTGTTGCGCGGTTAGCGGGGCCGCCGGAGGCCCGAGGGTTCCGAACGACGCGGGCGGGGATCGAGGCGACCGGAGATCCACGACCGTCGGGCGCCGCTCACCGGCATGGCGTCGCTGCCGGACGGGGCGGGAGAGGGCTCAGCCGGGGGGATCGCGCGGGGCTCGTCGTACCCTCGGCGGGGTTGATTGTGGGTTTGGGTTTCACAGACTGTTCTCAGCGGGCCTCCAGAAAGCTGCCAGAACGGCGGGCCATGATTGGCGCATGGCCGCAACACAGACTGAGGCACGCCTGCTCGTCGTCGAGGACGACCCCAATATTCTGGAGCTGTTGTCGGCCAGCCTGCGATTCGCCGGCTTCGACGTGGCGACGGCCGTGAGCGGCAGCGCGGCGGTGGCCGCGGCCCGGGACCGGCGTCCTGACCTGGTCGTGCTCGATGTGATGCTGCCGGACCTGGACGGGTTCGAGGTCATCAAGCTGATGCGGGAGGGCGGCACGCGCACGCCCGTCGTCTTTCTCACCGCGCGGGACGCGACGGATGACAAGATCCGCGGGCTCACGCTCGGTGGCGACGACTACGTGACGAAGCCGTTCAGCCTTGAGGAGCTGACCGCGCGCATCCGGGCGGTGCTGCGACGAACCAGCGCGACGGCGGAGGAGAGCTCCCGGCTGACCTTCGCCGATCTGGAGCTGGACGAGGAGACGCACGAGGTCTATCGGGCCGGCAACCGGGTGCAGCTCTCGCCGACCGAGTTCAAGCTGCTGCGCTACCTGATGTTGAACGCGAACCGGGTGCTCTCCAAGGCGCAGATCCTCGACCACGTGTGGAACTACGACTTCCGCGGCGACGACAACATCGTCGAGTCCTACATCTCCTACCTGCGGCGCAAGGTCGACACCACGCAGCCCCGGCTGATCCACACCCTGCGCGGCGTCGGTTACGTGCTCCGTAAGCCTGCCCAGTAGGCGTCGTGAAAGCCCGCCTCCGCAGCACGCCGCTGCGGCTCAAGCTGGTCGCGAGCGTGTTGGTGCTGGTCGGCGCCGCGCTCGTGGTGATCAGCGTGAGCAGCGCCTACTTCCTGCGGTCCTACCTGGTGCAGCTTGTCGACGACCAGCTGGACGGGATCGCCGGGGATGCGAACGCGGCCGCCGAGTTCGCGAACGGCGGCGCGGTGACGGTGCCGACCGACTACTACGGCCGGGTCACCGCGATGAGCGGCGTCGGCAAGAAGCCGGTCTACGACAGCCACCTGGAGGAGGGGGACCTTCCGAAGCTGGCCCGGGGCCGCGAGGAGATAGAGGCGGTGGCCGCGCTCCGCCAGCACACGGTCACCTCGGAGAACGGCAAGGTCCGCTGGCGCATGCTGGTCACGGTGCTTCCGAACGGCGAGGTGCTGCACATCGGCGAGAACCTGGAGCAGGTTGATCTCGCGGTGAAGCGGCTGGTCTGGATCGACGGCCTGGTCGGCGGCGCAGTCCTGATCATGCTGGCCTCGATCGGCGCGGGCGTGGTGCGGACCAGCCTGCGGCCGCTGGACCAGATCGAGCAGACCGCCGGCGCGATCGCTGCCGGTGACCTGAGCCGCCGGGTGCCCGACCCGGAGCCCGGGATCGAGGAGCCGCAGAGCGAGCTGGGCCGGCTCTCCCGCGCGCTGAACGCGATGCTGACCCAGATCGAGGCCGGGTTCGCCGCGCGCGCCGCGTCCGAGGCGGCCGCCCGTTCCGCGGAGAGCATCGCACGGGACTCGGCACTTCACGCGCAGGCCTCCGAGGCCCGGGCGCGGAACTCCGAGGCGCGCATGCGGCAGTTCGTGGCGGACGCGTCGCACGAGCTGCGCACGCCGCTGACCACGATCCGCGGCTTCGCTGAGCTGTACCGGCAGGGGGCGGCCTCGGACACCGCGAAACTGGTACGCCGGATCGAGGACGAGGCGGCCCGGATGGGGCTGCTGGTCGAGGACCTGCTGCTGCTGGCCCGGCTGGACCGGGAACGGCCGCTTGACCTGCGCCCGGTGGAGCTGCCGGTGCTGGCGTCGGACGCGGTGCAGGCCGCGCGGGCGATAGCACCGGACCGGAAGATCACGCTGGAGGTGGTGCCCGGCTCCGGGCCGCTTGTGGTCACCGGCGACGAGTCCCGGCTGCGGCAGGTCTTCGGCAACCTGATGACCAACGCGCTGACCCACACGCCGGCGGACGCGTCAGTGACGTTGCGGCTGCGCGCGGAGACGGACGCCGGCGGGCGTGCGGTGGCCGGCGTGGTCGAGGTGGTGGACACCGGGGGAGGGCTCAGCCAGGAGCAGATCGACCGGGTGTTCGAGCGGTTCTACCGGGCGGACGCGGCACGGACCCGGACCGCAGCGGGGACGATCAGCACCGGGCTGGGTCTCGCGATCGTGGCCGCCATCGTCTCCTCGCACGATGGGGTGGTCGAGGTGGAGAGCACGCCGGGTAACGGCGCCACGTTCCGGGTAAGGCTTCCGCTGCTGCCGACCGAGCTCGACACGGACTCGGACGAGGCTGAGGAAGAGCTGGAAGACTTTCCGTCGGATGAGGGTTCTGACTCGTCAGAGGCGGGCAACCGCGCTGATAAGCCCTGATATATCCCTCGTTTTGGATTCACAGTTAACCTTCAGGGCGATTTCAGGGCCGTCGCAGATGTCGGCGGGAAGGTGGGAGACATGAACGAGCACGAGACCACCCCCGAGGGGCAGCAGGCCCCCGCCGGAGAGCAGGCGCAGGGGCACCCCGCCGAGGGCTACCGGCACCCGGCCGAAGGGCTGCGGGGGCCGTCCGGCTCGAGTGACGAGACGCCCGAGCCGGTGACCCAGACGATGCCGTCCGCCATGACCGGCCGTCCCGGATACACGCAGTACCCGCCGACTCCGAGTCCGTGGGCCGCGCCGGCCGGTGGACCGCCGATGCACACGCCGGCCCCGCAGCCCGGCGCTCCGCAGGCCCCGCCGTCGCAGTGGGCGCAGCAGCCCCAGCCGGCCTCGGCCGTGCCCGCGGGGGCGTATTACCCGGGTCAGCCCCAGGCCGGCTACCAGGGCGGTCAGCCACCCGTACCGCCGTGGGCCACGGCCGCCGGGCCGGCCACCCAGCCTCCGCCGAGGGACCGCCGGTTCGGCAGGTTCGCGGCCACCTCTGCTGCGGCTGTGGTGCTGGCGCTTGCCGCGGGCACGGTCGGCGCGGTCACCGCGCTGAGCCTGGACGAGGACGGCGGGCCGGTGAACACCGCGAACACGAACGGCACCGGCGAGCCCGCGCCGGTCATCGACCGCTCCTCACTGGCCTCGATCGCCGCGGCCGTGCAGGACAGCGTCGTCTCGATCACGACGGACACCGGCGAGGGCTCGGGCGTCGTGCTCACCCCGGACGGCTACATCCTGTCGAACAACCACGTGGTCTCCGGCGCGGCGAACAACCGGGTGGTCGTGGTCTTCGCTGACGGCACCAAGGCCAACGCCACGGTTGTGGGCACTGACGCCCGCACCGACCTCGGCGTGGTCAAGGCCGAGGGCGTCTCCGGCCTCACGGCGGCGAAGTTCGGTGACAGCGCGTCCGTGAAGGTCGGCGACACCGTGCTGGCGCTCGGCAGCCCGCTGGGCCTGCAGGGCTCGGTCACGGCCGGCATCATCTCGGCCAAGGACCGGACCATCCAGGTGGCCGGTGAGGAGAACCCGAGCGGGCAGCAGGCCGGCGGGCAGTCGACGATCGCCGGACTGCTGCAGACGGACGCGCCGATCAACCCGGGCAACTCCGGTGGCGCGCTTGTCAACACGAACGGCGAGGTGGTCGGCATCAACACCGCGATCGCCACGTCCGGCCAGGGCAGCGGCTCGATCGGCCTCGGCTTCGCGATCCCGAGCAACAAGGCCAAGGAGGTCTCCGAGGCGCTGAAGACCGGGCAGAAGGTCAGCCACCCGTTCCTCGGCGTGAGCCTCTCCGAGGCCGAGGGTGGCGGCGCGCTGGTCAGCAACGTCAGCGACAACAGCCCGGCGCAGAAGGCCGGCATGCAGCGCGGCGACGTGATCACCCAGATCGACGGCCGGCCGGTGAACAGCTCGGACGACGTGATCACCGCGGTGCAGGCCGGCAAGGTCGGGCAGCAGGTGACCGTGACGTACACCCGCAGTGGCAAGGAGCAGACGGTGAGCACCACGCTCGCCGAGGCGTCCTGATCCACCGCACCAAGCCGCACCTTGGCGGGGTTTCAGCTGCCGCAGAGACTCCGCCTCCTCCCCAGGTGGCGGGCGACATGACCGAGGGGGTTGGTCATGTCGCCCGCCACGCTTTTTCTTTCCGGGTCAACTTCCCGACAATGTAGACACTCCGGAAATGCCTGATTTGTCGAGCAATCAGACTGTGCATTCGACCGATCAGATGAGGTCAAGGCGACCTCGCGGTCCGCATGCTCGCCCGTTCGGACGAATGTAGTCGGTCGGCGGATGGTGGCCGGTCGATACTCTTCGACGAGGGCGGCGGGCCTCATGGGGGAGTGGTGACGGGGGGTCACCAGGCGAAAACGGAGAACGTGCAGTGTCGATCGTTGAATCACACCTGAGTGTCTGGGAGGCACTGGCCGGGCGCGCTCCCGGTCAGCCGATAGGCCCCTCGGACACCGATGTCTGGTCCGCGGTCGTCGACCGGATCAACCCGGCGCGGGCCAAGCCCGAGCTGCGACCCGGCATCGAGACCGCGGAGCTGACAAGCGTGCGCGGCGTGCCGTACCTGATGCTCCGCTCGCCGGACGAGGGCGGGGCCGTGCGCTACCTGCGGCTCAGCCCGGAGGAGTGGCAGCTCGCGCAGCTGATGGACGGCTCGCGTACGGTCGCCCGGCTGGTCGCGGAGTTCGCCCACATATCCGGGCGGCTCGCGCCGGACCAGGTGCGCCGGATCGTCGCCGACCTCGCGGCCAACCACATGCTCGGCGAGCTGCCGGTCGACGCGTTCGGGCAGCTGGAGAAGGTGCGCCGGCTCCCACTCCCGCTTCGCGTCGGCGCCGGACTGGTCGCCGCCGCACGCGGCCGCCGGATGTTCGTCGCCAACGTCGACCCCCTCATCAGCGCGCTCTACCGGTTCGGCGGGCGGCTGTTCTTCACGCCGGTCGCGGCAGTGCTCTTCGGCATCGTGGCGCTGGCCGGCTTCGGCCTCTTCGGCTGGTCCTGGTGGCGCGGCGACCAGTCCGTCTTCATCACCGGCGGCTCGTTCCTGCTCGGCTCGATCGTGCTGCTCGCGCTTAACTTCGTCGCGCTCGCCGCCCACGAGCTCGGCCACGCGCTCGCCGCCAAACACGTGGGCCGCCGGGTGCCGGCCGCCGGGTTCCTCGTCTACTTCGGCATCCCGTCCGTCTTCGTGGACACAAGCGACGTGTGGATGGCCGGGCGCCGGGCGCGCCTGCGCACCACGCTCGCCGGACCTGCCGCCGGCCTGGTGCTGGCCGGCTCCGCGCAGATCGTCGGGCTGATCTTCCCGGCCGTGGCACCGCTGGCGTTCAAACTGGCCTTCGCGTGGTACCTGAACGCGCTGTTCAACATGAACCCGCTGCTCGCGCTGGACGGCTACTACCTGCTGATGGACTGGCTGGAGATCCCCAACCTGCGGGCCCGGGGACTCGCCTTCGTCGGCGGGCGTCTGCGCCGGAGGCCGCCGCGCTGGGCCGAGCTGGACCGGGAAGGGCGGCTTGTCGCGCTCTACGGCACGCTCGCCGTGCTGTGGATGGCGGTCGCGGCGAACATCTTCTACCGGGTCTGGGCGGACCGGGTCCAGGGGCTCGCGTCCGGGCTCTGGCACGGCGGGTTCGGGCCGCGGCTGCTTCTCGTCCTGATCGTGGGCGGACTGTGCGCGCCGCTTGCGTACCTGCTGATGGGGTGGCTCTCCCGCCGTGTACTGCGGTTCCGGCTCAGCCGGCAGGAGGCGAAGCGGGCCGAGGACACGCCCCGCAGGCTGCACGCGCTCAACCGCTCGATGCTCGGCCGGCTCCCCGCGGAGGTGCTGTCCCGGCTCGCCGAGCGGGCGCGCTGGGAGCGCCCCGGCGACGGCCGTCAGCTGCTCTTCGCGTCCGGCGCGCTGACCTCGGTGTACGTGGTGGTGCAGGGCGCGCTTGTCGGCCGCCGCCCCGGCGACCCGGGCGGCATCCTCCGCCAGCAGGCCGGGCCCGGCGACACGGTCGGACTTGACGCCGCGCTGGCAGGTGCACCGTCCGCGCTCGACTGGTACGTGGCCGGAGACACCGTGCTGCTCTCCGTCCCGTCCACGCTGATTGCGGACGCGATCGGCCCGCTGCCCGGCCCGCCGCCCGCGGACCGCAGGTACGCGGAGGCGCTCTTCGACGACACACCCGCGCTGACAGGTCTCTCCCCCGAGGGCCGGATGGGCATGCTCGCGGCCGCCCACTCCTCGAGCATCAACCCGGGCGAGCCGATTCGGCTCGACGGGCCCACCGACGCGGTGATCGTCGAATCCGGCGCGATCGAGCTGCCGGACGGCGGCGAGCTGCGACGCGGCACCATGATCGGCCCGGTGGGCGAGGGCTTCCCGGGTGCGGTCGCGGTCGCGCGCACCCCCGTCCGGCTCTGGACCATCCCGGCGATGGCCGGCGCATCCGCCACGTTCTCCGGCAGCCCGTCGTTCGAGGGCGCGGACCGCCCGCCGCTGCGGCCCGCGGTCGGCGTGCACTCCGGCGGCGACTATCCGCCGCTCGCGGCCCCACCCGGCATGCCGCCCGGCGGCGTCGACTACGGCCTGGACGGCCGGTTCGAGCGCCGGCTCTGGTGGTTGGTCCTGCTGCTCCTGCTGCTCGCGCTGGGGCTCACCGCCGCGCAGGTGCGTCCCGGGCCCGCCTGGGCCGAGATGCCGTCCGACCGGGTGCTTCTCACCGCCGAGACCGGATCCGTCGACGTCGCCGTGCCGGGCCGGACGATCACGCTCGACGAGGGTGGCCGCTACCAGCTGCCGGTCGGCGCGGAGGTCCGGGTCGGGAACAGCTCACGGGCGTCGTTGACGTTCCGCGGCGGCGCGCTCTCCGTGCTCTGCGCCGGCAGCACCGCCTCCGTCCGCGACCTGCGCAGCGACGGGGACCGGGTGCGGACGCCGTACGCCGGCCTGGAGCTGTCCGGCGGGCGGATCCTCTCCGACACCGCGTCCACCACCGGCGCGTTCGCCCCGCTGTCGCTGGAGATCTCCAGCTCCCGTGTCGCGATCACCAGCACGGAGGCGGCGTGGTACGCGGTCACCGGTGGGCAGGTCGCGGTGTCGCGCGGCGAGGTACGGGCGGACCGGATCGTCCAGCCGGTGACCGGCAACGCGCTCGACTGCGGCGACGGACTGCCGGACCCGCTCCCGACGCCGTCCGCGACCCCGTCGGACTCGCCGTCGCCGTCGCCCTCGGATTCGCCGTCCCCGTCGCCCTCCACCTCGGACTCGCCGTCCCCGACGCCGACCCCGACGCCGACCGCCACGGACGAGGAGGAGGACGAGGACGACGGTGGGGTGCCGCCGCCGGTGGTGACCCGGTCGCCCACGCCCGTGCGTACCACCACGTCGCCGACGCCGGGCCGGACCACGACTGCCCCGTCACCGACGCCACCGGCCAGCCCGACGCCGCCCACGGAGGAGTCGCCGCCCACCCCCGGCGAGCCGACGATCTCCAGCGGGACGTTCCTCCCGTCCGTGCCCGCGGAGCAGTCGTCGGTGCCGGCGAAGCCGTCGGTCTCCTCGGTCCCGCCGACCACGATCCTGTCCTGATCCGCCTGTCCGTGATCCGCCTGTCGTGAGGAGAGCACGTGCTCTGCTGGTTCTGTGCCAAGGCCGCGCGCGGCTCCTGCCGATTCTGCGGCCGGGGCATGTGCGAGGATCACGCGCGCTTCGGGCCGTACCTGCTGGAGGTGCACCGCTCCGACTCCCGGCGCCGGGCCGAAGGGCTGGTCGTCGAGGACGCACTCACCTGCGGGGCCTGCCACCCGCGGCCACAGCCCATCCCGATGCCGGAACTCGACTGATCAAGCGATTGCCGTCCGTCACCACGATGTTCGACGATGGTCCGGGGGTGTGCCATGCCGAACTTCGATGACGCCTTGGAACGACTGATCACCGACCCGTCGTTCGCGGCCGCGCTTACCGCGGACCCGGGCCGGGCGCTGGCCGGCTACACGCTGTCGCCGGACGAGGCGGAGCTGCTGCGCAGCCAGGTCGCGTCCGGGCCGGGTGACGGGGTGCAGAGCGCGGTCGAGGCGCGGACCAACCAGTCAAGCATGTTCGGACTGTTCCATCTGGACGGTTTCGGCGCGGCGCCCTCCTCGGTGGGCGGCTTCGGCGACGCGCCGGCCGGCTTCTCGCTCAGCGGCCACACCACCGAGGTCGGCTCCGGCTCCGGTTTCGGCGACGCGCCACCGGTACCGTCCGGCTACGAGACCCGCGTGGACGCGGACGGCGACGGCACCTGGGACGCGCATTCCGTCCGGGGACGGGTGGGCGGCGGCGTGGAGATCCTGGTCGACCGGGACGGCGACGGCCGCGCCGACTTCATCGGCCACGACGTCGACTCCGACGGCATTGTCGATTACGCCGACTACGACGTCGACCGCGACGGCACCGTCGACGAACGCCTCACCGACCCGGACGGCGACGGCTGGCTGAACAGCCACCGCTGACCGTACCCGTTGCCAATGCCGGTGAGGCGTTGGCGACGGTCGATAGCATGGGTCGCAGAATCGGGGCGATCAATTGTGAGGTCCGGTGCGCAGAATAACGATCATCGTGGTGCTTTCCGGTCTCGCAGTACTGCTGTCCGTTTCCACCCCGATCGCCTTGATGGGCATCTATTCCGCAATGTCGGGAGCGGCCGTCGACCGGATGAGTCAGATTGGCCAGGCCTACGGCGGCTTGTCCGCGCTGCTCTCCGGCGGCGCGACGCTAGGCGTGGTGATCGCGCTGCTCATGCAGACCCGGCAGATCAGAATGTCGCAGGCGCAAGGCGTCCGGATGATGCAGATCGAGCTTATGAAGATCTTGATCGAGCATCCCGAGGTTCGGCCTCAGCCACCGCTTTTTGATCCGGAAATGCGTCTGCAGCACCGGCGGGACATCTACACCAACCTGATGTACCGGTATCTGGAGCACGGCTATGAGATCGGATATCTGCCGGAGGATGCGATTCGGCTTGAACTGATCAATCAGTTCAGTGTTCCCGATATCCGGCGCTGGTGGGAACTCGTCCACGACACCATCTCCAGGGCCGCCCACAACGAGCGGCAGAAGCGCTTTTTCGACCTGGCGGAGCAGGCCTTCGAATCCGCGGTTCCGGTGGCGGCGGTCCGGTCGGCGGTACCGGTGTGGCGCCGCCGGGCACCGGTGATGATCGGGGCCGGCGGCGTGACCGCACTGATCGTGGCGGGCTCGGTCGTGGCTCGACGGCGCCGTCTGGCTCAGTCGGTCCTGAGCGTGCGAAGGAAGGCGGACCAGTCCGTGGGAGCGAAGGCGAGGACGGCGCCGGGCTCGTCGCTGTCGCGTACATAGACGCGTCCGGAGAGCGCGCGGTCCGTGTCAACCTCGACGCAGTTGGCGGTCTCGCAGCGCTGCGATCGGCGAAAACCGCGGCGGATATCGACGTGATTCAAGCTCATATCAGGGATACTTCCACACTTGATGTTGAGGAACGGGGTATCTGAGCGATCCGGCGCCGACGTCCGGCTCCGGCGACAATGCAACCATTCGGAGGTTCGTTCCGACCTTCTTCGTCACCCGCGGGGGTGAACCCGTGCCGGTCACCGCTTGGCGCGGGGAGAGTGCCGTCCGTCGATGTGGTGTGGCGCAGCGTGTCGGTGGCATCTCACGATGGCGGCATGACGGCCGTGGCGCTCGACCACCTGACGAAGGTGTTCGATGACGGCACCGTGGCCGTGGACGGGCTGACCCTTGACGTTCCGGACGGGGAACTGCTCGTTCTGCTCGGGCCGACCGGGTGTGGGAAGTCGACTGTGCTGCGGCTTGTCGCGGGGCTGGAGACGGCCACCTCGGGGCAGGTGCGGTTCGGTGGGCAGGTCGTCGATCACCTGCACACCCGGGACCGGAACGTGGCGATGGTCTTCCAGCACTATGCGCTCTACCCGCATCTCACGGTCGCGGAGAACATCGGGTTTCCGCTGCGGTCCGCGCCGGGTGTGTCAGTGCTCGTCGCGCGCACCGCAGCCCAGCTGGGCCTGAGCGGGTTGCTGGACCGGCGGCCCGCCCAGCTCTCCGGCGGCGAACGGCAGCGGGTGGCGATGGCCCGCGCACTTGTCCGCTCGCCGCAGGTCTTCCTGCTGGACGAGCCGCTGGCGCACCTGGACGCGGGGCTGCGTGCCGAGCTGCGCGGCGAGGTGGCCGCGACCGCGCGCCGGGTCGGGGTGACCACGCTCTACGTCACGCATGATCAGGCCGAGGCGCTTACCGTCGCGGACCGGGTGGCGGTGCTCCGCGCCGGCGTGTTGCAGCAGGTCGGCACGCCGCTTGACGTCTACGACGATCCGGCCACAGTGTTCGTGGCCGCGTTCCTCGGCCGGCCGCGGGCGAACCTGTTCGAGGGCGCGGTCTACCCGGCGGACGGCCGGGTGACTGTCGATCTGGGCAGCCAGGTGCTGCTGCTGCCGCCCGGCGACGCGCGGGGGGCGGCGTTGCTCCGGCACGAGCGGGTGACGGTAGGGCTCCGCCCGGAGGCGTTGCGCGCCACAGGTGACGCGGACGGCGCCAGCCTGCGGGGGCGGGTCCGGCACGTGGAGAATCACGGCCACGAGGGCATCGTCTATCTCGATGCCGGCGGCCTGCCGACCCCGCCCGCCCAGACCAGGCTCGGCGCGCCCGACCCGGCCCATCTCGCCGGCCTGCTCGCCGATCCGCCCGAGCCCGCGCCCCGCCGCAGCCCGATCGGCCGCCTGCTGCCCCGGCACGCGGACGCCCCCGCGACCGCCCGTACCGAATACGGCTTCTACCCGGCCTACGAGCCCGCCGATGCCACCGCCGACCAGACCGACGGCGACCTGGTGGTGCGCGTCCCGGCGGCGGACGGCCTGCCCCGCCCCGGCGAGAATCTGACGGTCGCGGTGGACCTGGACCGACTGCTGCTCTTCGACTCCGCAGGCGACCGCATCCGCTGACACGGACAAGCCCTCAACCCATTTTCCCGCTCTGCGGGTGGTCCGGCCCGCATGCTCCCGCGGGCAAACCTCCGGCGGCCCGAAGACTCCGCTGGCGCTCCGCTTCGGGCCGCCGATCGGAGCCGGTCGCGTCGCTTGTCGCGGGAAACCCACGCGGTGCCGGCCCCGCCGTCCCGTCACCGGGCGGTGGTGCCGATCCAGTGGTCGACCCGGGTGTCGAGCAGGTGCAGCGGGAGCGCGCCGTCGGCAAGGATCGCGTCGTGGAAGTCGCGGAGGTCGAAGTGCGGGCCGAGCGCGGTCTCGGCGCGGGTGCGGAGGTCCTGGATGCGCAGCTGGCCGATCGTGTACGACGTGGCCTGGCCGGGGAGCCCGATGTAGCGGTCCACCTCCTTCTCGATGTCGGCGTGCGAGATGGAGCTGTTCGCGGCGAAGTAGGCGATGGCCCGCGCGCGGGTCCAGCGCTTGGCGTGCAGGCCGGTGTCGAGCACCAGACGGCAGGCGCGCCACAGCTGGAGGGACAGCATGCCGAAGCGGGCGTACGGGTCCCCGTAGAGGCCAAGCTCGTCCGCAAGCCGCTCCGCGTAGAGCCCCCAGCCCTCCACGTAGGCGCCGTAGCCGATGTCGAACCTGCGGAACCGGGGCAGGTCAGTGCGTTCCTGGGCGAGCGCGATCTGGAAGTGGTGGCCGGGAATGCCCTCGTGGTAGACCATGCCGGGCAGCTGGATGGTCTGCGCCTCCGCGATTGTGGCGAGGTTGAGGTAGAAGAAGCCGGGCCGTTCCCCGTCCGGTGAGGGCAGCTCGTAGAAGGCGATCGGCGCGTTCGCCTCCCGCCAGCTCTCGACCGCGCGGACCTCGATCGGGGCCTTCGGCAGCGCCCGGAAGAGGCGGGACGAGATCGCTGTCGACTCGGCGAGGTAACGTTCCGCGTCGGCCAGGTACCGGGCGTGCCCGGCGGCGTCGTCGGCGTACCGGAATTGTGGGTCGGCCCGGACCTTCTCGGCGAAGTCCGCGACCGTCCCGGTGGCGCCGAGCACGCGCATGACCTCGCGCATCTCGGCGTGGATCTGCTCCACCTGGGCGAGCCCGATCTCGTGAATCCGGTCCGCGGTCAGGTCAGTGGTGTTCCAGCGCCGGAGCGCGGCAGCGTAGTAGGCGTCGCCGTCGGGGAGGCTCCAGACACCATCGTCGGCACGCGGGTGGGCGGCGATCTCATCGATCGCGGCCTGGTAACGCTCACGTCCGGCGCGGACCTCGGAGTGCACGGCGTCGGTGGCGTCCGCGACCAGGCCGGCGTGGCGCGCGGCGGGCAGTCCGAGGGCCGCGAGCTTGGTCGTGAAGTCCGCCAGGAGGGGGCTGCCGTCGCCGTCGTCGTACGGCAGGAGCGTCCGCCGCAGCTGGGTGATCTGCAGCGCGGTCGGTGTGATGCCCAGGCCGCGCTGGACGTCGAGCCGCTCCGCCCGCTCCGTGAGGACGCGCGCGATGTCCCGTACCCGGGAGATGTAGTTTTCGGCGTTTTCCACCGAGGCGATCCGGTGCTTGCCGATCAGGAAGGCGGCGCTCTCCTCCGGCCCTTCGATGGCCGAGCCCGGCGCGATGTGGTGCCGCCAGGTGAACGCCGCCTCGGCCCGCGCCACCCGGTCGGTGAACATCGCCGCGTTGAGCCGCCCCTCCGGCCCGAGCGTCTCCGTGGGGAAGCGCCGCAGCAGCTCCGCCCGCTGGGATCTCAGCAGCTCCAGGTGTCGCAGCCGCCCGGCGTCGGACCGGTCGTCGAGCCGGCCGGGATCGTGGTCGAGGCCCAGCAGCGCGGCGGTCTGCGGGCTGAGCGCGACCTCGGCGTCGAACGCCGCATCGAGGAACTCGGTCAGCCCATCGTGCGAGCCGGTGTCCACACGCTCCACGACCACTCCCTCGTCGCCACTGCCCCCGCGTCCGACTGCGAAGGGTATCCGCGCGGGGAAACCTAGACTGCCGTCGCGAGCGCGTCCAGCGCGGCGCCGAGCTCGGTCGCGTAATCGGCCGAGATCTCGCCCTCGCGCTTCCGGTCGCCCACCTTGACGTGGAGGTTGTGCACCTGCGGCGCCAGATCGCGTACCCCGCCGGTGGCCAGGTTGTTCTCCAGATTGGACACCAGGTTGCGCAGGTCCCGGCCAGCCTCGGCGGTGATCTCACCGCTCGCCACGCCGTCGTCAAGGATGTGGCCGAGCGCGGCCATCGCCTCGCGGACCGTTGGCGCGGTGGCGGTCGGCGTGGTGGACGCGGCCGGCGCCCCGGTCCCGGTGACGCGCGGTGCGAGCGACGACGACGGCGACGGCGGTGGTGACGGCGGTGGCGACGGCAGTGTGCTCGCCGACGGGCCGTGCGTGGGTGCGGCGACGTCCGCGGGCGGCCGCAGATAGGCGCCGGCCAGCAGCGCGCCCGCCATGACAAGCACACCGCCGGTGGCGAGCGCAGCGATCCGCCCACGTACTGTCGTCGCCCGTGCCGTCCGCCGCGCCGGCACCGACGGGGGAAGCAGCCCGCGCAGCTCCGCGGCCACCTGGTAGGCGGTCGGCCGCCGTACCGGGTCCCGGTCCAGGCAGCGCAGGCAGACGGCGGTGACCTCGTCCGGCATCCCGTCCATCGGCGGCGGCTCCGGCACGGCCAGCGCCTCGGCCAGCTCGTCCCAGGTCTCGGCCGGGTACGGCACCCGCCCGGTCACCGTCTCGTAGAGCAGCACGCCAAGCGAGTACACGTCCGTCGCGGGCTGCGCGGGCGTGCCGTCCAGCCGCTCCGGCGCCACATAGGCCGGCGTGCCGAACGTGTCGCCCTCCTCGTCCTCGTCCGGCGCGCCGATGTGGGTGGCGATGCCGAAGTCGAGCACCTTCGCGCCGAGCGCGGTGAGCATGATGTTCGCCGGGGTGACGTCCCGGTGCACGATCCCGAGCCGGTGCGCGGCCGCAAGCGCCTCCGCCACCTCCGCGCAGACCCGGACCGCGTGGTCCCAGCGCAGCGGCCCCTGGGTCAGCCGGGACTCCAGCACCTCGCCGCTGAGCAGCTCCATCACCACGAACGCGGTGACCGTACCGTCCGGGTCGACGTCCTCGCCGTAGTCGTGCACGGCGGTGACGTGCGGGTGGATCAGCGCACCGGCGGCCCGCGCCTCCTGGCGGACAAGCGAGCGGAAGCGGGCGTCCGCGGCGAGCGACGCGGCGAGCACCTTGAGCGCGACCACCCGGTCGAGAACCTCGTCGTGCGCCCGCCAGATCACTGACATGCCGCCGGCGCCGATCCGATCGATGAGGCGGTACCTTCGGGCCAGCAGCCCGCCGGGGTGCAACGAGGGCATCTCTCACACCTGACAACCTGGTGGGGACAACCGAAGACATCAGGCTGCGCGAATCGGCACGCGTTGTCAACGGGAGGTTACGCGGACCGGCGTACCTCACTAATCGGGCGACCCACGCCTACGAGCGGCGACGTGTAAGGATGTTTGCCATGGTCAACAGCCCGGTCGCATTCGTGCTCGGCGGTGGTGGCGTGCTCGGCGCCGTCGAGGTGGGCATGCTGCGTGCCCTGCTCCGCGCTGGCTTCACCCCTGACCTGGTGGTCGGCACCTCGATCGGCGCGGTCAACGGCGCGCTCGTCGCGGCCGACCCGACCGAGGCGGTGACGGACCGGCTGGTCCGGCTCTGGGCGTCCCCGGAGGCAGGCGAGGTCTACGGCGACTCGCTCGCCCGGCAGCTGCGCCGGTTCGCCGCGCGCACCCACCTGCACTCGCCGCTGCCGCTGCGCCGGCTGCTGGAGCGGGAGCTCGGCGAGCACACCACGTTCGAGGACCTGCGGGTGCCGTTCCGGTGCTGCGCGGCAAGCATCGAGCGGGCCGCGGAGCACTGGTTCACCACGGGTCCGCTGGTCCGGGCCGTGCAGGCGTCCGCGGCCGTGCCAGGACTGCTGCCGCCGTCCGAGATCGACGGTGAGCACTACATCGACGGCGGCATCGTCAACTCCATCCCGGTCGACGAGGCGGTCCGCGGCGGCGCCAAACTGATCTTCGTGCTCCAGGTGGGCCGGATCGAGCGCGCGCTGACGCCGCCACGCCGCCCGTGGGAGGTGGCGCAGGTGGCGTTCGAGATCGCCCGGCGGCACCGGTTCGCACGGGAGATGTCGGCGCTGCCCGATGATGTGGAGGTGCACGTGCTGCCGACCGGAGGCGGGGAACCGCGCGACGACACGCCGTGGGCCTACCGGGACATGGCCGCGGTCGGCCGGCGGATCAGTCGTGCCTACACGGCGTCCCGTCGCTACCTGCAGGACAACGTGAAGGGCTAGATCATGCCGTTACCGCCACGGTGGTTCCGCAGAATCGTGCTAGGCCCGCTGATGGTGGCGCTCGCGGCCGTACTCCTGGCGAGCCTTCCGGTTCTTCTCCCGGTGGTGCTGGTGCTGTCGCCGATCCTGCCCGGCCGGCTGCGGCTGCTGCGCATCACCTGGGCGGTCATCGTCTACGTGGTCTGGGACGCGACCGCGCTGATCGTGCTCTTCGGCCTGTGGCTCGCGTCCGGCTTCGGCTGGAAGAAGCGGTCGCCGGCGTTCCAGCGCGCGCACTACCTGGCCTGCGGCGCATTCCTTCAGTCGCTCTACCAGCTGCTCCGCGGCGCGCTCAATGTGGACATCGAGATCGTCGGCACCGACCCGGACGTGGCGCTGCCCGGCCGCCCGGAGATCGTGGTCTGCCGGCACGCCGGACCCGGCGACTCGTTCATCCTGATCCACTCGCTCGTCAACCGCTTCGACCGTGAGCCGCGCATCGTGCTCAAGGACGCGCTGCAGTGGGACCCGGCGATCGACGTGCTGCTCAACCGGCTGCCCACCCGGTTCATCGCGCCCGGCCGCACGCCCGGCCAGGACATCGAGAAGCAGATCTTCGACGTCACAGTCGGCCTCGACCCGAACGACGCGCTGGTGATCTTCCCGGAGGGCGGCAACTTCACGCCCAAGCGCCGGATCAAGGCGATCAACCGGCTCCGCGCGCTCGGCCTGGAGAAGATGGCCCGCCGTGCCGAGAACATGCGGCACGTGCTCGCGCCGAAGCCCGGCGGCCTCAACGCGGCAATCGAGGCGGCCCCGGACGCCGGCGTGATCTTCGTGGCGCACACCGGGCTGGACAAGATGCTCACGGTCGGCGACGTCTGGCGGGAACTGCCCACCGACAAGACCATCATGATGAGCTTCTGGTCCGTACCGCCGGAGGAGATCCCCCGGTCCGAACAGGAACGCGTCGAATGGCTCTTCGACTGGTGGAAGCGCATCGACGACTGGATCGAGGCACACCAGCCCCAGCCCGCGCGCCCGATGGGACCGAAGCGCGACCGGCGGTAGCGTTCCCGTGTGGAACAAACACATCTGGTGACCACCACAGTCGACGGCCGCCCCGCCGCGGACTCGCTCGCCCGTACCGCCGTGACCGCCCGCCTCGCCGCGTGCGCACAGGTCGGCGGCCCGATCACCAGCACCTACTGGTGGGAGGGGGAGATCGAGACCTCCTCCGAATGGGTCGTCCACCTCAAGACCACCGCCGACCGGCTCGACGCTCTCATCGAGCACCTGCGGGCGGCCCACCCCTACGACGTCCCGGAGATCGTCGCCGTGCCGGTTACCGCCGGCAACCCCGACTACCTCTCCTGGGTCCACGCCTCGACCCATCCCTGACCTGGCCACAGGCCTCAAGACCACACATTCGATCTTCCCGCTCCCGCGGTGGTCCGGCCCGCACGCTCCCGCGGGCACCGGTCCCGCGGTGGGCAGGCCTCACCCCCACACCCCGGGCGGCTCATGACTCTGCTGGCACCGGCTCATGACTCGGCCGGCACCGGCTCATGACTCGGCTAGCACCGGCTCACGACTCGGCTAGTACCGCCGCGACCAGGCGGTCCGTGTCGGTCAGATCGGGCAGGAGGAGCGCGGCGCCGGCGGCGGTGAGCTCGGCGGCGGAGAAACGGCCGGTCGCGACCCCGATCGCGCGGGCGCCGGCCGCGTGTGCCGCCTCCACGTCGAGCGGGGTGTCGCCGATCAGGATCGTGGTGATGCCTGAGGTGCCGGGGTGCAGGCGGGCGAGCGCGGTGCGGGCGACAGCGACCAGATCCGCGCGGACCGCATGGTCACGGCCGTAGGCGGCCAGGCGCAGATCCAGGCCGGCGCCGAGACCCACCGCGCCCAGTTTGGCGGCGGCGACCGGGCCCAGATTGCCGGTGAGCACCGACTGCACGACCGTCGAGTGTGCCGTGAGCGCATGGATCGCCGCGTCCGCGCCGGGCAGCAGGGCCGCATCGGCTGCGTGGGAGCCGGGCGCAAGCGACTCGATCACGGTGATCAACTCGTCCGGGGCGCCGGGCACGCCGTGCCGGTCGAGGACGTCGGTCCAGATGGCCCGGTCGGTACGGCCCGCGAGCGGCACCATGTGCACAAGCGGACGGCCGTAGAGCTGCCGGAACGCGCGGTCGGCCAGCCGCCAGCCGTACCCCTTCGCCTCCAGCAGCGTGCCGTCGATGTCCCACAGCACGAAGCGGGTAGGTGTCACGTGGCGTCCCCTCAGCTCATCCGGCCGACGGCCGCGCGCAACCGGGCCAGATCGCGGCGGCGCCGTTCGTAGGTGATCGCGAGTGTAAGCAGCAGGACGCCGCCGACCGCGAACGGCAGCCAGCGCGGCAGCAGATCCCAGACGCGTACCACCTCGGTCAGCGACAGAACCAGCAGCGTGCCGCCGCCGAGCACGACCGGGGACTGCCGGCGGCGGATCGCACCGCCGATCACCAGGACCACCGCGCCGACGCCGAGCAGCAGACGGCGCTGCCAGGACGCGTCACCGAGCAGGACCGCGGCCAGGCTCGGCAACAGCGCGGCCGCGACCGACACCGCATAGGCCCGCCAGCTGCTCAGCGCGGGCCGGTGCCGGGCGGCGATCAGCCCGGTCACGGCCGCGACCAGGGCGGCCGGCAGCGTGTACGCCTCCCACACGCCCACGCTCGCCGACGCGAGCAGCAGCCACCAGGCCAGCAGCAGCGACCCGGCCGCGACCAGCCCGAGCGGCCGGCGCCACGGCCCGAAGATCGCGCGCACGCCGACCGCGATGCCCCACAGCAGCGCGACCGAGGCCGCGTACCGCAGGTCTCCGCCGATCACCAGCAGGAACGCGACCACCGCGGTGGCATGCGCCGCCACCTCGACCGGACCCGCCTCGGCCGGGCGCGCCCGGCGCAGCAGCGCGCCGAGCGTCAGCGCGGCCACCGCAACGGCCAGCACGATCAGCGCGGTCAGCCGCAACGGAAGGTCCGCCGCCGCCCCGGTCGTGCCGGCCAGCCCGATCGCGGCGACCACCGCGCCCAGCCAGCCGGTCAGCCGGGAGCGCATCCAGCGGCCGGTCACGCCGATCACCACGCCCGCGACCAGGGACAGGCCCAGCGCGGCAAGCGTCGTGCCCGGCCGCGGCGACGCACCGGCCAGGCCGGCGCCCTTGAGAACGATCCCCACGGGTACGAGCAGCAGGCCGGTCCTCGGCACCCAGCCGGAGACCAGCAGCGCGGTCACGCCGAGCACCAGGCTCACCGCGGGAATCGCGGGCCAAGGTGCGCCGGCCGCGGCCAGCCCGACGAGCACTGTGACTGCCGCGGTCGCGGCGCCGCCGAGCACCGCCCAGCGGCGACGCCCGCCGGTGAAGACCAGCACGGCAAGCACGACGACCGGAATCAGCAGCGCGACGGCAGCGACCTGGCTCCAGACCGGCAGCGTCACCGGGCCGGGCGAGAGGCCGGCGCCGGCCGGGCGCGCCGACCAGCCGAGGCCGAGCCAGGAGTAGGGGGCCGCGACGACTGTCCACACCGCGTCCACGACACCGAGCAGGACCGCGACCGCGAGCGGGCCGCCGACGAGGCTCAACAGCAGCTGGCCCCAGGTGGCCCGCCGGTGAAGGGCGGCACCGGCGTAGGCCGGAGCCTGCGCGCCGGGCGCCACAGCACTTGCCGCACCTGCCGTGGCGGCTGTGGGGTGGGGCGGTGTGGGGCTGGGTGCTGTGGGGCTGGGTGCTGTGGGGCTGGGTGCTGTGGGGCTGGGTGCTGTGGGGCTGGGTGCTGTGGGGCTGGGTGCTGTGGGACTGGGTGCTGTAGGGCTGGGTGCTGTGGCACGGGGCGCTGTGGGCTCGGGCGTGCCCGCGGTGGCGGCCGTGGCGCCGGGCGTTGTGGCGCCGGGCATTGCGGCGCCGGGCATTGCGGAACTGGACGGTGTGGGACGGGGCGTTGTGGCGGTTGCGGCGGTTGCGGCGGTGGTTGACGGGCTGGGCGTCAGGGCACCGGCTTCGGGTGCGGAGGGTGTGTCGAGTGTGTCCGGCGGGGCGCAGGCGAGGAGGTTTCGCAGCGTGGCGGCCACGGCCACGACCAGGAGCGCGGCCACGGCGTAGATCACGCCGGCGTCCGCGCCGGAGTCCAACGGCAGGCCGGCGAACAGCATGACCAGGCCGAATGCCACTCCGGCCGCACCGAGGAAGCCGGGCCACCAGCGCCGGACGGCCGCCACCGCGAGCAGCAGCACCGCGCCGGACGCGAAGGCCAGCCGGGCGGCCGGGGCGGCCGGGACATCGCTCCACCACGAGTGGCTGAGCACGTCGCCGCCGGCCGTGGCCGCGGCCAGCACCGTGACCGCCGCGAGCGGCACGCCCAGCAGCGCGGCGCCGAGGGCGAGCGCGCCGAGGCGGGAGTTGTGCCGGTGGGCCCGGGCCGCGACGGCGATACCGAGCGTCACCGCCAGCGGCAGCAGCACCGCGAGGACGAGCGGCCGGGAAGACGTCATCGTGAGCGCATAGAGCACGAGGACCGCGCCCGGCACCGCGCGGACCACAGTCGACCGGTCGGAACGCTCACGGGTGGCGGCGAGCAGCAGTACCGCGCCGAGCGCCAGGTCCAGCCCGGCGGCCAGCACCACAGGCATGGTGAAGCCGAACGGCAACGCCAGCACACCCAACACCAGGGCGGCCACGATCGGGTCGTGCCACCCGCGCCATCCACCACCCCAGTGCCGGGCCTCCCCGGTGGGGACGACCGGCGCGACGGTGCCGAAAGCGCCCGGGGTCGCGACGGTGACAGAACCGGCGGTTGCCCCGGTCGGGCCGGGCATCCCGGTCGGGCCGGGCATCCCGGTCGGGCCGGGCATCCCGGTCGGGCCGGGCATCCCGGTCGGGCCGGGCATTCCTACCGCGCCCGGCATTCCTACCGCGCCCGGCATTCCTACCGCGCCCGGCAGGCCCACTGCGCCCGGCAGGCCCACTGCGGTGGGCAGGAACAGGCGGGGGACGTAGGTCGGCAGCAGGGGGGCCACGATCAGGGGTAGTACGACCATCGCGAGCGGCAGCTGCCAGTCGACCGACGCCTCGATCAAGTAGCGGTCGGGTGCGTCGGCGAGCGTCACCAGCGCGCCGAGCAGCGTCGTCGCGGCCATCAGGGCATACGAACCGAGCAGCACCACGAGCGCTCCGGCGCGCGGCCCGGGGCGGATCGCCTCCGGCAGGTGCGGGAGGAGGGCGTACACGATCATGGCGATCGCACTCAGCACCACTGTCGCGGTGACCAGCCAGAGGTTGTCGGCGTACTCGGCCACCGGGCGTGCCGCCGCGACCGCGACCAGCACCACGAATGTGCCGGACGCGGCGGTCTGCAGCCGTGCATTGCGGGCGACCACCGACGCCGCGACGAGCAGCAGCCCGTCGACCAGCAACGCGGTAGGCGCGAGGAAGGCGGGCACGTGCTCGTCCGGGATCAGAGCGAACAGGGCCGTCGCGGCACCGGCGAGGAGCCAGCCGCCGAAGAGGAGCCAGGCGAGCGCGCGCAGCCCCGTCCGTACCCCCGGATTCTGATTGTCTGTCCGGGTGCCGGCCGGGAAACGAGCCGCGAGCAGGTCGACGGCCGCGACACCGGCAAGCACAAGCGCGGTGCCGTAGGCGCCCTGCCTGGGGAAGAGCAGCGGCAGCACCGGCTGGGCCAGCAGCAGCGCGGCCACCCGTGGGCCGGTCAGCCCGGTCGCCCACCCGTAGCCGCCGGCGATCAGCGTGGCCAGCAGCGCGACCAGCCCGGCGTAGCGTGCGGGGTCCATCGCGGTGACGCCGAGCAGGTTGACGTACCAGGCGGCATAGCCGTCAAGCAGCACCAGCAGCAGCCCGAGCGCGGCGAACGTCTCGGCGGTCGCCCGCAGCCTCCGGCGCAGCGCGACAGGCGGTGCGGCCAGTGCGAGCGTGGTGACGACGCCGAGGATCGCAGCCCGGCCCACCAGGCCGAACGTGGCCCAGGCGATCGTGGTGAACACGATCGCGGCCGTGCCGAGCAGCAGTCCACCCAGGATGAACAGAAGATTCTGCACGGTACGGGTGGAGGCCTCGGGCCGCGCGGGCGCCTGATCGACGATCGGAGCCGGAATGGGAGCCGCAGCGGGCGGGGCCGCGGCCAGCCGCTCCGCGTGGATGTGGGCCAGCAGCCCGTTCCGCCGGTGCCGGAGCCCCGTCAGCATGCCCGCGCGCTCGTCGTGCACGCGCCGCGCCGCCTCCAACTCCCGGCGTGCGGTCTCGACAAGCGGAACGAGCGCCGCGATCCGCCCGTCCAGGCCGATGACCTCGGCTGCGGCAGGGTTCGGGCCCCGTCCGCACCCGGGGCATCCGCTCTGGAGCGTGGCGTTCGCGCCGCACCACGGGCACGGGTACTCCGGCGCGAGAAGGCTGTCGGTATCTGGCTGCACCCCGGCATCCTGTCCTGCCCGGCCCTCGGTCAGACAGAGTTCCCGTACCTAGCCTCGATATAAAAGCTGGACTCGGGTTGTTGAGGGTGGGCGGGCCCGTACGTCGGAAATGTCCTGGTCCGGGCCCTGCTGCGGCCGTTGTCGCGGTGAACTCAAGATCCTTGCGGCTCTGGAGGCCCTTTCAGTGGCGTCGAAAGGGCCTCCAGAGTCGCAAGGATCTTGACTCCGTCAGACGGACGCCGGCTTTCTAGGTTCCGCGCTGCCTCGCGCTGCCTCGCTGGGCCGCGGTGTCTCGCGCTGGGCCGTGGGGCTTCGCGCTGCCTCGCGCTGGGCCGCGGTGTCTCGCGCTGGGCCGTGGGGCTTCGCGCTGCCTCGCGCTGGGCCGCGCCGGGCCGCGGTGTCTCGCGCTGCTTCGCGCTGTGCGGCCTTGTGCCGTGGCGCGCCGTGGCTCGGGCCCGCACCGGAGGCCTTGCGGAAGGAGCGATCGACGGCTGCGAGCGCGAGGGGGTTTCGGCCGACCGCGGAACCGGAAGGAAGGCCGCCCGCGGCCGACCGGGGCCCGCGGGAGCGTGCGGGCCGCAACCACCCACAGAGCGGGAAATCCGCTCTGTGGTCTTGATTTTGACCCTGTCTGTGATCTTGATCGTCGAAGAGGCGGTCCTGATCAGAACAACTCTGATCAGGACCGCTTTGTCGAGGCTGCCCGGGTCGGGAGGCCGCGCTAGGAGCGGGGGACGACCCGGAGGCTCATGGTGGGGGCGTCGGTGAGGACGGAGACCGGGTCGACGACGCCGCCGGAGCTCCAGTTGCGGGCGCGGCCGACGTGGACGCCGGGGTAGAGCTCGACGAGGTCTGTGGGTTCGAGGACGCGCTTCTTGCGCTTGATGATGAGACGGTCGTCCTCGTCCATGCTGCCGCCGGGGCGGATGCCGGTGCCGTTGGTGCTGACGTCGGTGACGGAGAGTTCGCCGCCGCGGAGGTCGAAGCGGACGTGGGCGCGGCTGATCCACTTGCGGGCCTCGTCGGAGAGCCACTGGCCGAGCATGATGCCGCCCTTGTCGGGGGCGCGGCCGACCTCGAGCGGCTCGTTCTCGACGACGACGAAGCGCTGCCGGACGACGCCGCTGACCCGGATGGCGAGCGCCTCGGCGGCGGGGCGTGGGCCGCCGTCGGAGAGGCGGGCGCCGTGGCGGGGGCAGGTGGGCGCGCCCTGGCGGAGCGTGGGTGGCGGCTGGGCGCCGGGCCGGGACTCCTGCTCGGGCTGGCGGAGGTCGGCGAAGAAGCTGTCGCCGCCGCTCTCGCCGCCGAAGCTGGCGCACGGGCTCTCCGGGCAGTGCCAGATGCGGCTCATCAGGCGCACGCCGGCCTGGGACGGTGCGCCGGGCGCGGCCTGGCCGTTGCCGACGCGGGCGACGAGTGCGGCGCCGCCGTGCCCGACGATCGGGGCGACGAGGCGGCCGGGGTCGCCGATCCACGGGTACGTCCCGCGGTGCCCCTCGTAGCGCTCGCGGCTGAGCACCGGGAGGCCGAGGATGTCCGCGACCTCAAGGACACGGTCGTTCATCTGCGGGACGACCTCGACGAGTCCGTCGTCGGCCCAGCGCCGCGCGACCATACGCTCGTTCGAGGTGAGGTCCGCGTCGGAGAGCAGCGCGCGCGGGAGGATGACGTAGACCGGCACGTCCTCCTCGGCGAGCTGGCGGCCGAGCGCGTCGACGACCATGCCGAGGCGCAGCATGCTGGCAGGTCTGCCCTGGTCGAGGTCCTGATATCGGACGATCTCGGACAGGTCGAGGACGGCCCTCGCCATCGCGGGGTCGACACACAACCGCCGCTCGATGGCGTCAAGCACCTTGCTGATCTCGAATCTCACGCTTAACCTCCGCCCGGGCTGCTCACATCATGCCGGTAAGGCCCGGCCCGGCGAAATCAAGAGTCCTGGGCGAGGACGCGGGCCACGATCTCGTCGATCTGCGTCGCGAGCTGAATGTCACGCTCAGTGACGCCTCCGGCGGAGTGGGTGGTCAACCGAAAGGTGACCGTGCGCCAGCGGATGTCGATGTCCGGGTGGTGGTCGAGCTCCTCGGCGTGCTTGGCGACATCGACGACGGCGACGATCGCGGCCGGGAAGCTTGGCAGCTCGACGGTCCGCACGATCACCTCCTGATCGCCGATCCAGCCCGTGAGCTGCGCGAGTGCCTTGCCAACCGCTGCGTCTCCAAGCAACTGCGCCATGCCTCGACCCTAACCGGCCTGCGGTTCGTTTGCTGGGAGTCGCGCGCGGGGAAAGACAGGGGTACGGCTTTCCGTCCGATGTGGGGGCCGCCGGACGATGAAGGAGAGAGCTGCATGAACCGCCGAATGCTGTGGGCGCCGGGTGTGGCGCTGGCGAGCGCGATTGCGCTGAGTGGCTGTGCCGAGAACGGCGAGAGCCCGATCTCGCTGCCGTCGATCGCTGTGACGCCGACCGCGGCCACCACGACCGTGCCGCCGAGCGAGGCGGACACCGCGCTGGCCGCCTCGACGAAGGCGCTCGGCACGACCAGTTACAAGGCTTCGATGACGATCGGTGACGCGCTCTCGGTGACCGGTGCGATAGACCCGCAGAAGGGGGCGGGTGACACGAAGACCACGCTGAAGACCGCCGGCGGGCAGATCACGATCGACACCCGCCTCATCGGTACGGACGCGTGGGCCAAGGTCACCGGCCTGGGCGAGGCGCTGCCAGCCGGCTGGATGCACCTTGACACGCAGAAGGCGTCCGGCACCGACAACTTCAGCATCAGCCCGGGGCAGACCGACCCGGCGAAGGCGTCGAAGTTCATCGCGGCGAGCGCGAACGTGCAGCGCACCGGCACCACCGGGTTCGCCGGCACGGTTGACCTGACCAAGGTCGCGGGCGTGACCGGGCTGGGCACCGTGACGATCGGCGACGGCGCCGCGCAGATGGTGCCGTTCACGGCGACCACTGACGCGGAGGGCCGGCTGACGAACCTGACAATCGACGTGCAGAAGGCGTCGCCGGAGATGGCCGGGCCGGTGAAGATCGACTACACCGACTACGGCACCGCGGTGACGGTGCAGGCGCCGAACCCGTCCGAGGTGACCGAGGCGCCGGACTCGCTGTACAACCCGTTCGGTAACTGACGTGCGTGCGCGGAGGGGGCCACGGCCCCTTCCGCGTCAACGCAGCGGTGCGCCCACCTCGTGCAGGTGCCGGAGCGCGTAGCCGTAGGAGCGGACCAGGCCGGTCTCCTCGTACCCCAGGCCCAGGTCTTCGCAGAACGCGCGGACGATCGGCTGGGCGCGGCGCAGGTTCGCCCGCGGCATGCTTGGGAACAGGTGGTGCTCGATCTGGTAGTTGAGCCCGCCCAGCGCCAGGTCGGTGAACACGCCACCGCGTACGTTCCGCGAGGTCAGCACCTGCTTGCGAAGGTAGTCGAGGTCGTCGGCCGCGGTGAGTATCGGCATGCCCTTGTGGTTCGGCGCGAACGACAGGCCCATGTAGAGCCCCCACAGACCTTGATGGATCAACACGAAGACCAGTGCCTTCACCGGCGACATGCTTGTCAGCACGATCGTCAGGTAGCCGACGGTGTGCACGGCAAGCAGCACGGCCTCAAGCGCGCGGTGCCGCATCGGCGTGTCCCGGATCGACCTGATGCTCGCCCAGTGCAAGTTGAAGCCCTCAAGGAGCAACAGCGGGAAGAAGAGGTACGCCTGCCGGCGCGCCATCCACCGCTGGACGCCCCGGGTCTCCAGCGCCTGCTCGTGCGTCCAGACCAGCGCGCCCGCGCCGACGTCCGGGTCCTCGTCCTCGTGGTTGGGATTCGCGTGGTGGCGGGTGTGCTTGTCCATCCACCAGCCGTAGCCGAGGCCTGTCGCCAGGTTCCCGTGCAGCAACCCGAGCGTCACGGCACCGCGCCGGGTGCGGGCGATCTGCCGGTGGCCCGCGTCGTGGCCGAGGAACGACATCTGCGTGCAGACGATCGCCAGCGGTACGGCCAGCGCCGCCTGCCACCACGAGTCGCCGAGCAGCGCGACCGCGACCCATCCGGCGGCGAACAGCGCGACTGTCGATCCGATCTTGACGGCGTAGTAGCCGGGCCGGCGATCGAGCAGGCCGGCCGCGGCCACCGTCTTCGATAACCGTGAGTAGTCGCTGCCTCGTTGCGCGGGTGCGGAGATGGTCATGGTCAGACCCCGTTTCAGGACTGGATGATTACTCCAGTCTGGAGTTTGAGCATAACCACGAGTAACCCTGCTGGCCCCCGAAGCGAGAGTAGGGCCAGCCCCCGGACGGCGATCCTCAGGGGGAGCTGAGGATCGCCGCCAACCGGCCGAGGGCAAAGTCGATCTCGTCCTCCGTGACGGTGAGCGGGGGAGCGAGGCGGATCGTGGAGCCGTGCGTGTCCTTGGCGAGGATGCCCTGCTCAAGGAGGAGTTCGCAGGCACGGCGGCCGGTCATCAGCGCGGGGTCGATGTCCACGCCGGCCCAGAGTCCACGGCCGCGGACCGCGATCACGCCGTTGCCGATCAGGGCGTTCAGGCCGGCGTGCAACCGGGCGCCGAGCGTGGCGGACCGGCGCTGGAACTCGCCGGTGGCCAGCAGCGCGACCACCTCGGTGGCGACCGCGCAGGCAAGCGGGTTTCCCCCGAACGTGGAGCCGTGCTCACCCGGCCGGAGTACGCCGAGCACGTCGGCGCGGCCGGCGACCGCGGAGACCGGCACGATGCCGCCGCCGAGCGCCTTGCCGAGCAGGTAGAGGTCGGGGCGGACGCCCTCGTGGTCGACTGCGAACGTGGTGCCGGTACGGCCCAGGCCGGACTGGATCTCGTCGGCCACGAAGAGCACGTTGCGCTCGGTGCAGAGCGTGCGGAGCCCGGCGAGGTAGCCGGGCGGCGGGACCAGCACGCCGGCCTCGCCCTGAATCGGCTCGATAAGCACCGCGACCGTGTCGTCGGTGATCGCCGCGGCCATCGCGGCCAGGTCGCCGTAGGGGACGACGGTGAAGCCGGGCGTGTACGGCCCGAAGTCGTCCCGTGCGTCCGGGTCGGTGGAGAAGCTGACGATCGTGGTGGTGCGTCCGTGGAAGTTCCCGTCCGCGACGATGATGTGCGCCCGGCCGGCCGGCACGCCCTTGACCCGGTAGCCCCACGCGCGGGACACCTTGATCGCTGTCTCCACCGCTTCCGCGCCGGTGTTCATCGGCAGCACCAGGTCCGCGTGGCACAGTTCGGCGAGCCCTTTGCAGAACGCGGCGAACTGGTCGTGCACGAACGCGCGGCTGGTAAGCGTGAGCCGGTCCAGCTGGGCGTGTGCGGCCGCGATCAGCGTGGGGTGCCGGTGCCCGAAGTTCAGCGCTGAGTATCCGGCGAGGCAGTCCAGGTAGCGGCGGCCGTCGACGTCTGTCACCCAGGCACCCTCGGCCTCGGCGACGACGACCGGCAGCGGGTGGTAGTTGTGCGCGGTCCACCGCTCCGCGTCCGCGAGCGCCTTCGGCGTCAGCGTGAGGTCGTCGACGATCATGTCAGCTCCCGGTACGGATCTCGAGGGTGCAGCACTTGGGCCCGCCACCCGCCTTGCGCAGCTCGGACATGTCCACACCGATCGGCATGAAGCCGCGGTCCGCGAGCCGTTGGGCGAAGTTCCCGGCCTGGATCGGGAGTACGACGTTGCGGCCGTCGCTTACCGCGTTGAGGCCGAGCACCGCGGCGTCGTCCGCGCCGGCCAGGATCGCGTTCGGGAAGAGGCGTCGGAGCACGGCCTGGCTGCCGGGCGTGAACGCATCCGGCAGGTACGCCACGGTCGTCGCGTCAAGCACGCAGAGCGCGGTGTCCAGGTGGTAGAAGCTCGGGTCGACCAGCTGCAGCGAGACGACCGGGCGGCGCAGCGCCTCCTGCGCCTGCAGGTGTGCCGCGTGCGAGGTGCGGAAGCCGGTGCCGGCCAGCAGGAGGTCACCGGCGAGCAGGATGTCGCCCTCGCCCTCGTTCACCGCTTTCGCCTCGACCACGTCGAAGCCGGTCTGCCGGAACCAATTCGCGTAGGCCGGGCCCTCGTCCGCGCGCTCCGGGTTGAGGAACTGCACGGCCAGCACGGTGCCGTCGACGACTGTGGCGCCGTTCGCGGCGAAGACCATGTCGGGCAGGCCGGGGATCGGGTCTATCTCGTCGACCGTGTGCCCGAGGTCCGTGTACACCTGGCGCAGCGCGGTCCACTGGCGGACGGCGAGCTCCGTGTCGTACGGCGCGGTCGGGTCCATCCAGGGGTTTATGGCGTACTCGACCGCGAAGTAGGTCGGGCGGCACATGAGGTAGCGCCGGTGCGAGAACATGGGTGCGGCTCCAGATCGAGGGCGGTTTCTCACCCCGAACGTTATGGCCGCGGCCGTTTACCGTTCCAGCGCTAAAGCTTGCTTGTGGCGGCGATTCATTGCGTCTATCGGCTCGGTGACGACGAAACGTTGCCTGAACAGCTGTGTGGGGGGCGGTGAACCACCGCCCCCCAAGCCCGGCAATCAGGCGAACCGCCCTCTGCCCCCGACAACTCTGGGCGAACCGCTCCAGGTGCCTGGTCTATATATGCCCGTTAGAACCAGTTCGGAAACTGTGCGTCAAGCCACTCTCGCGCCGGGCCGACGGTGCTGGCGTCGGTGCCGAGCCAGGACAGCTCGCCGGAGACGGCCATGATGCCGACGATCAGCGCGGCGGCGCCGACAAGCATGCCGATCAGCGCGTCGAACTTGCCCGACACGTGACGGTGGCGGGTGGCCACGAAACCGGCGGCCGAGGCGAGGAACGCGATCGCGGCGACCGCGATGCCGTACCCGGCGAGCGTGCCGGTCAGCACCAGCGCGGCCGCACCGACGCTGAGTGCCAGGCCGACCGTGGCCATGAAGCTGGTGCGCGGGCGCGGGCCGGTCTCGGCCGGAACCACGACGGGCGGGGCCGGCGGCGCGGGACGCTCGATGACCTCGGTGGTCTTGTCGGTGGAGCTCGTCGCGTAGGGGGTCCGGTCGTCGACCTTGTCGCGCGGGGCGGCGGAGACCGTGTCGCGCGGCGTGACGGCGGGGCGAACCTCGGTCTTCTCGTCGTCGGCCGCGGTCGTCGTGCCGGCCGAGCGGGTGAACGTGGGGAGCCGCACGGTGCACCTCCTGAAGGGATGTGGGGGTTGCACTCTCGATACCCGCCCGCATCGATCGCCACACATCAGCCGTCGTTCATCGAGGGCCCCGCGCTGTCAGACGTTCGTCAACGAGGCGACCAGGTCCTCTATCGGGGCCGGCCGGCCCAGGTGGTAACCCTGTGCATGCTCGACGCCGAGCGCGCGCAGCGCCTCCAGCTGCTCGGCCGTCTCCACGCCCTCCGCGGTCACCCGCAACTGCAGGCCGTGCCCCAGATCGGTGAGCAGCTTGACGACCGTGTGGTCGCGCGGGTTGTCGAGCATCCCGGCCACGAACATCTGGTCGATCTTCATGCCGTGCACGGTGAGCGTGGACAGGTGCCGCAGCGTGGTCGAGCCCGCGCCCATGTCGTCGAGCGTCAGGTGTACGCCGGTCTCGCGCAGCCGCTCCAGCCGGGCGTACGCGCCGGACAGCAGCGTCAGGTCCGCGGTCTCCGGCAGCTCCAGCCGCAGCCGCTCCGGGGGCAGCCCGGTCTCGGCCAGCACGTCGAGCACTGTCACGTCGAACGGCGTAGTAAGCGTACGGGTGGACACGTTCACATTCACCGACGGCGGCGCGGCGTCGCCAAGCCGCTCGGTCAGTGCGACCAGGTCCGCGCAGGCGGTCCGCAACACCCACCGGTCGAGCGCGGGCATCTGGCCGGTGCGTTCCGCGCCGGGCAGGAACCGGTCCGGGGAGAGCCGGCCGAGCCGCGGATGATCCCAGCGGACCAGCGCCTCCACACTCACCACGCTGCGGTCCTCGATCCGCACGATCGGCTGGTAGACCAGGCGCAGCTCGTTGCCGAGGATCGCCTGCCGGACCGAGCGGTCGACCTGCTCCACGTCCTCCGGCAGCCCGGGGCCCACGTCGAGCACCGTGACCACATCGTCGCCACCGGCCTGCTTCGCCCGGTACATCGCCATGTCCGCGGCGCTGAGCACGGACTCCGCGTCCGCGCGCTCGCCGGAGACGGCCACGCCCACGCTCGCCTTGGTCTGCGCGTGGTACGGGATGACCGGGTCGGCCCGCGCGGCCGCGCCCCGGAACCTGTCGCCGATCTCGGAGGCGACCTGCTCCGCCTCCGCGCCCTCGGCCAGCCGGGCGAGCACCGCGAACTCGTCGCCGCCCAGCCGCGCGACCAGCTCGTCGTCCTTCGCGACCGCGGCCAGCCGGTCGGCCAGCGAGGTCAGCACCGCGTCACCCACGTGATGCCCGAACGAGTCGTTGATCTTCTTCATGTGGTCCAGATCGATGAACGCGACCACCACGCGCGGGCCCGGATCCTCCGGGTCGGTGGCGTCGATGCACGCCTCCTCCAGCCGCTCCAGGAAGTGCGCGCGGTTCGCAAGCCCGGTCAGCTCGTCCCGGATGACCTTGGCCGAGAGCCGCTCGGTGAGCGTGTCGAGCAGCAGCGCGGCCGAGACGGAGGTGAGCTTCGTGCCGCCGTCCGAGACGATCACGTCGTCGTAGCGGGCGTCACGCGGGCGGGTGCGCAGACGCTGCGCCGCTGTCAGCACGCTGGTGCCGGCCAACAGCACCAGCGGATGCCAGTCGGTCAGCTCGGCCACCGACTCGCGGCTGGTGAGCGGGCGGCCGTACCCGAACGCGCCGGACATGGTGAGCAGGAACCGCTCCCGCATGACCAGCCCGAGCCGCCCTCCCGGCCCTTCCACCGCGACCGAGGTCAGGCCCGGCTGACCGCGGAACAGCTCGTCAAGCGCCGGGCACGGCGTGTCCGCCGGGATGAGGCGAAGCGTCGAGGCGAGGGTGGCGATGTCGTCGCGGGCCTGCTCGGAGAGCGACTCCGCGGAGGGGAAACGCCGCCGGATGATGTGGGCCCAGCGCCCGACCACCCGGTCACCCGTGAGATTCAGCTCCACCGGTGTCCCCTCGTGCGGGCTGGTCGATCAGGGTGGCCAGCATACCGGCCGGTACAGGCCCGGGTTGATCACCGGAACAGGCTTTTTGCTCCCGCGCGGATTTCCGTCCGAAAGGGTTGGCGCGTGACCTGCGAGTGCGATCGACTGGAGTGACGTATCGCTCAATGGGTATCTTTTCCCACCATGCCCGAGGGACACAGCATTCATCGCCTGGCGCTCGCTCACCGTGCGCTCCTCGCCGGCCGGCCGGTCGAGGTGGACAGTCCGCAGGGGCGGTTCGCGGAGGGGGCGGCGCTTGTCACAGGCCGTGTTCTGGAGGACACCTCCGCGTACGGCAAGCACCTGTTCCATCACTATGCCGGCGACCTGATCGTGCACGTGCACCTCGGGTTGTACGGCAAGTTCGCGACCGGCGCGCCCCCGGTGCCGGCACCGGCCGGGCTGATCCGCATGCGGCTCGCCGGGGACCGCGGCTGGCTGGAACTGCGCGGGCCGACCGCCTGTGCGGTGTTGAATCCGCATGAGGTCGCGCTGATCCACGCACGGCTCGGGCCGGATCCGCTTCGCGACGATGCGGACCCGGCGCCCGCGTACGCGCGGATCGCCCGCAGTGGTGCGCCGCTACTCCAACTGATCATGGATCAATCGGTGCTTGCCGGGCCGGGCCTGATCTACGCCACCGAGGTGCTGTTCCGGGCCGGGCTGCTGCCGACCACGCCCGGGCGGGCGTTGAGCGCGGCCGGGTTCACCGAGATCTGGGAGGACCTGCGCGCGCTGATGAAGGACGGTGTGGCACAGGGACGGATCGACACCGTGCACGTGCGGCACACGCCCGAGGCGATGCGCCGGGCGCCGCGCGTGGACCGGCACGGCGGCGAGGTGTACGTGTACCGGCGCGCCGGCCAGCCCTGCCTGGTCTGCGGGACTGCGGTCGCGAAGGGCACGATGGCCGGCCGGAACACCTACTGGTGCCCGACCTGCCAGAGCTGAGCACGGCCCGGCGGAGGAAGCCTCCGCCGTACCAGCTGATGCCCTTGATTTGAGGTTTGCGGCGTAGCCGCTCCCGAGCGCCGCTAGCGTGATCCGGGAGGGAAGCGCGGCGTGCGGCGGGTTCGGGAAGCTCCCGCCGCCCGCCGACTCCCGGTTACCCCGGAAACCGGGCGGGGCGACCGCTCGACCTGCGAGCGGAGGGCGGACCCGTGACCGCGATGCCGACCGTCAACCTGGACACCGCACCGCCGCAGGCCCCGCCCGGCCTGCTCACGATCGGCGTCGAAGAGGAATATCTACTTCTCGACGCGGTACGTCCCGAGGCCGCGCCGGTCGTCGAGGACGTGATGGACCGGGTCTCGCCGGCGCTGCGCGCGTCAGTCCAGCACGAGTACTTCCGCACCCAGATCGAGGTGGCCGGGCCGCCGGTCGTCGATCTGGCCGAGTTGCGGCGCTCGATGGGCGTGCTGCGCGAGGGCGTGGCGGACGCGGCCGAGGCCGCCGGCGCGCGGCTGGTGGCGATCGGCGCCTGCCCGTTCACCGGCCCCGACTCGCCGGTGGTGGATCAGCCCCGCTATCACCGGATGGCGGAGCGGTTCGGCGCGCTGTCGCCCGGCCACGGGCTCAACGGCATGCACGTGCACGTGGGCGTGGCCGACCGGGAGCTGGCCGTCCAGGTGCTCAACCACGTGCGGCCGTGGCTGCCGGTGCTGCACGCGGTCACCGCCAACTCGCCGTTCTACAGGGGGATCGACACCGGCTATGCGAGCTGGCGGTCGGTGATGTGGGAGCGCTGGCCGTCAGTCGGCCCGACACCGCATCTGGACTCGTACGCGCACTACCGCCACCTGCTCGACGATCTGATCGCGTCCGGCGCGGTGCTCGACGACGCGATGCTCTACTGGTACGCCCGCGTCTCGGCGAAATATCCCACAGTGGAGATCCGGGTCGGCGACGTCTGCCCCTCGCTTGACGACACCATGCTCGTCGCCGCGCTGGTCCGCGCGCTTGTCGGCACCGCGATCGTGGACATCGAGGCCGGCCTGCCCGCACCCGCGGTGAGCCAGCAGCTGCTCGCGGCCGCGCACTGGCGGGCCTCGCACGACGGGCTCGAGGGCCTCGCGGTCGACCTGGTCAACCAGCGCCCGCGCCCGGCCTGGCACCTGCTCCGCCGCCTGGTCGACCTGGTCCGGCCGCAGCTGGAACGGCACGGCGACCTGGAGATCACCACCGTGCTGCTGAGCCGGCTGCGCTCGCACGGCACCGGCGCGGCCCGGCAGCGCGCCGCGTTCGCGAAGAACGGCGCGCTCGACGACGTACTCACGTTGTTGACCACGGCCACCCGCGGGTCATAGTCGACTGGTGACCACGAAACGGCTCATCGTCATCGGCGGCGACGCGGCGGGCATGTCCGCCGCGTCGCAGGCCCGCAAGCGCGTCCCCGCGGACCGGCTGGAGATCGTCGCGTTCGAGCGGGGCGACCACGGGTCGTACTCGGCCTGCGGCATCCCCTACTGGATCGGCGGCCAGGTCAGCGCGCGCGACGACCTGATCGTCCGCACACCCGAGGCGTTCCGCAAGAACCAGGACATCGATCTGCGGGTACGAAGTGAGGTCGTCGCGATTGACCTGGACCACCGCAGCGTGTCGGTGCGGTCCGACTCCGGCGGCTACGACCTCGGCTTCGACCAGCTGATGATCGCCACCGGCGCCACCCCGGTCAGCCCGCCCTGGGCCGACGTGGACTTCGGCGGCGTGTTCGGCGTGCAGACGCTTGACGACGGCGACCGGCTCGCGTCCTGGCTGACGCCGCAGGTGCGGCGCGCGGTCGTGATCGGCGGCGGCTACATCGGTGTGGAGATGGCCGAGGCGATGATCAACCGCGGCCTCGACGTCACACTTCTGGAACGCAGCGCCCAGCCGATGTCGACAGTGGACCCGGACATGGGCACGCTTGTCCGGGACGCGATGGCCGGGCTCGGCATCGACGTGCGCACCGGCGTCACGGTGACCGGCCTGACCGGCGCCGACGGCCGGGTCACCGGCGTTACCACCGAGTCCGGCGAGATCCCGGCGGACGTCGTCGTGCTCGGCCTCGGCGTCCGCCCCAACACGCTGCTGGCCCGCTCCGCCGGGATCGCGGTCGGCGACCACGGCGGCATCCTCACCGACCTGCGCATGCGCGTCCCCGGCCACGAGGACGTCTGGGCCGCCGGCGACTGCGTCGAGACCCGCCAGCTGATCACCGGCGGCCTCGTCCACCTGCCGCTCGGCACGCACGCGAACAAGCAGGGCCGGGTCGCCGGCATCAACATCGGCGGCGGATACGCCACCTTCCCCGGCGCGATCGGCACCGCGGTCACCAAGGTCTGCGAGCTGGAGGTGGCCCGCACCGGCCTGCGCGAACGCGAGGCCGCCTCGGCCGGCTTCGACTACGTCACCGCCACTGTCGAGTCGACAAGCCGCGCCGGCTACTTCCCCGGCGCCGAGCCCATGCACATCAAGCTGATCGCCGAGCGCCGCACCGGCCGCCTCCTCGGCGCCCAGATCGTCGGGCGGTCCGAGGCCGCCAAGCGCATCGACGCGCTCGCGGTAGCGCTCTGGTCCGGCATGACGGTCGAGGAGATGACAGCGCTCGACCTCGGCTACGCCCCGCCCTTCGCCCCGGTCTGGGACCCGGTGCTGATCGCCGCCCGCAAAGCCGCCGAAGCGGTGCACGCCGCCGACGCCTGATCTCTGCCGCTTCCGGCGCGGCTGCCTCGATCCGGCCGCGCCGGAAGCAGCTCAACCGCCTGCTTTTTGCTTCCGGTGTGGTCCGGCAGCGTTTCTGTTGCCCATTCTCGTCCGGCGGTCTGGGGGACCCACGATCGAAGCTGGCTGGGCGTGGTGAGTCGTTTCGGCTGATCGTCGCGCTTGCGGAGCGCGACGGCAGCACGGCCGCCGTCTTGGCAGCTTCGGGGCGAGGGGGCTGTGGGGCGAGGCGGCTGCGGGGCGAGGCCGCTGCGGGGCGAGAGGCTGTGGGGCGAGGGGCTGTGGGGCGAGGCGGCTGCGAGGCAAGGCGGCTGTGGGGCGAAGGGCTGTGGGGCGAGGCGGCTGCGGCCTGGGTGGGTGCAAGGACCGGCACCCAAGCCGCGAGTTCCACGGGTATGCGGGCAGGTCGTGGCACTTCGGCAGGCTTCGTGATCGGGCACCAATGCAGAGCCGCATCGGACTCGAATATGTCACGACACAGCCCACGCTCACGACTCGTCTTATGGAGTGCTGCGGTAGCGGCCTGGTGCGAGCGCCGCGCGCCCGATATTTCATCATATAGGTACCACCTTGCGCGTTCCTCCTGACGCCGGAGGGTCAGTAAGGCCTACGTCAAGATCCTTGCGGCTCTGGCGGCCCTTATCGCGCTCGGATAGGGGCCGTCAGAGCCGCAAGGATCTTGCATCCCGCCAGGTGGACGCGGGATCCCGAACGGGGAACCACTTCCGGGGTCGGGGCGCCCGAGCCGCGGTGGCCCTGGCGCGGCGACACGCGAGAGCCAAGATCGGCTGGCCATTCGGCAAGCTCACGGCTTCGATGCCGGCCCGTGCGACCGCTCAGGCCGAGATCAACCGCCCCTCCCGCTACCTCCGCGGTACCGACCCGTGCGACTGCCCGGACCGTGACTGTTTGGACTGCGACTGTTTGGACTGCGACTGCCCGAGCCGTGTGACTGCGTGGACCGTGACTGCCCGGGCCGTGACTGCCCGAGCCGTGCGACTGCCTGGACCGTGACTGCCCGGGCCGTGACTGCCCGGACCGCAGCCGCCGCTTACGTAGATGGTGACCGTGCTGACCTGCGCGCCGTGAGACCGCCGACCAGCCGGACCGACCCGCCACACTCCTGGCCGCGATACCGCCCTCCGCTCGTGAGGCCCCAGACCGCCGCACGCGAATGGGCAGCAGAGCCAGCGGCGACTCTGCTGCCCAGATCGGGGCGGCGCAGGTGTCGCTTGATCAGACCCAACGCCTGGCGGAAATATCCGGACAAGTCTCCTGCTGCGGGCGCCTCGCCGCTGTCATCTATCGACAATGGCCGATAGATCAACGGCCAGGTGAGGCACGTGCACGTCATTCGCGACGAATAGCGTGCTTACGCCTCACCTGACGCCCTCTACCGTCACCGCTTCCCACATGCCATCCAGATCGCCATCACCCCCGCGTTTGATCTTGTGGCGGGTGCATGACACACAAGGTGACCGCCTGGATGCCCGTCTGCAAGCCACCCGCCCCACGGGGAGCAGATCATCGGCAGGGCCGCCACCAACGGGCAGGTACAGGCACCCACAGCGCGACCAACGGCACGCGCCTACGTGTGCCACGTCGGGGTAGCTTTCGGGTAGTTTGGCCGCATGGTGTCCGCACGCGCATCCCGCCGAGCCCGCATGGACGAGGAGGCCGCGTACTACCCGGATCCGAACGACATCCTGCTCGACATGGGGGCGTCCCTCATCTCCGACGGAGATCTCGACGGTGCTTACGAGATCTACCAGCAGGTGCAGTCGGCAGGTGGTGGGTTCGGCGTGCACGGGACCCTCGGTCTCGCCGAGATCCATCTCGTGCGCGGCGAGCAGGAGCAGGCCGACGCGCTGCTCGGCCGGATGCGCCGAGACCCCGCGCTGGACGCGGAGCACTGCCTGAGCGCCGGTGAGGGCTTCGAGCTGCGCGGTGACCTGGCCAGCGCCGAGCGCTGGCTCAACCGAGGCGCCGCCATGCTCACCGACGACGAACTGGCCGAGGTCGACGACCCGGACGCGCCCTTCTCCGTCGCCGCCATGCTGCTCGGCTCCCGCCGCGAGGTCCGCCGCCAGCTTGGCCGCGAGCCCGACCTGCTCGACGAGCGGGCGTCCGAATATCTGGGTACGCCGCTTGAGCGCTTGCAATACGCGAACCAGATGCTCGACGACCTGATCGAGGAAGAGCACTACGCCGGCTCCCTGTCGGAGCCGAAGGCCCCACCCCGCAACGCCCCCTGCCCTTGCGGCTCCGGCCTGAAGTCCAAGAAGTGCTGCGCCCGCCCAGCGTGATCGCTGCGAGCTGCGACGGCGTTGCCCCACGCTCCACAGTACGGGCTTAACCCCACGCCGTTATTTCACGAAATTTCGGGCACGGCACGGCACGGCACCGTCCGGCGCGGCACGGCGCGGTCCTGCACGGTGCGATCCGGCACGGCACGGTGCGATCCGGCACGGCACGGCACGGCACGGAACGGCGCGGCACGGAACGGCGCGGCGCGGCACCGTCCGGCACGGCACGGCACCGTCCGGCGCGGTCCTGCACGGCGCGGCTCTGCACGGCGCGGCGCGAGCGCCGTGAGCGACCGAGGGCTCGCGGAGCTTCGGCGTCGGTGACCGTCCTTGACCTTGGCTGTTAGATCCGGAACCAGTGCGGTGGCGGAAGGGAAAGTAAGCGTGGTCGCAGGCCTCGTGGGGTGGGGAGGGCCGGTGTACCTGTAACGGACAGCGGGTTTTTGTTGTGAGGGTGACCGGCGGCGGCGCCGGTGCCCGCGGGAGCGTGCGGGCCGGACCACCGCGTAAGTGGGAAGAGCGCCTTGATCGATCTTGGTTTGGTGGCGCCGCGTGGTGAGAACCGGGCCTAGGAGCCGGATCGGAGTTCGACCAGGAGGCCGTCGCGGTCGGCCAGGACCGCGCGGAGGATGTGGCGGCCGGCGGCCAGGAGGTCCGCGACGTGTGGGGTGCTCAGTGCGTACATGACCAGCGGCCCATCACGATAAGTCAGGACAATTCCGGCGCGGCGGAGGACGGCGAGCTGCTGGGAAAGGCTTGACGCCTCGACGTGGATTTCGGCAAGCAGGTGGCGGACGGGCTTGGGGCCGTCCTGGAGGAGCTCCAGGACACGGATCCGGACCGGGTGGCCGAGGGTCCGGAACATCTCGGCCTTCGCCTGGTAGAGCGGCACCGACACGCGGGTACCCGCCTCGCTTGAGAGCCTGCTTGAGGGTTTGCGTAGTTGCAGAAGTGTGCAACTCGCGGCTTCTGACAGCCGAAGCTTGTGACAGTGCGTGGAATCTCAGTCGCACATTCTGTGCGACTCGTGTGCGTCGCTCCGGCGCATTGTCGTAACCCGTACCCGGCTCACGTGCGTCTGCGGTTGCCGGACTCTTCGGCCTTCTTCCCAACGGAGCCCTCACGGAGGCAACGCAATGCCAGACATGGATGTCGCACTGAAGGACGCGATGCAGATCGACGGGGCGATCGGGGTGGCGCTCGTCGACTACACCAGCGGAATGGCGCTGGGGATCGCGGGTGGCACGAAGGACTTCGATCTGACTGTCGCGGCGGCCGGGAACACGGATGTGGTCCGGGCGAAGCTTCGCGCGATGGAGATGCTGCAACTGCGCGACGAGATCGAGGACATTCTGGTCACGCTTGGGGAGCAGTACCACCTGATTCGCCCGTTGAAGGCGCGTTCGGGCAAGGGACTGTTCCTCTACCTGGCGCTCAGCAAGTCGCGTGCGAACCTGGCGCTGGCCCGCCACCAGCTGCGGCGCATAGAAGAGGCGATCGACGTCTGATGCCGATGCCCGGTGGGCGTCCCCCGGCCGGGGCGCCCACCGCCGGGCCCGCGACGAGCAGGTAAAGGCGATCACTCAGAGTAGTGATCGCCTTCTTGTATGCATGAAGAGTCGCAAATCTACCGATCGATGTGTCGGGATTCCGACGCAAGCCAGAGACCTTCCACAAGGGAGTAAATGCGGAGCGCGTCGGTCTCGTCACGCGCAATGGAAAACCACCTCCCCCCTCTATCTCCCGTTGTGCAACGAGGGATGATGTCCCGGTCGCACGTGAGAATCGGGAAGGGCCGCCGGGATGTTCTCGTCGAAAAACACGCCATGCGCACACCGCGCTGGCATGGCCGCACTCTCGGTTACCACTGTCGGCTGCGGAGACGGCATCGACCGGCACGACGGTCACGGAACGTTGTGGGAGACTGCGGCATGACGTTGTTCAGCCAGCCGGGATGGCTCCTGGACGAGCTCATCGAGAAGGTGCCACACACCCGGCAAGCGGTGCTCCTCTCCGCGGACGGATTGTTGATCGGCGCCTCCCGAGGGCTCTCCCGGGAGGACGGCGAGCACCTGGCCGCCATGGCCTCCGGTTTCGCAAGCCTGGCGCGAAGTGCCAGCCGGCACTTCGATGCCGGCGCGGTACGCCAGACGCTGCTGGAGATGGAGGACGCGTTCCTCTTCATCAGCTCGGCCGGCCGGGGCTCCTGCCTCGCCGTGCTGGCCGGGTCCGAGGCGGACATCGGCCTGATCTCCTATGAGATGACACTTCTGGTCACGCGCGTCGGCGACAACTTCTCCGTCACACACCGGAGCGGCATCGATGGACACTGAGGAACGGCGCGCCCCGGTCGCGCTCAAGGTGCTTGTCGCCGGCGGTTTCGGCGCGGGCAAGACGACGATGGTCGGCGCGGTGAGCGAGATCCGCGTGCTGCAGACCGAGGAGATGCTCACCGACGCCAGCGTCGGCACGGACGACCTGTCCGGCGTCGAGGCCAAGACGTCCACAACTGTCGCGATGGACTTCGGCCGGATCACCATCGACCGGGACCTGGTGCTCTACCTGTTCGGCACGCCCGGGCAGGACCGGTTCTGGTTCCTCTGGGACGAGCTGGCCCAGGGCGCGCTCGGCGCGGTCGTGCTCGCGGACACCCGGCGGCTTGCGGACTGCTTCCCGTCGATCGACTACTTCGAGACCCGCGGCCTGCCGTTCCTGGTCGGGGTGAACTGTTTCGACAGCGAGCAGAAGTTCAGCCCCGCGGCTGTCCGGGTCGCGCTGGACCTGGATGACGACGTGCCGGTCGTGCTCTGCGACGCCCGGGACCGCGCGTCCGGCAAGGAGCTCCTGATCGAGCTGGTCGAGTACGTGATCAAGAAGAACAGCGCTCGACGCGGGTAGGTAAGGTGGGCTGATGCTGCTGTCCGGGTTCGTGTGGTCGCTGTGGGCGTGGGCCGCCGCGCAGCTGACCGCGCCCGGCGCCAGCCCGGCCGAGTTGCTCGCCTCCGCTGCGGTTGCGGCAGCCGGTCTGGTCGCAGTGGTGCTCGCGGTGCACCTCGCCACCGGGCGGCTGGCCGGGCCCGGCCGTCCCGCGCTTCATCGTGGCGCCGCGATGCGGGTGCGGGCCCTCAATACGCGCACCCCTCGTTTACGTGATCCGGACGCGGCCGGCCGTTCTCGGCCCCGGGCCCCGGCGACCTTCCCCTCGGTCGCCTAGTCCTTTTCGTCCGGAAAGTCCTTTGAGGGGTTCCCCATGCTCGCGTTCGGCCCGATCGACGGGGCCGCCGGCATCGCCGGCACCGTCGTGTCCTCCATCGCCTCGGTCGCCGCGCCGCTTGCCGGCACGGCCGCGACCGCGATCGCCATCATCCTGTTCACCATGGGCGTCCGACTGCTGATCTCGCCGCTGACCTGGGCGCAGATCCGCGGGCAACGGCGTACCGCCGCGCTCGCTCCCCGCCTGCGGGAACTGCAGACGAAGCACAAGAGCGATCCGGCTGCGCTGCAGACCGAGATGATGAAGCTTTACCGGGAAGAGGGCGCGAGCCCGCTCGGCGGCTGCCTTCCCGCGCTGCTGCAGATCCCGTTCTTCACTGTCATGTACCGGCTCTTCACCACGCCGCAGCTGGCCGGCGAGCACAACGCGCTGCTTGACGAGCGGTTCTTCGGCACGCCGCTTGGCGCGCACGCCAACGAGGGCGGCCTGGTGCTGTTCGTGGTGCTGCTGGTGATGCTCACCGTGCTGGCCTGGTGGTCGTCCCGGCGGATGGCGCTTGTGCAGGCCGCGACGCCCGTCTCGCCGGACGCCCCGCCCGGTCAGGCGCAGATCATGCGGTTCATGCGGTTCCTGCCGTACGGCACCGTGCTCTTCGCCGCGATCGTGCCGCTCGCGGCAGTGCTCTACCTGGTCACCACCACGACCTGGACCGCTGTGGAACGGCTGGTGCTCGGGGCGGACCGGCACCTGCTCACGCCGACTGCGGCGCCTTCTTCCGCCGCCGAGCCCGGACGCGGCTGACGATGAACTGACCGACGATCCAGGCGAAGACCGCCCAGATCGCGTAATCGAACCAGGTGTTGTAACGCTCCACGTCCTGCCAGCGGGAGCCGAGCGCATAGCCCGCGCCGATGAAGATCGCGTTCCACACCCCGCTGCCGAGCGCGGTGAACGCGAGGAACAGCGGCATCGGCATGTGGTCGGCTCCCGCCGGCACGGACACCAGGCTGCGCACCACAGGGATGCAGCGGCCGAACAGCACGGCCCATCGGCCGCGCCGCTCGAACCAGCGGTCCGCCTTCTCCAGGTCCTCCCGCTCGACAAGCGGCACCTTGTCCAGCCAGCGCTTGATGCGGTCCTCGCCGAGCCCGCGGCCGACCCAGTAGAGCGCGATCGCGCCGACAAGCGAGCCGAGCGTGGCCGCGATCCAGACCAGCACCAGATTGACGCTGCCCTGGTTGGCCAGGTAGCCGGCCAGGGCCAGCACCACCTCGCTTGGGATCGGCGGGATCAGGTTCTCGAGCGCGACGAGCAGGCCGACGCCGAGCTCGCCGAGCGACTCGATGACGCCGGCGACCCATCCGCTGAGGCCGGTCAGGTTCTGCGAGGGCGCGTCGGCGGTTATCACCCCGCCCAGCTACCCGCCGTTCACCCTCCCGAAACGAGCCGAGCTGGCCCGCGCCTCCAGGTGCGTGGCGAGCGTGACTGTCGACGGCGGCCGGGACGGCTCCGCGATCCGCTCGGCAAGCAGGCGCGCGGCGGACCGGCCCAGCTCGTAGGTGGGCTGCGCCACGGTGGTCAGCGCGGGCCGGATCAGCGCGGCCCACGGCAGGTCGTCGAAACCCACAAGGCCGATCTCCTCGGGTACGGCCACCGCGCGATCCTGCAGGCAGCGGAGCGCGCCGAGGGCCAGCCGGTTGCCGGCCGCGAAGACCGCGTCCGGCCGCTCGCCCAGCGCCAGCAGGTCCCGCATCGCGTCGTGCCCGGCCTGCTCCTGGAACCCGGTGTGCCGGATCAGCGCGTCGTCCACCGGGCGGCCGTGCTCGTGCAGCGCTGCCCGGTAGCCGTCCGCACGCCGGCTCGCCGTGGAGACCGTGGGCGGGCCGGTGATGCAGGCGATGCGCTGGTAGCCGGCCTCGATCAGGTGCGCGGTGGCGACCTGCGCACCCAGCTCGTTGTCGACGAGCACGGTGTCCACCCGCAGGTCCGGCGGCTGGCGGTCGACGACGACCACGGGCACCCGGGAGTCGAGCAGGCGGCGCACGTGCGGTGCGCGGGGGCCGGCCGGGGCCACGATCACGCCGGCCATCTGCTCGGCCAGCGCGGCGTCGACGTACCCGCCCTCCTTGTCCTCGTCGTCGTCCGTGTTGCAGAGCACGAGCGAGAATCCGGCGAGCCGGGCCGCGTCCTCCACGCCACGCACCACCGAGGTGTAGAAGGGGTCGCCGATGTCCGGGATGATCACAGCCCAGAGCGTCGTACGGCTCCGCCGCAGGTTCCGGGCGACAGCGTTCGGCCGGTAGCCGAGCTCCTGCATGGCACGCCGGACCCGTCCCACCAGGACGGGGTCTACATTGGCGTGGCCGTTGACCACGCGGGAAACGGTTGCCGGGGAGACTTCCGCGCGCCGTGCGACGTCGTAGATGGTCGCCATCGCTCCTCGTTCGTTCTCGTTCTCCCTGCGCCGCGCCGGTCCCCGCGCCCATGATCTCATCTATCCGTGTCGGTTTGGTGTCGGGCCAGGCTGGAAAAACCCGGGGTCATGAATGAGCGGTGGTACTCCAAGGCGGTCGTCTACTGCCTCGACATCGACACGTTCCAGGACTCGGACGGCGACGGTGTCGGTGACATCCGGGGACTGATCGGCCGGCTGGACTACCTGGCGCGCCTGGGCATCACCTGCCTGTGGCTGCACCCGATCCACCCCTCGCCGAACCGCGACGACGGCTACGACGCCACCGACTTCTACAACGTCGACCCGCGCTTCGGCACGCTCGGCGACTTCACGGAGCTGGTGCACGAGGCCCGCAACCTCGGCATCCGCGTGATCATCGACCTGGTGGTCAACCACGTGTCGAACGAGCACCCGTGGTTCCAGTCGGCCCGGTCGTCGCCGGACTCGCCGTACCGTGACTGGTTCGTCTGGTCCGACGAGGCGCCGTCCGACCGCAGGCAGGGGATGGTGTTCCCCGGCGAGCAGGACGAGACCTGGACCTACGACCGGACCGCGAAGGCCTGGTTCTACCACCGGTTCTACGACTTCCAGCCGGACCTGAACATCACCAACCCGCAGGTCCGCGAGGAGATCAAGAAGATCTGCTCGTTCTGGCTGCAGCTCGGCGTCTCCGGCTTCCGGATGGACGCGGTGCCGTTCATCATCGAGCGCACCGAGCCCGGCAACCCGAACCCGGAGAAGGACTTCGAGTTCCTCAGCGAGCTGCGCCAGCACGTCCAGTGGCGGCAGGGTGACGCACTGCTGCTCGCCGAGGCGAACGTGGAGCCCGCCGAACTCACCGACTACTTCGGCGGCCGGCTGCACATGCTCTTCGACTTCATGCTCAACGCGCGGCTTATGCTTGCGCTCGCCCGGCAGGACCCGGAGCCGGTCATCGACGCGCTTCGGGACACGCCCGCGCTTCCGGACGGCGCGCAGTGGGCCACGTTCCTGCGCAACCACGACGAGGTGGACCTGTCCCGCCTCACCGCCGACCAGCGCGCGGACGTGTTCGAGGCGTTCGGCCCGGACGAGAACATGCGGCTCTACGACCGAGGCATCCGGCGGCGGCTCGCGCCGATGCTCGGCAACGACATGCGCCGGATCCAGCTCGCCTACTCGCTGCAGTTCAGCCTGCGCGGCACGCCGGTGCTGCGCTACGGCGAGGAACTCGGCATGGGCGAGGACCTCAGCCTGGACGGGCGGATGGCGATCCGTACCCCCATGCAGTGGTCCCAGGCCAAGAACGCGGGCTTCTCCGACGGCGACTCGCTTGTGCGCCCGCTCGTCGAGGGCTGGGAGACGCTCAACGCCACTGTGCAACGCAACGACCGGCAGTCGCTGCTGTCCTGGTTCGAGCGGATGATCCACACGCTGCGGGAGGCGCCCGAGGTCGGCGCCGGCTCCTGCCAGCACGTGGACGTACAGGTCCCGCGCGGCGTGCTCGCCCACCGCGCGATCGACCGGACCGGAAGCGTGCTGTTCCTGCACAACCTGACCGACACCGCCTGCGAGGTCGACATGTCGTCGCTTGCCGCGGACGCGGACCACCCGGTCGAGGTGCTGTCCGACGAGGGTTACGACCCGATCACCGAGGACCTGGCGAAGCTCGCGCTGAACGGCTACGGCTTCCGGTGGATCAGGCTCCGGCGGGAGCCGTGACCGGCTTCGTGGTGCGGTGCAGCCAGAACAGGCCGACCATCGGCAACACCAGCGGGACGTAACCGTAGCCCTGGCCGAAGTTCGACCAGACCGTCGCGTCCGGGAACGCCCGCGCGTCGAACACGCTGAGCAGCCCGACCACGATCACGCCGATCAGCTCGACGATGATCGACACCAGCGCCACCCGGCGCCCGGTGCGCGAGTTGCGGGACAGCGCGATCGCCGCGACCAGGTAGACCAGGGCAGCGACGGCGGACAACGCATACGCCAGCGGCGCCTCGTCGAACTTCGTGGCGATCTGCAGTGCCGCCCGCGCACCCGCCGCAAGCGCGAAGATGCAGTAGATCACCAGGATCACCCGGCCGGGCCCACGCCCGGTCGGGCGCATCCCGTTCAGCTCGGTCGTCATGTCGCCGTCTATCCCCAGATCTGTTCCAGCCGGAGCACAAGCACCGGGATCACCAGGCAGCCCACCGCGATCGTCACCGAACCCCACTTGGTCGGCTCCATCCGGCCGAGCACGAACGCCACCGCGGGCCAGCAGACAGTGGTCACCACGTACCCGGCGAAGGTCTCGATCTCGGCCGGGCGTGCGCCCTGAAGAAGCGCCACACCGGACACCACGCCCATCGCCAGCACGCCCACCTGCAGCACGATCAGGCCGATGAACTGCACCCGGTCCGGCGCGCGGTCGCGGAAACCGGCGAAACCGGCCCAGGCGGCCACGGCGAGAGAGGCGATAATGATCGCGAGGTCGAGTGCTCCGTTCACCGGGCGTCTCCATGGTGCACGGGGCCACTCTACGCGCGGGCCCGCCAAGGGTGGAGGGACCAGAATGACCGCATTCGAGAGACCAGCGGATCAGGCCGCGGTCGACCAGATCGGCTGGGTCTGTCACGCCGCCAACCGCGCGTTCCAGCAGGCAGTCGGCGATGCGCGCCCATCACCCGAGTGGCCGGACGACTGGGAGCGCGAGGCCACCGAGGCCAGCGTCCGCCGGGTCCTGGCCGGCGCCACCCCGGAAGAGCTGCACACGAGCTGGTGTGACCTCAAATACAAGGACGGCTGGCGGTACGGCGAACGCAAGGACCCGGACGCGAAGACCCACCCCTGCCTCGTACCGTACGAGCAGCTCCCCGAGCGCGAACGCCGCAAGGACGCCCTGTTCCATGCCATTGTCCGGGCGCTTGCCGGGCCGTGACCGGCACGTGATTCAAGACCCGGAAGATGAGTGGTTGACGTCCGGGATCGGGGAGGGTCGAGGCGTGCTGGGTTACGACTTGTCGGTGGCGATGTGGGGCCTTCTGATCGCCGGAGGCTCGGTGATCGTGGCGCTGATATTCCTCGCCATCGTCAGCCTGACCACACGTGAGACGGTCAAGGCCCCGGACCCCGCGCTGCTGCACGCCGCCGCCGACGAGCTGGCCGAGCTGGCCGCAGTCGCCTACGCCAAGGCCGGTCGCGCCGCCGCCGCAGCCGAGCAGGCCCGCATCGCCGCCACCGACGCCGAAGTCACCCGCGACGAGGCGTGGCGCGCACAGGAGGTGGCGGACGCGGCCTACGACGCCGCCCGCAAGGACGTGGAGGACGCGGCCGCCGAGATCGCCGCGGCCGCCGCCGTCCAGGCCTACAACGCCGAGACCGACGTGTCCGAAGAGGACCTCGACGAGCGCGACCGGACCGTCTCCCGAGCCGCGCTGGGCGCCTACAAACGCGGCGAGATCTCCGTCGAGGAGCTGCGCGACGTCTTCCGCGTCGCCACCACCGACCAGTCGCCGATACAGAGCGAGCGCGAGCGCATCGCCTACCGCTACCAGACCGAGCAGCGGGCGGCCCGCCGTCTGCACGACCGCGCCGCCGCCACCGCCCGTGCCGCCGACGAAGCAGCCCGGATCGCGGAGATCGCGGCCATCGCGCTCGCCGAGGAGGCGGCCGAGGCCGCGGCAGAGGCCCACGACGCAATGATCGTGGCCCGCCAGCACACCGACCGCAAACGCCGCCGCCGCTAACGCAAGATCAAGAGCCAGGTCATCTTCCCGCTCTGCGGATGGTGGCGACCCGCACGCTCCCGCGGGCTCCCCTCCCGTGGGTGGCCGGGAAAAACCTGCGCGGGTGTGGCCCGGCCGATCGAGACCGCGGTCCCGAAGGGTGTGGCGCACGGGGATCGATACCCGGCGGCGATGATGTCGAGTCTCGGCGTCGGAAACTGATTCATCTGATCCACTTCGCACCGTGAACCCGGATGGGTAACGAATTCGTATACCCCTAGGGTTGGTGTCGTTCACCGGCACGGCGATGAGGAGCGACGATGAGATTCGGACTGCTCGGCACGGGCTACTGGGCCGTGGAGACGCAGGGTACGGCGCTGGCCGACCACCCGGAGGCCGAGCTGGTCGGCGTCTGGGGGCGTGATCCGGAGAAGACCAGGGCGGTGGCTGACCGGTTCGGCATCACGGCCTACGACGACCCGGATGCGCTCATCGCCGACGTGGACGCCGTCTCGATCGCGCTGCCGCCGGACGTGCAGGCCGAGCTTGCCACCCGAGCCGCCTCCGCGGGCCGGCACCTGCTGCTTGACAAGCCGCTGTCGCTGACAATCGCTGCCGCGGACCAGGTGGTCGCCGCAGTGGAGAAGAACGACGTGGCCTCAGTGGTGTTCTTCACCAGCCGGTTCCAGCAGCCGGTGGAGGAGTTCATCAGGGAGGCGGTGACCACCGGGGGGTGGCAGGGCGCGCGGGCCGAGCGGTTCGCCTCGATCTACGGCGACAACGGGCCGTACGCGGACTCGGCCTGGCGCAAGGAGGCTGGCGGTCTCTGGGACGTCGGCCCGCACGCGCTCGCCGTGCTGCTCGGGGTGCTCGGCATGCCGATCTCGGTGACCGCGCTGTCCGGGCCGAACGGGACGACGCACGTGCTTGTCAAGCACATGCTTGGCGCGGTCAGCTCGCTGACGCTCACGCTTGAGGCGCCGCCCGCGCTGACCGGCACGTCGACGGTCTTCCACGGCACCGAGGGCGCGGTGCTGGTGCCGGAGCACGAGACCACGTCGGTGGAGGCGTTCGGCTCCGCGATCAGCCAGCTGGTCCAGGCGGCGCGGCATCGTGCCCCGCACCCGTGCGGCGTGCACTTCGGCCGGCTGATCGTCGCGGTGCTCGAGGCGGCCGAGACGTCCATCAAGGAGGGCCGCACGGTCACGCTCTAGGAATCCTCCTCCTCGCTGCTCCACTCCAGGAGCAGCGAGGTGATCTCCGAGGGCGCCTGCGGCCGGCCGAAGTAGTAGCCCTGGACGTGGTCGCAGCCGATGGACTCCAGGTAATCGGCCTGTTCGAGCGTCTCGACGCCCTCGGCGAGCGCGGAGAGTCGCAGGTTGTGGGCGAGCTCGACAAGCGACGGCAGCAGCGACTTGGTGGAGGACGGCTTCCAGTCCCGGACGAACTGCATGTCGATCTTCAGCTGGTTGACCGGGAGGTTCTGCAGGTAGCCGAGGTTGGAGTAGCCGGAGCCGAAGTCGTCAAGCGCGAGCCGGACGCCGAGCCCGGCGATGTCGTCGAGCGTGCGGCGGATCTGCGGGTCGTCCGGGATTGACGCGCTCTCGGTGATCTCCAGCTGGAGCAGCTCGGAGGCGAGCCCGATCTCCTGGAGCAGGTTCTCCACGGTACGAAGCAGGCTGTCGCCGTCCCGGAGTTGCTGGACCGCGACGTTGACGCTGACGTAGGGCGGGCTGTCGGTCAGCCGCGACCACTCGCGGGCCTGACGGCAGGCCTTGTCGAGCATGCGGCGGCCGAGCCTGACGATCTGCCCGCTCTCCTCCGCCAGGTCGATGAAGCGGCCGGGCGAGAGCCGGCCGTGGCGCGGGTGCTGCCAGCGGACCAGCGCCTCCACCCCGATCACCGCGCGGTCCTCAAGCCGTACCAGCGGCTGGTATTCGAGGAAGAACTCGTCGCGGTCGATGCCGAGCGCGAGGTCCGCGGCGAGCGCGTGCCGGGCTATCTCGCGGTCGCTGCGCGCCTCGTCGAAGAGCCGCCAGCGGTCGCTGCCGTCCGCCTTGGCCCACTGCAACGTCATTGCGGCGGCGCGGAGCAGATCGTTGGCGTCCATGCCGGCGACCTGGCGCTCGACTACGCCGACGCTTGCGGACATCGGCAGCAGGTGACGGTCGGTGTGCACGGGCGTGGCGAGCGTGGCGATGATCTGCTCGGCGATTCCGGCCAGGTACGACGTGTCGGCCGGGTCCTCGATCAGCATGACGAACTGGTCGCCGGCGAACCGGGCCAGCGGGTGGCCGAGCGACCGGGCCAGCGTGCGGAGCCGGTCGGCCGTGACGGCGAGCGCGCGGTCGCCGAGGATGTGCCCGAACCGGTCGGTGATCGCCTGCAGGCTGGTGATGCCGATGAAGCAGATCGCGATCCGCTCCCGGCTGCCGTCGGTGATCAGGTCGGCGAGCTGCTTCTCGAAGAAGATCCGGTTGGGCAGGCCGGTGAGCTGGTCGTGCACGGCTGCGTGCCGGAACGCCTCCTGGCTTTCCCGCAACGCGCTCTCGGTCTGGCGCTGGGCCAGCACTGTCGCCAGGCGGATGCTCTCCTGCTCGTCGAGCGTGCGCTCGCGCAGACCGCGCGAATATCCGACGGAGAGCGCGCTGAGCAGCCGCATCACCCGCCGGCCGGACGAGTCGAGCGATGTGCCGGCCAGTGGCGGCAGCCGGTCGGCGAGCACGCCGATGGTGTGGCCGAGCGTTTCCGGCGACGCGAAGTGCGCCTCGACCAGCTCGACGCCGACCTGGGTGGCCGGGCTCGGATCGAACGGCTGGCTGGTGAGCACGCGCAGCAGCCGGGTGGTGAAGCCGGCCAGGCGCAGCTCGATGTCCACATGCGCCATCGGCACGTAGCTGGCGCCGGCGATGGCCCGCGCCCAGGCCCGCGCGACGCGGGTGATGTGCTGGCCGTCGATCAGGCCCCTCGGCGCCGGCTCGACGATCACGGCTTACGCCCCACTCCCGCGACCACAGCTGATTTCGCCGCCTTGACGCCGTCGATGTTGCTCGGCTGGTCCGGACGCCACTGGGTGACCCAGACGAGGCCCGGGTCGACCAGCTCGAAGTCGCCGAAGAACGGGGCGACCTCGGCGCGGGTACGGCTGGCCGCGGGCGTGGTGGTGCGGTTGTACAGGTTCTTCACCGCTTCGCGGTCGTGCCGCCAGCCGTCGACCACGCCGTGTGAGAGGGCCAGGTAGCTGCCGGTCGGCAACGCGTCCCGCAACTGCCGCATGACGCCGGCCGGGTCGTCCTCGTCCCGGACGAACTGGAGCAGCGCGACGACGAGCAACGCCACCGGCTGGTTGAAGTCGATCAGCTCGCGGACCACCGGGTCGTGCAGGATGTCGGCCGGCTTGCGCACGTCACCCTGGATCGCGACCACGCCCTCCTGACCGCGGATCAGCACGGAGCTGTGCGCGACCGCGACCGGGTCGATGTCCACGTAGACCACCCGCGCGTCCGGGATGATCTCGCGCGCCACCTCGTGCACGTTGCCGAGCGTCGGAATGCCCGAGCCGATGTCAAGGAACTGTCTGATCCCCGACCGGGCCAACATGCTGACGGCCCGGCGGAGCCAGGCGCGGTTCGCCTGGGCGATCAACGGGATGTCCGGCGCGGTCGCGAGCAACTGCTGAGCCACCGCACGGTCGGCTGCAAAGTTGTGCGAACCGCCCAGAAAGTAGTCATACAGCCGCGCGGCGCTCGGTCGCTCGACGTCGATGCCCGGCGGGGCCCATTCCGGTCGGTCCATACCGGCATTATTTCCCGAACCGATTGATCAGCTCCAACCAAAGATCAAGATCTTTTGCCGGTACGGTTTACCGGGCGCCCGAGGTGGGAGTTGCACGGCTGATTATCGCGGCCGCGAACTCCATCACCGTGTCCGTGAGCGACCGGAACGGCTCACCATCACGGGTGTACGGGTCCGCCGTGTGCAGCAGCAGCTCGTTGATGCCGCCCACAAGCGCGATCGCCAGTCGTGGCGGCAGCGGCGGCAGCTCAGGCTCGGACGCGACGAGTTCGGAGAAGAGCGTCGCGAACCGCTGCTGGATCTCGCCCCGCATCCGGAACGCGCGCGGCCCCGCCGCCTGCACCTCGACCAGCACGGTCCGGCTGGCCGGCCCCGCCGCGTCAAGCGCCGACAGGTAGGCGGTGACGAGCGCGTACATCCGCTCCCGCCACCCGTCGCCGGGTTCGCGGGCCGCCTCGCGCAGCACATGTTCCAGCCGGTCGCCGCTGGCCTGGTACGTCGCCAGCAGGCACGCCTCCTTGTCCGGGAAGTGCTCGTAGAACGTTCGCTTGGACACGCGCGCCGCGGCCACTATGTCCGCGATCGTGGTGGCCGCGTAGCCGCGCTCCGCGACCGCCGTCGTGAAGCCCTGCATAACCCGGATGCGGGCGTCGTCGGCCGCCGTCGTCATGCTCTTCCTTCCTCCGGTGCCCGAAGCTACCGTCGATGGATCCGGGTGCCGTGGGGTGCCGGATGGGGGTCGTCGATTCGGGAAGCCATTCACTTTGGAACGGCGGGAATCCCATGTATCGCAACGCGATCGGCCGGGTTGTCCGGTCCTGCCACGCGCCCCCGTTACGGCCATCCTATGTGGACGCTGTGCGCGCCGTTCAAGCGTCCGACCTGCATCGAGAGGGGTCACCGCGTGGTGCACCCACTGGAGGCGCTTGCACTGCGCCGGTTGCTCGCGCTTCCGCCGCCTGTGCAGCGCCTCATCGGCCGTTACCCGGCCCTCGACCCGACCGTGGCGATGCTGCTGCGCGTGCAGCGCTGGCGCGGTCTCCACGGCCTCACCGCCGGCACGCCGGACCGCACCCGGCGCCGTACCCGGGACTCCGTCGCACTTACCGCGGGCGCCCCCACACAGGTCTTCGACGTGCGGCCGGTCAGGATCGCGGGCCGCCTCCCCGGCCGTCATTACGTGCCGGCCGCCGCGTCGGCCCCGATGCTCGTCTTCTTCCACGGTGGCGGGTTCGTCGCCGGTGACCTCGACACGCACGATGAGATCTGCCGTCTGCTGTGCGCGCATGCGGGCGTGCACGTGCTTGCGGCCGACTATGCGCTTGCCCCGGAGAATCCGTTTCCCGCCGCCGTACAGGACGCGAGGTCTGCGGTGGTGTGGGCTTTCTCGCACGCGGCGTCGCTCGGTGCGGACCCGGCCCGGATAGCTGTCGGTGGCGACAGCGCCGGGGCGAATCTGGCCGCCGTGGTGTGTCAATTGCTACGCGGATCCGGCGCCCCGGTATTGCAGCTTCTCGTCTATCCACTCCTGGATCATTTCGGGCCGTGGCCGTCGCGCTCGCTGTTCGCGGACGGGCCGGTGCTGACCGCGAGGGATCTCGCCTTCTTTCGAGCGAATTACCTGGCCGGCTTTACCGGTTCCGAGGCTGATTTTCGGCATTCGCCGCTTCGGGCGCCCGATCTGCGTGGCCTGCCGCCCGCCGTAGTGGTGACGGCCGGGCTCGATCCGCTTCGCGACGAGGGAGAGGCATATGCGGAGAGGCTGCGGGCGGCCGGAGTCCCGGTGCGGGCCTGGCGGGTGGCGGGGATGGTGCACGCGTTCATGAATCTGGCCGGCGTGAGCGGCGCGGCGCACACGGCGGCGGTGGAGATCGCGAAGTCGGTCCGGGAGATGATGCCCGCCCGGTGAGTCCCCGGCCCGCTTCTGACCTGGCGACCCACGCGAGCTCCTGACCTGGCGACCCACGCGAGCCCCACGAACCGCGAGAGCAGAACCGGTCAAGACCTCCGGCCGGAGAACGCGGAACCGGCCGGAGGCTCACGGTCGTGAGTGTGGAACCAGTCAGAGGCCCGTGAACGGCCGAGGCTCACAGCCGCGAGTAGAGGCCGGGAACGCGGGACCGTCGGCGACTCACGGCCGGGAGAGCGCCAGCCACTGCTGGCTGGCCACCGCGTTTCCCGCCGGCACGAGCAGCCGCTCCACAGTCCCGGGAACGGACGAGGTGAGATCCCACAACGCCCCCGACTGCAGCCGAACACGTGCCAGCGGCCAGCCCACCGGGTACGCATCCCCCGGCGCGACGAACCACCGCAGCAACTGCGCGCCGCCGCCCGGCAGCGTGAACGACAGCGGCATCGTCCGCGACGACTCCGTGGTCGACGTGATGATCCGCGGCCCACTGCGGGTCAGCCATCGCGCCGCCCCCTGCACCGTCGCCAGCTCGGGCTCGTCGACCCGCCGCAGGGGCCGGTTGAAGGCCCGGTTCAGCGCCTCGGCGGCCGCCGGCATCCGGGAACCGCCGCCGACAAGCAGGATCGCGCTCACATTGTCCGGATGGACCTTCAGCCGGGCCATCAGGTCGGCGCTGCACTTGACGGTCCGTTCCAGCACCGCCTCCGCGAGGAGCGCCAACTGCGACCTGTCGAGCTCGTAGGCAGGCGTGGTCGGCATCAGGTAGTCCTCGACGCTCTCGACGTCGCTGAGCTGGTGCTTGATCCGCTGTGCGAAGTCCGCGAGGGCCATGCTGAGACGCAGCGCCGCGGGTGTTCCCGGCGCGGTGACCACCGAGGCGATGAGCGGTGCCAGCCACTCCTCGCCGTCGTTCTGGATGCGGTGGGCCAGCAGCGCGTCGATGTTGCGGCCGCCGCAGTCGTCGATGGCGTCGTGGCCGAGAACCTCAGGCCCTTCCGCGCCGACCCGCATCAGCGCGGTGTCGAACGTACCCCCGCCGAGGTCGTAGATCAGGATGAGTTCACCAGGCAGGAACGTCGGCCCGGGAATCGGCGCGTAGGCGGCCGCCACCGGCTCCGGCAGCAGCTCGACAGTGGAGAATCCGGCCGCCTCGGCCGCCGCGATCATCTGCAGCCGCCGGATGTCGTCCGGCCCGTAGCTGGCCGGGACCGTCACGAGCGCGCGCGCGATCTGGCCGCCGTGCATGCGCTCGGCCTCCATGCGCAGCGCGGTAAGCACTGATGCGGCCTGCTCGATCGGCCGGAAGCTGCGGTCGCCCTGCGGCATCGGGCGGTCGCCCTTGAGGCCGCGCTTGAACTCGACCGCGTACGAGTTCGGATCGGCGCGTTTGCGGCGCTCGGCGAGCGTGCCGACAAGCATGCGCTCGCCGTCCCAGTAGACGGCGGACGGCCACGCGTAGCCGCCGCTGACCGGCTCCGGGAGCAGACGGATCTGCTCGCCGTCGACAAGCGCGGCCGAGGAGGTGGTGGTGCCGAAGTCGATGGCCAGCACCGGGCCCAGGTTCGGGTTCACCTGTTCACATCTCCCATGCGTCGACCAGACTGCGGTCGGCGTAGTCCCAGTTCGCCAGCAGCAGCTTTCCGTCAGCGGTGAACGACGTCAACAGCCGGGGCACGAAACCCTCGGCCTCCGGCGCGGCCGGGGCGTGCACGCGGAACACCTCCAGGCCGCTCTCGATGTCCTGCAGGCTGAGCACGCCGGACCCGTCCAGGTCGGACGTCGCGGTGGCGCGCAACCGCCCGTCCGGGCTGGTGCTGTCGGTGCTGAACGAGTCGGTGGGGCTGCGCATCCGAAAGCCGGGGTTGCGCTGCTCCCAGGTCTCGTCGCCGGTGCGCTCCAGGCGCTCGCCGGTGCGCAGGTCCCAGAGCGTGGTGACGCCGCGCCGGTACCGCCCGACCTGGACCTTGCCGTCGGCCTCGGCGGCGAGCCGCCAGCTGGGCTCGTCGACGAGCACGCGGACCGGGCCGACCGAGTCACGGAAGCGGGTGGAGAGCTTGCCGGTCTCCACGTCCCAGACGGAGAACGTGCCCTCGGTGTCCCAGGCGATCAGGCTGAGCCGGCCCTCGGGGTCGAAGAAGATCCTGGCGCCCTGCGCGGTGCCGGCGCCGAAGTCGGGACGGAACTCGCCGATCAGCTCGCCGGTGGAGATCACGAACGAGCGCACGTGCCGGCCTGTGGTGTCGCACTCGACAAGCACCTGGCGGTCCGGGGTGAGCAGCCAGGAGCCGCTGGTCCGCAGCTGGAGCTTCTGGGTCGGCGGGTCGGCCGAGAGCGCTGCCGCGTCCCGGGTGGCGGCCGTGACGAGCGTGGTGCCGACCTGGCCGCCGGCCGGGACGGTGTGGCTGAGCAGCGCGCCCGCGTGCGTGGCGGTGAGCTGGTAGACGCGCTCGTCGCCGGTGCGCACCTCCGCGACGACCGTACCCTCGTGGAAGGTCTGGCCCTCGTTGACGTTCCAGCGGAGGAGCTTCGCGTCGCCGCCCGGGATGTCCCAGGAGATCGGCTCGATGCGCCAGCTCGGCGCGTCCGCGGCGACGGTGCGGCTGTCCGCGTTCGCCGACCACTGGGCGGCGCCGCGGACGACTGCCAGCTCCGGCTCGGGCGCGTGGCGCAGCATGTGGCCGAGGCTCTGGGTCAGGGCCGGCTCGACCATCGGGAGCCGGGACGCGCCGCCGGTCAGGACCACTGTGGAGATGTCCGCGAGGGTGGCGCCGACCGAGCTGACGATCGAGTGCGCGCTGTTGACGAGCGCTTGCACGGCGGGCTCGGCGAACGCCTCAAGCCAGCGACGACTCAACTTGTACGGCGGCGTCAGCGGCGTGAGGTGGTCCTCCACCTCGAGCGAGTCGCCGAGCTGGTGCTTGAGGCGCCGGATGAAGTCGATCGCCTCGTAGTAGGCCCGGAGTCCACCATCGCCGGGCGCGGCGAGCAGCGGCTCCAGCCAGGTGCGGCCCTCGGTGCGCAGATCCTTGATGAGCAGCGCCTCCAGGTCGTGCCCGGCGGTGGAGCTCTCGGTGGCAAGCAGCATCGAGTCGTTGCCGGCGACCCGGACCAGCGACGCGGTCCAGTTGGCGCCGAGGTCGCACACCAGGACCAGCGACCCGTGGCGGAGGTCGGCGCTCGTGTGCGGGTCGAGAGCGGCGGCGACCGCGTCGGGTATCAGCTCGACGTCGACGAAGCCCGCGGCCTCGCCGATGCCGACCATCACGTCGCGGCGCGGGTCGCCCGGCAGGTAGCTCGCCGGGATCGCGAGCGTGAGCCGCCAGACCTGCCCGCCGTAGACGCGCTGCGCCTCCCGGCCGAGCTCGATCAGGTAGGACGCGACCGCCTCGTTGCCGGTGACCTCGCGGTCCTCCAGGCGCATCGCGGCCTGTGCGTCGACCGCGCGGCGCGGCCCGTCGATGTAGCGGCGGGGCACTGATCGTTTGCGGCGCTCGGCGGCGGTGCCGACGACGAAGCCGTTGTCGTCCACGCAGACGGCGGACGGCCAGACGAGTCCGCCGGTCAGGGGCTCTTTCAGCAATGTCGTCTGGTCACCGACAATCAGCGCCGCCGATGTGCCGGACGTGCCGACATCGACCGCCAGGATCGGTTCGGTCATTCCCACCCCTACGTCCTTGCCACAGCGCTCCCGAGCCACAGCGCTCCCGAGCCACAGCACCGAGGAATGTCAGCACCACGGAAGTACGGGCACAGTTTCCTGGAGCACTATGCTCCCCGTCCAGCCGGGTAACGTTGCGAATACAAACCAGTCGGAGTGAATCCGGGCTCGTCAGGAGAGAAGTGCGAGGATTTCGACCAGATTTGTCACGGTTGAATCGCCGGTGATTCCCGCCACGCCGACTACTCGCATGCCCGCCGCCCGCCCGGCCGCCACTCCCGCGGGTGCGTCCTCGACAACCAGACAATCCGCCGGGGGTACGCCGAGCCGCTCCGCCGCAAGCAGATAGCCCTCCGGGTCCGGCTTCGGATTCGTGATGTCGTCCGTGGAGATCAGCAGCGGCGGTTCGATGCCGGCCGCGCCCAGCCGGGCCCGGGCCAGACGCTCGTCCGCGCTTGTCACGACGGCCCAGGGAAGGTTCCGCGCGGTGACGCCCTCGATCAGCTCCAGCGCGCCGTCGATCGCGACCACGTCCTCGAGATCGTCGTATTCCCACTCCAGCTGCCGCGCGCCGGCCCGCGCGATCTTCTCCGCGCCGAGCCACGGCGCCACCGACTCCAGCGTGCTCCACGCGGGGCGGCCCGCGTGCACGGCCAGGATGTCGTCGAGCGGGAGGCCGTACTCCTCGCTGATCCGGGTCCAGCTGCGGATGATCGCCCCGTGCGAGTCGACGAGCGTCCCGTCCATGTCGAAGAGCACCGCACCGATCTTCATGCCGGACAGCCTCCCACCCATCCGCGCGGCACGCCGCACCGAACTCCCTACTGTGATCAGGGGCGCAGGCAGGGCAGGCTGAACGGTATGAAGGACCATCTCTCCGCGGTGCCGCCGACACCGCAGCACGCGGCCGGCCAGGCAGAACCGGATCGGCTGCTGCGGGCGGTCGCGCGTGGCGACGAGACCGCGTTCGCCAAGCTCTACGAGCTGGTGTCGCCGCGCGTCTACGGGCTGATCCGGCGGGTTCTCCGCGACCCCGCACAGGCCGAGGAGGTCGCGCAGGAAGCGCTAGTGGAGGTGTGGCGCACGGCCGGGCGGTTCGATCCGGCCCGCGGCTCCGCCACCGCCTGGGTCTTCACGATCGCGCACCGCCGCGCGGTCGACCGGGTCCGCTCGGAGCAGGCCGGCACCGACCGGGTACGCCGGGTCGCCGCCGCCGAGGCCGAAGTCCCCTACGACGAGGTGGTCGAAGAGGTCACCACCCGCCTGGAGCAGCAGCAGGTCCGCCGCTGCCTGGACACGCTCACCGATCTGCAACGTGAGGCGGTCACGCTCGCGTACTACGGCGGGCACAGTTATCCGGAGGTGGCCCGGTTGCTCGACGCCGGACTGCCCACAATCAAGAGCCGCATGCGCGACGGCCTCATCCGGCTGCGCGACTGCCTCGGTGTGGAGGTGGCGCGATGACAATTGACATTCATGCGCTGGTGGGCGCATACGTGCTGGACGCGGTGGACGACATAGAACGCGCCGCGTTCGAGCGTCACCTCGGCACCTGCAAGGCCTGCTCGGCGGAGGTGGACGAGTTCCGCGAGACCACGGCCCGGCTGGCGGACGCCACCTGGTCGGTCCCGCCGCCGCGCCTGCGCCACGACGTGCTGACCCGGATCGCGGTCACCCGGCAGGTGATGCCGCGGCACGCGCCAGTGGAACGGCGTCGGCCGGTCTGGGGCCGGCGGTTGCTCGCGGCGGCCGCGGCCGTGGCGCTTGCGGCAGGAACCGGGGCGGCGGTCTTCGCCTACCAGGACGACCGGCTGCGGGACCAGCAGGTCGTCGCGGAGGCGGCCAGGGCGGAGCTGGAGGCGGCCAGGGCGGAGGACGCCCGCATCCAGGCGGTGCTTACCGCGCCGGACGCGCTGATGCGGACCGCGGACGTGGCAGGTGGCGGGCACGTCACTGTCGTCGTGTCGCGGTCGCGGGACGCAGGCGTCGTGCTGATGGCGGAAGGGGCCCCGCCGGGAGCGGGGAAGACGTACCAACTCTGGTTGGTCAACGGCACCACGCCGGTGTCGGCGGGGGTCATGCCGGCCGGGGTGACCACTGGTGCGCAGCTGATCTCGTCGGTGCGGGACACGGACATGCTGGCGTTGACGATCGAACCGGCAGGCGGCTCCAAGAAGCCGACGATCCCGATCAAGGCGCAGGTGCCGCTCGAGCTCTAGACGCGTGCACGGATCTCGCCGCAGGCCGGCGGGATCCGTGAACACGCCCCAGGGGTTGTGCCCACCGGGCACCTCCGTCAGTTATTCCGGGGCCGGGTGGACCAGGCCGGTCTCGTAGGCGTAGATGACCACCTGCACCCGGTCGCGCAGGCCGAGTTTGGTCAGGATGCGGCCGACGTGCGTCTTGACAGTTGCCTCGGAGACGTTGAAGTTCGCGGCGATCTCCGCGTTGGAGCCGCCGCGGGCGATCTCGATCAGCACCTCGCGTTCCCGGTCGGTGAGCCGGGCCAGCCGGTCGTCCGGGGCGGCGGCGCGCGCGGCGCCGTGGTCGGGCAGGTGGGCGGCGAACGCGTCGATCAGGCGGCGGGTGACGCTTGGCGAGATCATCGCCTCGCCGGCCGCCACCGCGCGGATGCCGGTCAGCAGGTCGGCCGGGGGAACGTCCTTGAGCAGGAAGCCGCTGGCGCCGGCCCGGAGCGCGGAGAACGCGTACTCGTCAAGGTTGAACGTGGTGAGCACAAGCACGCGGGAGGGCAGTCCGGACGCGACGATCCGCCGGGTCGCCTCGATGCCGTCCAGGATCGGCATGCGGACGTCCATCAGCACCACGTCCGGGGTGAGCGCGCGGGCGAGCGTCACGCCTGCCGCGCCGTCCCCGGCCTCGCCGACCACCTCCAGGTCCGGCTCGCTCTCCAGCACCATCCGGTAGCCGAGGCGCAGCAGCGGCTGATCGTCGACGAGCGCGACCCTGATCTTCGCGGGGCCGGTCACGAGAGCGCGCCGAACGCCAGCCGGGCGTGGACCCGCCAGCCGCCGCCGTCGAGCGGTCCGGAGTCGATCGTGCCGTCGTAGGAGCCCACCCGCTCGGCCATGCCGGCCAGCCCGTGACCTCCGTTGAGCACGGCCGGGCCACGCGTGGGCGCGCGTCCGTCGTCGGTCACCGATAACTCCATCCCGTTCGGCTCGTACCGCAGGTCCACCCGGGCACTGGCGCCCGGTCCCGCGTGCTTGAGCGTATTCGTCAGCGCCTCCTGCACCAGCCGGTACGCCGTCAACCCGGCGCCGGGCCCCCAGGCCTCGGCCGGCGCGCCCGACTGGGCGACCGTCACGGGCAGACCGGCGGCCCGGACCTGCGCGATCAGCCGGTCGAGGTCCGCGAACCCGGGCTGCGGCGCGCGGATCAGCGGTGCCGGGGCGTCGTCGCGGAGCAGGCCGAGCAGCCGACGCATCTCGCCGAGCGCCTGCCGCCCGGTCGCGGAGACCTTGTGCATGGTGTCGGCGGCCCGGTCCGGCGCGCGGGTGGCGGTCAGCGCGGCGCCGTCCGCGAGCGCGACCATGACCGTCAGGTTGTGCGCCACGATGTCGTGCATCTCGCGCGCTATCCGGGCGCGCTCGGCCGCGACCGCGAGCTTGGCCTGCTGGTCGCTCTCCCGTTCCAGCCGGCGGGCGCGTTCCTCAAGCTCGGCCAGGTAGGCGCGGCGGGTCTGCCGGACCACGCCGAGCGACGCGGACGCGGCGAGCAGCGCGGACGCGAACAGCAGCGCGCCGGAGTACTCGGTCCAGGACCGGGCCTGGGACACCATGACCGCGCTTGCCAGCTCCCCACCGGCGACGGCGGCCCAGAGGTGACGGCGGTCCGGCTCGTACATCGCGATCGCGTAGATCGAGGCCATCAGCACCACGAACACGAACGGGCGGCGTGGCTCGTACGGCCAGGCCTGCAGGTCACAGACGACCGCAATGGCTAACGAGACCCAGAACGCCGCGACCGGCCGGGACCTGCGCCAGAGCAGCGGCACGTGCAGCAGCACCAACAGCACGCAGCCGAGCAGCCCAGGCGCGCGCTGCGGGAGCTGGACCGCCAGCAGCACCGCGGCGAACACCCCGTCCACAAGCATCCGGTGGCGGGCGGCGAGCTCCCGGCACCGGATCACGATCTCGAGCCTACGAAGGTCAGGTTTCACGGCGGGCGCACCGCCGTGTCGTGCGCAACTCGTGGATCGGCGCGCCCCGTTCCACCGCCAGGTCGCCGATCTCCGCCGCGGTGAGGCCGGTGACGCGCAGCAGGCCGGGCTCGACGAGGGTGACCGCGCCGCCCCGGCCGGAGAGCGCGCCGTGCAACTCGCTGGCGTGCGGCGAGCGCACCCAGACGACCGTGCGCACGCCGTACCCCCGGTGCATGGTCCTGGTCATTCGTTTGACGGTAGTGAGGGTGAGGCCGCCGGGCGACCGCCCGCGGGTGGAGATGTCCATCAGCCGATGGTGGTGCGGGCCTCATCCCAGAGGAGTACGAACGACATGCCGAGCTTCATGCGCAATTCGGACTGTTACTGCGCGGATCGGATCGACTCCGGGGAGCGTTTGCGGATAGGTTCGGCAGCGGCCTTCCGTTGCCCTCAGTGGAACGGCCGGTGACTGTCCGAGAACATCCGGAGAAAATCCACAGAACCGGAGGCGTAGGGCGTGGGCCAGCCATCCGACATCGAAGTCGACGCCGCGCGGGCGCTCGACGCGCTCCGCCGTGCCGCACACTTCCTCGCCCACTACGAGGCGGCGCAGGCGGCTCTCTCCCCGGGTGCGCCACCGGCCCGCTCACCGCTGACCGCGCTTGTCGAGGAGGGGGTGGACGCGGCCGACCGGGTGCTCGCACACGTGCGCACCCAGCCACGGGACGAGTGGTCGGTGGTCGCCGGCGTGACCGCGCCCTGGTCGGTGCTGTCCGACCGCGGCGTGGCGGTGCCCACCCGCACACCGATCCCACCGCAGCGCAGGGGCCACGGCGACCCCGGCGAGTGACTGATCACGGCTCGCGAAGCGTCTCCGAGGGAAGCGTGCCGAAACGCCGGCGGTACGCGGCCGCGAACCGCCCGAGGTGGGCGAAGCCCCAGCGGTGCGCCACCTCGCTCACCGTGCTCCCACCCGGCCCGCTTGTGGTCAGGTCGAGGTGGGCGCGGCCGAGGCGTACCTCCTGGAGGTAGATCATCGGGGTGACGCCGACGTGCCTGCGGAACCCGTCCTGCAGCGATCGCACGCTCACCCCGGCCAGATGGGCCAGCGTGGACGTGGTGAACGGCCGGGACGGGTCCGCCTCCATCGCGTCGATCGCGCGCTTGACCGTCCGCGGCCGGCTCGGCACGGGCGGCTCCGCGAGTTCGTCGCTGTACTGGTGCTCGACCGCGAGCAGCAGGCCGCCGAGCATCGAGTGCCACAGCCGTTCCGCGATCATCGGCCGGTAGATCATGCCGTCCGCCGCGACCAGCTCCGCGTGGACCAGCCCGGCGAGCGCGCCCCAGCTGCGCCCCATGCCGCGGCTGAGGTCGAACCGCCGGGAGAACCGCAGCGGCCCGCGGACCGCGTGGCCGAGCAGCGCCTCCAGCTCCGCCTCGAGCGCGTCCGGCGTGAGCGACACGGAGACCGGCCGGGTGTCCGGCAGCCACCAGGTGCGGGCCGGTGAGCCGGGCCGGTAGACCGCGCCCTCGAGCGCGGTGGCGGTGGTGACGACGCCGCGCTGTTCGGTGAAGAGGCGTCCGGCCGGGGCCAGGCCGATCGTGTAGTCGTCCGGCTCCGGCGCCGTGACCTGGATCGCCTCGTCCGCCTCCCAGTCCGACATGATCACCGGACCGAACCGGAGCGTGCGCAGCCGGCACCTGGCCGGATCGCCGCCCCCGATCGTGGTGATCAGGCGCGGCGCCGCGAAGACCTCGGCGGCCAGCCGCTGGATCTCCGCGGTGCTCCCGCTCCGGGTGGCGAACGCCGGACCGGGAGCGTCGGCGAACGGCGCACCCGAGGCTCCGGGCACGACGTCGCCGGTCAGGAGAAAATGATCTCCCAAGGTGTCGGCTCGCATACACCGAGTATTCGTAGCCGCGCGTCGGCGTGGCAACTTCGATCGTCCGATAGGTGACCTTCCGGACACCCACGGATGGTTCAGAACGTCTTGAGCATCGACAGGATGCCGGGTCCGAGCACGACCACGAACATCGCCGGGAAGATGCAGAACAGCACCGGGAAGAGGATCTTCACGGGCACCTTCTGGGCCTGCTCCTCGGCGCGCTGACGACGCTTGGTGCGCATCTCCCCGGCCTGCTCGCGCAGGACCGCGGCGATCGGCACGCCAAGCTCGCCGGAGTGGATGATCGCGGAGACGAAGCCCTTCAGCTCAAGCACCGTGGTCCGGTCCGCCATCGCGCGCAGCGCCTCGGTCCGCGACTTGCCGATCTGCATCTCCTGCAGCACCCGGAACAGCTCACGCACCACCGGGCCCTTGCCGTGCCGGGCCACCTGCGCCAGCGCGGCGTCGAAGCCGAGACCCGCCTCGACGCTGATCACCAGCGTGTCAAGCACGTCGGGCAGGCTGCGGCTCAGCTCCAGCTGCCGGGCGGCGGCCCGGTTGCGCACGATCAGGTCGGACGCGTAGAAGCCGGCGGCCGCGCCGAACCCGGCACCGAGCAGCGCGCCCTGCACGCCGTCCAGCAGCCAGCCGATGACAAGCCAGGTGAGGACGCCGGTGACAAGGCCGATGCCCTTGCCGCGCAGCACCTGCTCGACCGACAGGTTCGCCGGGTTGCCGGCGAAGTCGAGCTGGCGCTCCAGCCGGTGCACGCCGTTGCCGGGCGTCAGCACCCGGCCCAGGTGCTCCATCCGGTCGCCGGCCGCGCGCAGCCACGCCGGAACCCGGGAACGGCGGGCGCCCGGCTCCGCGCGGTGCGAGCCGGCCTGGGCCCGGGCCCGGTCGAACGCCTGCAGGGAACGCACCATGTTGCCGCCCGCGGTCTCCCGCGTGGGCACGGCGGCGAGCGCGACGGTGACCGCGCTCGCGGTGAGCGCGCACAGACCGGCGACGAGCAGCAACATCAGACCTTCACCTCGACGAGGCGGCGCAGCCAGAGCGCGCCGACGGTGAGCAGGACCGCCGCGACGGCGATCATGACGAGCCCGGTGGGCTCGGTGTAGAGCGGGCGGACGTACTCGGGCCGCAGCACCATGAGCACAAGCGCGATGACGAACGGCATCGCGAACAGGATGATCCCGGAGAGCCGGCCCTCGGCGGAGAGCGCGCGCACGTGCCGGCCGAGCTTCGCCCGCTCCCGCATGGTGTGCACAGCGGTCTCCAGCACCTCGGAGAGGTTGCCGCCGACCTCACGCTGGATCCGGATCGCCATCACGATCCAGCCCACGTCCGGGTTGTTGTTGCGCTCGCCGACCCGGTCCAGCGCGTTCTCCAGGTCGTCGCCAAGCCGGGTCTCGGACAGCGCGCGGCCGAGTTCCGTGCTGACCGGCGCCTGGCCCTCGCGGACCACCGCGTCGATCGCCTGGTTCAGCGTGAAGCCGGAGCGCAGCGCGCCGACCATCAGCCGCAGCGAGTCCGGCAGCTGGTCGGTGAACGCGCGACTGCGCCGGCCGGCCCGGAACGACAGCCACTGTCCGGGGCCGACCCAGCCGGCCAGCGCGCCGGCCAGCAGGCCGTACCACGAGCCGAACAGCGCGCCGAGCGCCACGGCCGAGACCACGGTGATCGTGATCCGGACCAGCAGCCATTCCGCCGGGTCGAGCGAGACGCCGGCCCGCTCAAGCGACAGCTCGATCGCGGCCCGCTGCTTCACGCCGAGCCGCGCGTCGAGCCGGCGCAGGATGCTCAGCACCAGCCGGGTCTGCGCGGTGAACCGCCCCTCGTCCGGGACGCTGCCGCGCACGTCGGTGAACTGCCGAAGCGAGTCCAGCCGGCGCTGGTACTCGTTGCGTTGCCCGCCGGACGTGAACAGCAGCCAGATCGCGATCCCGGCCGCCGCGGCCAACGCCACGCCCGCCGCGATCAGCAGGTTCCGGCCCGGCCAGGCCGCACCGCCGGCAGAGTCAAAATCAGAATCAACCGCAGCCGAGGGTACGACCGCGGGCGCACTCGCGGTCTTCTCCGAGGGAGACGCGGCGGGAGTCACGGTGGAGGTGGCCACCGCCGCCGGCGTCGTGCTCTCGGAGGTCGGCGTGCTCTCCGAGGCCGGCGTGCTCTCCGGGGTTTCGGTGCCCGGCGTCCGGGTGGTGCCCGCCTCCACGGAAGGCGAGGTTCCCGTGGACGGAGCCGCGGGTGTCCGCGCCCCCGCGAACGACACCCGCTCGGCCGCCATCGCGAAGTCGCCGTCGCCCGGCACCGCGAGCACGACCTGCACTGTCGCGTCCGTGCCGGCCAGCTCGGCCGGGACCTCCGCGCGCACCCGGCGCCCGTCAAGCGTCACCGGCAGGGCCCGGCCGCCGACGAGCACGCGCAGCCGGGACGCGTCCAGGCTGCCGGAGAGCCCGTCCGCGGTCAGCCGGAACGAGACCTCGCCGGGGGCCACCGCGGTCCGCGAGATGCTCAGCGTGACCGGGGCGGTGGACGGTTCCGCATGCGCCGGCGCCGCGCCCAGAACGAGCGACAACCCCAGCGCGGCGACGGTCAGGGTGGCCGCACGCCTCATCGAATGACTCCTCCGAACATCTCCGGGTGCAGCTGCACACCGTGCGTCTCGAACCTCTCCGTAAACGTCGGCCGCAGACCCGTGGAGTTGAGCGTCCCGCGGAAACGACCGTCCGCGTCCACGCCCGCGTGGTAATCGAAGACGAAGAGGTCCTGAAGCGTCACGATGTCCGATTCCATGCCGACGACCTCGGTGATGTGCGTGATCCGGCGGCTGCCGTCCTTGAGCCGGGCGACCTGGATGATCAGGTCCACCGCGGCCGCGACCTGGTCCCGGATGGCGCGGATCGGCAGGTCCATGCCGGCCATCAGGACAAGCGTCTCCAGCCGGGAGAGCGCGTCCCGCGGCGTGTTCGCGTGAAGCGTGGTGAGCGAGCCGTCGTGGCCGGTGTTCATCGCCTGCAGCATGTCGAGCGCGGCGCCGTCCCGGACCTCGCCGACGACGATCCGGTCCGGGCGCATGCGCAGCGCGTTGCGGACCAGGTCACGGGTGGAGACCGCGCCGCGTCCCTCGGAGTTGGACGGGCGCGACTCCAGGCGTACCACGTGGTCCTGGCGCAGTTGAAGTTCGGCCGCGTCCTCCACGGTGACGATCCGCTCGTCGTCCGGGATGAAACCGGACAGGACGTTGAGCGTGGTGGTCTTGCCGGAGCCGGTGCCGCCGCTGACCACCACGTTCAGGCGCGCCTCCACGCAGGCCTGGAGCACGTCCGCGGTCTGCTTGGTGAGCGTGCCGAAGCGGATCAGGTCCTGCACGGTGAGCGTCTCCGCGGCGAACTTGCGGATGGTCAGCGAGGAGCCGTCAAGCGCGAGCGGGGAGACGATGGCGTTGACCCGGCTGCCGTCCGCGAGCCGCGCGTCCACCATCGGGCTGGCCTCGTCCACGTGCCGGCCGACCCGGGACACGATCCGGTCGATGATCCGGCGCAGGTGCGTCTCGTCGGTGAAGTGCGTGTCCGCGGGCTGGAGTCGGCCGGCGCGCTCGACGTACACGCGGCGGGGGCCGTTGACCATGATCTCGGAGACGGACGGGTCGCGAAGCAGCGCCTCCAGCGGGCCGTGCCCGAGGATCTCGTCCACCGCGTCCTGGGTGATCCGTACCCGGTCGGCACCGGTCAGCGGCGTCTCCTCGCGGGCCAGCAGCTCCGCGATTGTCTGCCGGACCTGCTGCTCCAGGTCGTCCGCCTGGTCGATCTCGTTGTAGAGCTTCGGGCCGAGGATCTCGCCCAGCTCGCGCTGGATCCGCGCACGGACCTCGTTGACCGGGTCGGAGACCTGCCGGCCGACGGCCCGCGCGCGCTCGCCCACCGAGCGCTCCTGCGTGCCGGTGCCCTCGATGTTGCGGATGACGCCGGAGATGCCCTGCTGACGCGCCTGAATGATGTCTGCGAGACCCATGCTGATCAGCCCTTACGCGTGAGAAGGCCGCGGCGGCGGCGGGTGACGGGCGCCGCCTCCACCGGGGCGACGCCGGCGATCAGGTCGGCCAGGTTGCGGATGGCGATGCTCACCGGGTGGACGGGGTGGTCGATGACGAGCGGCATGCCCTTGTTCACGCTTACCGGTACGTCGCGGGAGGACGGCATCCGGATGTCGATCGCGGTGCCGATCGCCTGCTCGACGTCGCCGTGGCTCAGGCCCACCTGGGAGTCCGAGCGGTTCAGCAGCGTCCGGACCTTCTCCCGCGGGTACTGCAGCATGTCGAACATGTCGAGCGTGAGCCGGACGCTCTTCAGCGTGGGCAGGTCCGGGACCACGATCGGGATGTACCAGTCGGTCACGTCGAGCGCGGAGAGCACCTGGTAGCTGAAGAACGACGGCGTGTCGACCACGATGTAGTCGAACATCGTCCGGGCCACCGCCAGCAGCTCCGTGATCACCTCGCGGGTGACCTGGTCGCCCTCGGCCGGCGTGGTCGGTGCCAGCAGCGTGTCCACGCCGGCCCGGTAGTGGGTGAGCAGCGAGCGCACACCGTCCGTGTCGAGCCGGCCGACCATCGGGATCGCGTCCGCGATGCTCCGCTCCGGCGCCATCTGCAGCATGATGCCGACGTCGCCGAACTGCAGGTCCAGGTCGATCAGGCAGACCCGGCGGGCGCCGTTCGCGGCCAGCGCCACGGCCAGGTTCGTGGCGACCACGCTCTTGCCGCAGCCGCCCTTGCCGGCGAACACCGTCACGATCTTGGCATTGGTGGGCTCGCGCACGGTGGCGACCGACGGCGTGATCGTGGTGATCGCGTTCGACAGGTCGGCCGTCCGCTGGCAGGCCGAGGTCAGCGCGGCCGGGTCACGGACCGGGACCACCTCGCGGACGCCGGCCCGCAGCGCCTCCTGAAGCGTGTCCAGGTCGATGACGTCGCGTACGAGCACCACGCCGACGGACGGCCGGTGCACCCGGTGGTACGCGGCGAACTCGAGCACCGCGCCCAGGTCCACGCCGGCGCCGAAGATGACGACCTTGATGTCGGCCCGCTTGCCCAGCTCCGCGCCGAGCTCCGGGAACGACTCGACAAGCTTGATGCCGTTCGTCACGTAGTCGTCCGCCGGGACGCTCCGGAACGAGGAATTCGCCTCGAGGTACAGCGTGTGGATCAGGTTGATGCTCATGTCGCCTCGCTCCTTTCGCGCAGCACGGGTTCAGTCGAAGAGGGTGTTGTCACTGACGCCGTCGCCGATCGAGACCTTCGCGGACTCGTCGAGCAGCGCCAGGTAGAGCGATCCGGTCTGCGAGGCGTGCACCAGACGCTCGGCCTGGTCCTGGTCGACCGCGACGGTGAGCAGCATCGTCGAGTTCGGCGCGGCCTGGGCGCCGTCCTGCTGCACCGCGGTCACTGTGGCGCCCGCGCTGCCGCGCTCGCCCACGCCGATCACGTCGACCCGGGGGAGCAGCACGCGGGTGACCCGCCCGTCGCCACCGTCGTAGGTGTCGAAGATCGTGACCGTGGCACCGGGCCGGACATAGCCCGCGACCTGCGCCGCGGCCGAGACCTGGACGCTGATCGCCAGCTTCCCGTCCGGCACCGGCAGGCCGCCGGTCAGGTCAGTCCGCGCGCCGAACATGCCGGTGAGCAGCAGCTGGCTCGCGCCGACCTCGCCGGTGACCGCGAGCTGGTCCTGGTCGGCGGTCAGATCGCTCAGCGCGCCCTGCGGCACCGTCCCGGCCGGCATGGCGACCCGCTGGACCAGGCCCCTCTCCCGGATCTGCGCGCCGGTGGTGCCGGCCGCGATGGTGCCGGTGCTGACCAGCACCCACACCGGGTCGCTCTGGGCCAGCGCCCGGTCCTCGGCGCCGCGTACGTAGGCGACCACCGCGAACCCGCCGAAGGCCGCCAGTACGAGGGCGGTCATCACCGCCAGCATCCGTGTCTTCACGTTCTGTCCTTCGGTGGCTAGCCGTCGCGCTTGAGGTTCGTAACCCCATAGCTACCGGGAATGGACCGACTGAAACTGCCGTAGATCCAGGTCTGGCCGCCGAGCGCGGTGCAGGTCAGGCCCGATCCGGCCGGTACGCCGTTGCCGACGCCCGCGATGCAGTAGTTGGCCAGCTTGAACTGGGTGAATCCGACCAGCCGGAAACCGAGCACCGGGTCGATGTCGTTGTAGACCGGCATGGTGAGCGTGGCGCCGACCGAGTTGGTGATCACCGTGCCGCAGCCGTTGAGCAGCGACAATGCGGTCTTGTAGATCGGCAGGTTGAGCGTGGTCGTGCAGGTCAGCAGGCCGCTCAGCAGGCCGAAGGTGGAGAAACCGCCCATCGAGCCGCCGCCACCCGCCGCGGTGCCGCAGCCGGTGTAGGCCACGCTGCCGCGGAACTGCAGCCCGACCGGCGCGGACGTGTTCCAGGCGCAGGCCGCCACCGCGAGCGTGACCACGTTGATGTTCGTCAGGTTGATCGGCGTCCAGCGCACGCGCGAGCAGGCGCCGACCGCTGTGCCGTTGTTGGACGTGCCGCCGGCAAGTGCGCGCGCGAAGACCGGCGGCAGCAGCGTGGAGCCGTCCGGGTTCTTGGTGCTGGTCCACACCTCGACCCAGCCGAGCGTGAGGTCTGTGGGGCGGGTGCCGAGGCACTGGGTGAGACCGCCGTTCACGGCCGGGCAGGCCTGGGCGGTGTTCGCGGCGGCCGAGGCCTTTGGGTTGAAGCCGCAGATGCGCGACACCGTGACCGTGGCGTCGGACGCGTTCAGGGCGGCGTAGCTCTGCGCGCTGGCCGCGTAGGCGGTGCAGGCGATGGCCGCGACCGAGCACTGGTTGGCCACGGCCCAGGCGGCGGCGTCCGCGCCGGAGAGCAACTCCTCGCGCTCGCCGTAGATCCGGCCGACGTCGATGACGAGCGCGCCCATGCCGAGCAGCACGCCCGTGGTGAGCAGCACCGCTACGAGCGTGGTCACCGCTCCTTTATCCCGATTTTTCGGAAACAATCGGTTCAGCCGGAACACTGCATGACCCCCTTCGCCCGCTGCGTGAACCCGTTGGCCCCCGAGCTGTCGTTGCTGATCAGCTTCAGGATCGGGCCGAGCGGGGTGATCGGTGACCACGACTGGTAGACCGTCACGACCACGTTGACGCTGGGGTCCGCGGTCGCGGGGCACGCGGTGGGGGAGGGCGAGAACGACACGGTGATGCCGGGGCCGATCCGGTCGACCTGCGCCTGGACCGGCTGGTTGAACGCGGCGGCCCGGGCGCCTTCACGCGCGGCCTCGTTCAGGGTGATCTGGTTGGCCATCATCCGGCCGAAGTCGATGATGCCGAACACGATGGCGAGCAGCAGCGGAAGGATGATCGCGAACTCGACCGCCGCAGCCCCGCCGTCCGGCCTCCGCACCCGCTTCGGCCGGGGGGAGGCCGAAGGCGGGAGCGGAGGCACGCACGGGCGGAGCGTCATCTGTGGTACTCCTTCGCTCATGATCGGGTGAGGCGGTCTGCTTGGGTGACGGCGCGGACCGCCGATGCGAGATGAGCGTCCGTGCCTTACGGCGAGGGCGAGACCTTGGTGCTGACCTTGGTGAAGGTGGCGCTCAGGTTGCTGCCGACCAGGGTCACCCCGCCGATGATGACGACCGCGATGAGGGCCGCCAGCAGGCCGTACTCCACGGCGCTGGCGCCGCGGTCCGACTTGATGCGCTCGCGGATCATGACGCGCACGTAGTTGATCACTGGTGGCTCCCCTCGGGTGGCTGGCGGTGCGGCTTTTCCGTCCCGCAGCTTGGCAATCGGCGGTGCGGCCGCCCGGATCAGTCCTTTTGAGTTGCGGGTGGTTGCCGACGGGTCGCAAACCGGATCGGCGGCGCACGGAATGAACCCTTCGGTGGTCGTCGTCCGTACCTGGAGGTATCCGTCATCCGAGTGGGCGAAGAGGGAGTCATGGACAACACCGAACCCCGCCACGTCGACCGCCGCGATCAGGGCCTCCGCCGGCAGCGCCTGGTCACGCAGGCGGCCGCGGTCGGCGCGGCGATGCTCTCCATCGCATTCGGCTGGATCTTCGCGCAGAGCAGCAGCGCGTCAGCGGAGGAGAAGGGCTCCACCGAGCCCGCAGCGGTCGAGTCGTCGGAGAAGCCCGCCGCCGGGTCCTCCGCGACGCCCACCGGCAAATCCGCTGGCAAACCCGCCGGCAAGGCCTCCGAGAAGGCCTCCGAGAAGGCCTCCGAGAAGGCCTCCGAGAAGCCGAAGACCGAGGACGAGGATACCCAGCAGGCGGCCGAAGAGCCCGAGGACGAGGACGAGGACGAGGGTACGGCCGAGCTGTCCCCGCCGCCCGCCGCGCCCGAACCCGCACCGCAGCAAGAGAGCGACGCCACGTCGGGTGGCTCGTGACAGGCCTCCGGGTGGCGCCGTCCCGCGTCACCTTCCCGGTCTGGGGTACCACCGCGCTGCTGCTGGTGACGGAGGAGACCGCGCTTGCCGAGGCCGAGCGCATGCTGCGCGAGGAGCTGGACGCCATCGACGCCGCGTGCAGCCGCTTCCGCCCCGACTCCGAGCTGGTCCTGCTCACCGCGTACGCGGGCCGGGCCGCCTCGATCAGCCCGCTGCTCACCGAGATCCTCCAGGCCGCGCTGCGGGCCGCGTCCGCCACCAACGGGCTTGTCGACCCGACCGTGGGCCAGGCCGTGATCGACCTCGGCTACGACCGGGACTACGCCGCCATCCGCGGGCGCCAACTCCCCGAGGGCGAGCCGCTGCGCCCGGCCCCGGGCTGGTGGCGCATCCAGCTCGACCCGGACGCGGGCCGGGTGCTGGTGCCCCGCCGGATCCTGCTCGACGTGGGCGCGACCGGCAAGGCGTTCGCCGCGGACCGGGCCGCCGCGCGCATCGCCACGCTCGGCTGCGGCGTGCTCGTCTCGCTCGGCGGCGACCTGGCCACCGCCGGCCCGGCGCCCGAGGGCGGCTGGCTGATCAGCGTGGGCGACAGCCACCGCACGCCGGCCGGCGCCACCGACCCGGTCGTGTCGATCACCTCGGGCGCGCTCGCCACCTCAAGCGTCACCCAGCGCCGGTGGCGGCGCGGCGACCGGCTGGTGCACCACATCGTGGACCCGCGCACCGGGGACGTGCCGGCGCCGGTCTGGAAGACGGTGTCGGTCGCGGCCGGGAACTGCGTGGACGCGAACGCGGCCGCCACCGCGTCGATCATCCGCGGCCGGGGCGCCCCGCGCTGGCTCGCGAACCGCCGGCTGCCGGCCCGCCTGGTCGCGCACGACGCCGCGGTGACCACCTCGGCCGGCTGGCCCGGCGACGCGCAGACGGCGACGGTGGCCTGAGATGGACGGGCAGGTGCTCTGGTTCGCCGCGCGGTCCAGCGGCATGGTCTCGCTGCTGCTGATGACCGCCACGATCCTGCTCGGCATCCTCGGCCCGCTGCGCGTCGGCTCGGCGAGCTGGCCCCGGTTCGCGCTGGCCGGGCTGCACCGGAACATCTCGTTGCTGACAGTGGTGTTGCTGCTTGTGCACGTGGTGACGATCGCGCTCGACGACTACGTGCCGATCACGTTCGCGGACGCGGTCGTCCCGTTCGTCTCGCAGTACCAGCCGATGTGGCTCGGGCTCGGCGCGATCTCGTTCGACCTGATCCTGGCGCTGATCGTCACCAGTCTGCTGCGGTCCCGGATCAACCTGCGGCTCTGGAAGAACATCCACTGGCTGGCGTACCTGAGCTGGCCGATCGCGCTGGCGCACGGCATCGGCGTGGGCACCGACTCGACCGGGGCGGTCGGGCTGGTCATCGCCGGGCTGTGCGTGGCCGCGGTGCTGTTCGCGGTGGTCGTGCGGATCATCAAGCGGGACCGGCCGCCGATCGACTTCGCGCCGCCGAAGCCCGCCCCGGCGACGAAGCCGGTCGCCGCCGCCCGCCCGGCCCCGGAGCCGGTCCGGCGGCCCGGCGAGTTCTCCGCACCGACCCGCTGAATCGCGTATCTGCCGAAGCTCAGGGAAGGACCGACGTGACGCTCATGGCGGATCGGCCGCAGCACCGGGCCACCCGGCCCGCTCCCCGGCTGCTGCGCGCGGCCGGGACGCTTGAGGAGCATCGCGGCGTCTACGGTGACCTGCCGTTGCGCCGGTACGCGGGCGAGCCAGGCCAGCGGCAGCTGATCGAGGCGGTGACACGGGCCGGCCTGCGCGGGCGGGGCGGCGGCGGCTTCCCGACCGGGCTGAAGCTTGCCGCGGTGGCGGAGCACGGCCGTACCCCGGTGGTGGTCGCGAACGGCTGCGAGTCGGAGCCGGCCAGCAGCAAGGACCGGGCGCTGCTCACCTACGCGCCGCACCTGGTGCTTGACGGCGCGGTGCTTGCCGCGCATGCGGTCGGCGCGGACCGGGTGGTCGTCTGCGTGGAGCGCGGCGCCGGGCTTGCTGACCGGCTGGAGCGGGAGATCGCCCGCCGCCGCACCGACCCGGTCCGCTGGGAGGTGGCGCGGCTGCCCCGCCGGTACGTCGCCAGCGAGTCCTCCGCCCTGGTCAGGTACCTGAACACCGGCGACGCCCGGCCTACGTTCGCACCGCCGCGTACGTCCGAGCGGGGCGTGGGCGGCCGTCCCACGCTTGTCGACAACGTGGAGACGCTGGCCCACCTGGCGCTTATCGCGCTGCGCGGCCCGGAGTGGTTCCGCACTGTCGGCACGGACAGCGATCCCGGCTCGACGCTTGTCACGGTCGGCGGCGCGGTGCATCGGCCGGGCGTCTACGAGATCGCGCCCGGCACCCACCTCGGCGCGGTGCTTGAGCTGGCCGGCGGTGCCTCCGAGCCGCTCGGCGCCGCGCTTGTCGGCGGCTACTTCGGCACCTGGGTGACGCTTCCGGACAACGAGGGCCTGCCGCTGTCGCACGACCCGGCCGGCCCGTACGGCGTGACGCTCGGCGCGGGCGCGATCGTGGCGCTCCCGGCCGGCGGCTGCGGGCTTGTGGAGACCGCGCGGGTGGCCCGCTACCTGGCGGAGGAGTCGGCCGGGCAGTGCGGCCCGTGCATCTTCGGCCTGCCGGCGATCGCGGACGACATGGAGGCGGTCGCGTACGGCCGCTGCGACCCGGCGGTCCGCAGGCGCCTCACCCGGCGGCTCGCGGTGGTCAACGGCCGCGGCGCGTGCAGCCACCCGGACGGCGCGACGCGGCTTGTCAACAGCGCACTCGCCGCGTTCGCCGAGGACCTGCAGACGCATCTGGGCGGCTGGACCTGCCGGGGTGCGACCGCGGACCCGCTGCTCCCGCTGCCGGCCGCCCGCGACCGCGACGGGGCCTGGAGGTAGCCATGGCGAGGGAGTCGCAGGCCGAGGCCGGCCAGTACCTGCGCGTCAACCCGATCACCTGCGTGGCCCGGGGGATGTGCGCGGAACTCCTGCCGGAGCAGGTGAAACTTGACGAGTGGGGCTATCCGATCCTGAAGGGTGATCCGCTGCCGCCGCACCTGGTGGCGCATGCGCGGCGCGCGGTCGCGGAGTGCCCCACGCTTGCCTTGCGCGCAGATCCCACGCCCCGGGGGTAGCGGTGCGTTCGGCCCGGCCACCGCGGGACCGCGGCCCGCGGGAGCATGCGGGCCGGACCACCGCGGAAGCGGGAAGATCAGCTTGTGATGGTGCTTTCTAGCCGGGGACGACCGCGGCCACGAGCTTCGTGAGGTAGCCCTTCGGCAGCGGTGTGCGGACCACCGCGAGCCGCCAGTAGAGCGGCCCGATCGTCAGGTCCACGAGCAGGTCCGGGTCCGCGTCGGCGGGCAGTTCGCCGCGGGCGACCGCGCGTGCGGTGAGAAGCGCGCCCACCTCCCGCTGATGGGTGCGCAACGCGGCCTGCAGCGTCGACGCGATCTCCGGCGTGCGCGCGGCCTCGGCGAGCAGGTCCGGCACGATCTGGTTGGCCAGCGGGTGGCGCAGTGCGCGGGCGGCCAGGCCGAGGAACGTCTCCAGGTCGGCCCGCAGCGAGCCGGTGTCCGGCAGCACCGAGACGTCCACCGCGACGGATCCGACCAGGTCGATCACCATCGGGAGCTTGGAGCCCCAGCGCCGGTAGATCGCCATTTTGCCCACGCCGGCCCGGCGTGCCACGGCCTCGATCGACAGCCGCCCGTAGCCGGCCGCGGCGAGTTCGGCGAAGACGGCGTCGCGGATCGAGTCCGTCACGTCCGGGCGAAGCACCGCCGCACCGGCGGGTGGGCGCTTCGTGGCGGGGGGCCGGGCCGTTTCCATACCCGGGAGTGTAACGCCGGGACGAGACGGTTGCGTCTCGTCGTGCGCGTCCCCTAACCTCCGACGGGACGAGACGGTATCGTCCCGTCCGTAGAAAGGACGGCTATGGAGGCAGTGCAGCTCGCCCGGCAGCACGGGCTGAACCTCAGCGGACAGCGGCCGGGCGTCGGGGAGTACCTGCGCCGACTCTGGGAGCGGCGCGCGTTCATCGTCACGTTCGCCCGCGCCAAGGTCACCGCGTCCTATGCGTCCGCCACGCTCGGCTCGTTCTGGACCGTCATCACGCCGCTCGTCAACGCGGGCGTCTACTACCTGATCTTCGGCATCCTGCTCGGCACGGACCACGGCGTCGGCAACTTCATCGCCTACCTGTGTACGGGCGTGTTCGTCTTCCACTTCACCCAGCAGGTCGCGATGGCCGGGACCAGGTCGATCGCGGACAACCTGAGCCTGGTCCGCGCGCTGCACTTCCCGCGCGCGTCACTGCCGCTGGCGCTCACGCTTGTGCAGTTGCAGCAGCTGCTTGCCGCGCTGGCCGTGCTCGCCGCGATCGTGCTCGTCACCGGCGAGCCGATCAGCTGGTCCTGGCTGCTTGTGGCGCCTGTGGTCGCGTTGCAGACCGTGTTCAACGCCGGGCTCGCGATGATCCTCGCCCGGCTGGCCGCGCGCACCACGGACCTGAAACAGCTGATGCCGTTCGTGCTGCGCACCTGGCTGTACGGCTCCGGCGTGTTCTACAGCCTTGACAACGTCATCGACGGCGCGCCCGGCCCGCTGGCCATGCTGCTGCGGTGGAACCCGATGGTCGCGTTCATCGACCTGATGCGGTACGCGCTGATCGGCTCGCTGCCGGACGCGCGCATGCCCGGCCACCTGTGGCTCTCCGCAGGTCTCTGGGCGCTTGTCGTCGGCGTCGGCGGGTTCCTGTTCTTCTGGCAGGCGGAGGAGGAGTACGGCCGTGAGTGAGCCGACAGTGATCGTCGAGAACCTGGACGTGGTCTACCAGATCCGTGGCCCGGCCGGAGGGGCCGGCAGCCCGATCGCCGCACTCGGGCGGATGATGCTGCGGCGCGCCCGCCCGCCCCGGCGCGAGGTGCACGCGGTCCGGAACGTCACGTTCACCGCGTACGAGGGGCAGGCGATCGGGCTGATCGGCACGAACGGCTCCGGCAAGTCGACGCTGCTGCGCACGATCGCGGGCCTGCAGCCGCCGCGCCGGGGCCGCGTGTTCACCCGGGGCCAGCCGTCGTTCCTCGGCGTCAACGCGGCGCTGATGCGCGACCTCACCGGCGAGCGGAACGTGGTGCTCGGCTGCCTGGCGATGGGGATGAGCCCGGCCGAGACCCGGGCGAAATATCAGGAGATCGTGGACTTCTCCGGGATCAACGAGCGGGGCGACTTCATCTCGCTGCCGATGCGGACCTACTCGTCAGGCATGGCGGCCCGGCTGCGGTTCGCGATCGCGGCCGCGAAGACGCACGACGTGCTGATCATCGACGAGGCGCTCACCACAGGCGACGCCCGGTTCCAGAAGCGAAGCGAGGACCGGGTGCGAGAGTTGCGCGGCGCCGCCGGCACGGTGTTCCTGGTCAGTCACGCGAACCGGTCGATCCGGGACACCTGCGAGCGGGCGATCTGGCTGGAGTCCGGCGAGATCCGGCTGGACGGGCCGACCGACGAGGTGGTCAACGCCTACGAGGCGTACACCCGGAAGAGGTGATTGAGCTTGTGGTCGTCGCTTCGCTCCTCCGGGCTCGACGCCACGGCCTCAGAAGCCGGTGTCAGGCAGACACGTTCTTCGGCTGCCTGACACCGACTTCTTCGGGCGACCGCGCCTCACGTGGGCGGTCGGGTCCTTGGGTGAACCGGAGAAACCACAGACCAAGACCAGCTGTGGGTACGCGTTGTGCGCCACACACGTGACATGAGGGCGGTGGCACGCGGCATACTCCTCTGATGGCGACTCTCTCGCCCGGTTTTCGCGGGCGGTCCCGCGCGGCCGAGCCGAATCTTCCCCCCGGTCAGTATGTGGCGCACGACTTCCCGGTGCTGACCGCCGGTCCCACACCCCGCGTTCCCGCGGAGCGGTGGGAGTTCACGATCACCACCGAGACCGGTGAGAAGCGCACCTGGTCCTGGGACGAGCTGCGTGCGCTCCCGGCCGAGACGCCGACCGTGGACATCCACTGCGTGACGAAATGGTCGAAGTTCGGCACCAGCTGGAAGGGCGTCTCCCTCGACACGCTCTTCGAGGAGGTGGAGAGCGCGGCCGACTACGCGATGGCCCACTCCTACGGCGGCTACACCACGAACCTGCCGCTTGAGGACCTGCTCGACGGGCAGGCCTGGCTGGTCTACGACTACGACGGCGAGCCGCTGCACCCGGAGCACGGCGGCCCGGTGCGGCTGCTGGTCCCGCACCTCTACCTCTGGAAGTCCGCCAAGTGGGTGCGCGGCATCGACCTGCTGCTTGAGGACGAGCCCGGCTTCTGGGAGGCGGCCGGCTATCACAGTTACGGAGACCCGTGGCGCGAGCAGCGGTATCAGGGCGACTGAGCTGGCGGGAGGCCACGCTCGTCGCGGTCACGCCGGAGGGTGCGTCCGCGCGCACGCTTGTCTTCGACGTGCCGGACTGGCCCGGGCACCTGGCCGGCCAGCACGTGGACGTGCGGCTCACCGCGGACGACGGCTACACGGCGCAGCGCAGCTATTCGATGTCCGCGCCTGCAGACGGCACCCGGGTGGAGATCACCGTGCAGTCGGTGGCGGACGGCGAGGTCTCGCCGTACCTGGTGGACGTGCTGACCGTGGGCGACGCGGTGGAGCTGCGCGGGCCGATCGGCGGCTGGTTCGTCTGGCGGCCGGAGCAGACCGACCCGGTGCTGCTCGTCGGCGGCGGATCGGGCGTGGTGCCGCTGATGGCGATGATCCGTGCGCGGCGGGCGGCCGGCAACCGGTCACTGTTCCGGCTGATCTACTCGGTCCGCACGCCGGACGACGAGTACTACGCCTCGGAACTGCGGCGGCGGGCGCGCGACGATCAGGGCCTGGACGTCACGGTGATCTACACCCGGCACGGGGACGACGCACACCGGATCACCGTCGCGGACGTGAACACGCACGGCTGGCCGCCGGACCTGGAGCCCGCGTGCTTCGTGTGCGGCCCGACCGGCTTCGTGGAGACGGTGGCGGACATCCTGGTCGCACTCGGCCACGATCCGCGCCGGGTCAGAACCGAGCGTTTCGGCCCGACCTCTTAAGCGGGAAGGTTTCCCCGGGCGTCGGCGAGGAACGGCGCGGCGATGTCCTTGCCGGACAACAGGGGTGTGTCGGTGGGCCAGTCGATCGCGAGATCCGGGTCAAGCGGGTGGATGCCGTGCTCCGCGCCCGGGTTGTAGGTGGTCGAGACCAGGTACGTCATGATCGTGTCGTCGTCGAGAGCGCAGAACCCGTGCCCGAGGCCCTCCGCGAGGTAGACCGCGCGGCGCGAGGTGTCGTCGAGCACCACGCCCTCCCACAGGCCGAACGTCGGCGACCCGGTCCGCAGGTCGACCACCACGTCAAGCGCGGAGCCGCGCGCGCAGGTCACGTACTTCGCCTGGCCCGGGGGCACGTCCGCGTAGTGGATGCCGCGCACCACGCCCTTCGCGGAGACGGACAGGTTGCCCTGCATCATGGTGACCGGATGGCCCACCACCTCGGCGAGCTTGTCGAACCGGACCCACTCGGTGAAGCTGCCGCGCGGATCTCCGTGCACCACCGGCGTTATCTCGAACGCGCCTTCGATGCTGAGCGGGCGGATCTTCACCGGGTCTCCTGCCGATCGTGTAAAAATCTCACTGTAGCGAGCCTAGAAGCGGTTGATCGCCCCGGATAGTGGCTGGTCGGGGGAGGTGCGGGGGGCCGTTGACCGTAGGCTCGCCGTCATGAGGATTCTGGTCACCGGCGGCGCCGGATTCATCGGTTCCCACTTCGTCCGTGAGGCGCTCACGGACGCGTACCCCGAGCTGGCGGGCGCAACGGTCACGGTGCTCGACGCGCTCACCTACTCGGGAAACCGGGCCAACCTCGACCCGGTGTCCGGAAGCGACCGGCTGCGGTTCGTGCACGGCGACATCTGCGACGCGGGGGTCGTGGACGCGCTGATGGCCGAGACGGACGCGGTCGTGCACTTCGCCGCGGAAACCCACGTGGACCGCTCGATCGACGGCGGCGCGGCGTTCGTGCGCACAAACGTGCTCGGCACGCAGATCCTGCTTGACGCCGCGGTCCGGCACGGAGTGGGACGATTCGTGCACGTCTCCACGGACGAGGTCTACGGCTCGATCGAGACCGGCTCCTGGCGCGAGGACTTCCCGCTCGCGCCGAACTCGCCGTACTCGGCCGCGAAGGCCGGGTCGGATCTGCTTGCGCTCGCCTACCACCGCACGCACGGACTGCCGGTGCTCGTCACCCGCTGCTCGAACAACTACGGGCCGTACCAGTTCCCGGAGAAGGTCATCCCGCTGTTCGTGACGAACCTGCTGGACGGGCGCAGCGTCCCGCTCTACGGCGACGGCGGCAACGTGCGCGACTGGCTGCACGTCGACGACCACTGCCGGGGCATCGCGCTGGTGCTCGCCGGCGGCCGGGTGGGCGAGGTGTACAACATCGGCGGCGGCACCGAGCTGACGAACAAGGAACTCACCGGCCTGCTTCTGGAGGCATGCGGCAAGGGCTGGGACTCGGTGGAGCACGTCGAGGACCGCAAGGGCCACGACCGCCGCTACTCGGTGGACATCACCAAGATCAGTTCTGAGCTGGGGTACGCGCCGCGTCGCAGTTTCACGTCGGGCCTGGCCGAGACGGTGGCCTGGTACCGGGACAACCGCGCCTGGTGGGAGCCGCTTCGCGGATAAGACACCTCAGGGGGTACGAGCTGCTGCCCGTACCCCCTGATGGTCTTGATCTTCGCTTGTCAGACCTTGCGGCCGAAGCGCAGGCGCCACGGCATCAGCGCGGACTCGACCTGCACACCAAGGCTCATCTTGGAGACGCCGTCGGCACGCTCCTCGAAGCGGATCGGCACCTCGGCGATCTTGCCGCCCTGGCGGACCGCCCGGTAGTTCATCTCGACCTGGAACGCGTAGCCGTTGCTGTGGATCGACCCGACGTCGATGCTGCGCAGCGTCTCCGCCCGCCAGGCCTTGAAGCCGGCGGTCACGTCCTTCACGCCGAGGCGGAGAATCGTGTTCACGTAGAAGTTCGCCCAGGCGGAGAGCGCCTTGCGGTGCATGCCCCACTCGCCCGCGACCGCGCCGCCCTCGACGTAGCGGGAGCCGATGACGACCGCCGCGTCCGAGGTGGCCAGTTTCTCCACCATCACCGGGATCGTGGACGCCGGGTGGGACAGGTCCGCGTCCATCTGGATCACGATGTCCGCGCCCTCGTCGAGCGCCCGGCTGATGCCGGCGATGTAGGCGCGGCCCAGGCCGTCCTTGGTGGTGCGGTGCAGCACGCTGATCCACGGCGTCTCGAGCGCCATCTTGTCCGCGAGCTCGCCGGTGCCGTCCGGGGAATCGTCGTCCACGACCAGAACGTGGAGGTTCGGCAGGCCGAGGGCGGTGAGCAGCTCGACCAGCTTCGGAAGGTTGTCCCGTTCGTTGTAGGTCGGGACGACGACCGTGACCTTGGGGGAGATGTCTCCCATGTTTGCGCCCTCTTACCTGTTACTAGATCCGACATCCAGGCGACGGGACGACGCCGACGCCACCATGACCGCCACTTTCCAGACCGTCACCTGCAACCCCGAACCGTAACGGATGTCGCAAGAGATCGGTGTATGTGTGGTGGCAGTGCGCGGTCCTCCGCGCGCGCACACCGTACCGGTAGGCACCGTACCCGCTCCTCCCCGGCCCTCACCCCCACGCGTTACAGCCGTGCGACCTGCCACGATCTGGCCGTCCACCACAGCATCGCGCCGATCCGCCCGTGCTGGGGGCGACACGGTCAGCGGGCCGGCGTCACCGTACCCATGGTGACACCCGCGACCGGCAGGGCCAATTCCCGCCGAGTCTTCCCGGCCGCCGATGTCGTGACCATCGCTACGATCTCGCGATGCTCGTCCGGTCGCTCGCCGTACTCACCGCAGTTCTCGCCCTGGCCGTCGCTCTGAGTATTCGCTTCTTCGCCGATGGTGCGATCGAGCAGTTCTCCGGCACCGCGCTCTACGCCTCGATGGTCTACGCCGCGGTCGTCTTCCTGTGGCCGCGCCTGTCCCCGTGGAGCTCCGGCGCGATCGCGGTCGCCTTCTGCTGGGCCGTCGAGTTTTCGCAGCTCACCGGCATCCCCGCCGAACTGTCCGAACGATCGCTGCTGGCCCGGCTCGCCCTCGGCGTCCAGTTCGATCTCATCGATGTGTTCGTGTATCCCGCCGGAGTGGTCCCGCTCGTCCTGGCCCACGCGCTGCTAGCCTCGATGAATTCACGCAGGCGGGAGGCGAGCCGTGTCAACTGAGAGTAGCGGTGGCGTAACGGAGTTTCGGCCGTCGTCCTTCCCCTGCCAGCAGTGCCAGGCCGCCCCCGAGGACCAGCAGCTCGTCCGCGCCCCCACCGGCTGGGTGTGGCGCTGCCGCCGCTGCCACGGCGAGACCAGCCGCTCGCTGCCCTTCGACCCACGCGTCGCCCCCGACGGCCGCGAACAGGCCTGGGCCGCCATCGACTCGCTCTCCGTCTACGTCCCGATCCTCGCGCCGATCGACCGGGAGCTGATCTACGAGATCCTCCGGCCGTACTTCATGGCCGGCTGGTGCGTCCGCGACGTGATCTACGCCCTCAACTACCTGCCCGACGGCACCACCCACCCCGGCCAGGGCGCCGCCTGGATCCGCGGCGAAGATCCGGACCGCACGCTCTGGCGCATCCGCCAGCGGCTCCGGCGCTGGCGCTTCTCCGAACGCGAGGAGGGCGAGGACGTCATGCGCGGCCCCTACTCCGCCACCTCCCGCGCCATGGCCGACCTCGGCGCCGGCCAACGCGAACGCGCCGCCGCCCGCGACCTGGAATGGCGCGAGCGCAGCGCCGTCGCACAGAACGCCACCCACAGCGGCGCCCGCGACCTCGCCCGCCGCCACGCCACCATCGCGGCCAGCCTCGCCCGCGAACGCGCCAGCCGCGCCACCCAGGCCGAACTCCAAGTCCGCGCGGCAACGATCGCCCGCGGCCGCGAAGCCGCCGACATCTGGAACACGCCCACCGAGACCTGATCCCTAAACCATTTTCAGGTCGGCGGCGATGCGCTGAGGCGAGCGAATATCACCAGCCGCCTCGGCCGCAGCGTCGGCGGCGCGGTGGGCGTGACGGACGCCGTGGTGCGACACGCTCGTAGCCCTAGTCGTACACCAGCGCCGCGATGACGTGCTTGAACGCTGCTCCGGCGTGGAGTGCGCCGGTGCTCTACACCCCATATAAGGGCGCATAGCGGCAATTAGTCAGTAGTGCGAGGGCTAGGCGAGCCGAGTTCGGGCGTCCCGACTAAGGGACATGACTGCTGTCACGACACCTCTGCGGCGTAAGAGCTCAGGCGATGTCGCCGTGCCAATGTAGGTAGCTCTAAGTAGTTTTAATTGTACGCAGAGTACGCACTTATGGGCTAGAATGCTGCAGCGCAAACTCTGCCCTGCCGGCGGTGTCGAGTTCATCCCGATGAGCCCTGCGTGTGACGTATCGATGTCTAATATACGCCTCGCGGGGCGGGGCAGCGCGAGAGGGCGACGTGACTAATAAACAACATGCCAAGACTCCACGAGGAGTGCAGTGACTGAGCTGAGGGTCGTAGAAATTTGTGCTGGCGCAGGCGGTCAGTCATTAGGCCTGCACCTCGCAGGCTTCCAGCACGAGCTTGCTATTGAGCTAGACCCGACTGCCGCAGCGACACTGCGGAGGAATTTAGAGCGCCTGTCTGATCGAGACATGACGGATCGTGTAAAGGTGGGAGACGTCGCCGATGATCGGACGTGGAAGCCGGAGGAATTCCAAGATAAAGGCATCGCCTTGCTTGCCGGTGGGGTTCCATGTCCTCCTTTCTCTGTAGCGGGAAAGCAGCTCGGCAGTAGCGACGAACGAGACCTTTTCGCTTGGGCTGTAGAGGCCGCGGGACGAATTCAACCCGAGGCCGTACTTTTGGAAAATGTACGAGGCCTGAATGATGCGCGTTTTGCGGGCTATCGGCAAGCCGTCGTGGACAGATTTGAAGCGTTAGGTTATACGGCATTTTGGGAGTTGCTAGAGGCTCGCGATTTCGGAGTGGCACAGCTCCGTCCCCGTATGGTTCTAGTTGCATTGCGCCCCGAATACGTCAGCCATTTTGCCTGGCCGCAGAAGGTCAAGGAGTCTAAAACGGTTAGCGACGTAGTCGGGGATCTTATTACCGGTAATGGCTGGGATCCGCAATACGCCGAAAAATGGCGACAGGCTGCAAATCGTATCGCACCTACGATTGTTGGTGGCAGCAAAAAGCATGGGGGTGCAGACTTGGGGCCCACCCGAGCAAAACGGGCTTGGCAGGAGCTCTGGACCGACGCTCATGGTCTTGCGGATGCTGCCCCCGATGGGAAATGGAATATTGAAGATCATCCGAGAGGTCCCAAGCTGACGGTCGAAATGGTCGCACGCATCCAAGGATGGTACGGCGAGGAGTATCGCTGGGACTTCGAGGGAAAGAAGACGAGTCGCTATCGTCAGGTGGGAAACGCTTTTCCCCCGCCTGTAGCTCGCGCCGTTGGTGCATCTATCGTGCGCGCGCTCAATAAAGACAAATCAGTGCAAAAAGTTCCTGCGCCGCGGAAAGTTCACGACGAGGTGTACCGCTTGCTCCGAGATCAAGCGAAGCCAATGACCGCCGAGCTTATTCATGGCATGCTAGGTAGCTCCATGACTGTAGAGAAAGTGCATGAACGAATTGAGATCCTTGGACAGGATTTCGAGATCGAAGTACGGGAGCGTGCAGGCCGGAAGAGTTACCAGCTTGGAGAGTGGAAAGCCTTCCGCGGTCAGGAGAGCCACAGTCGGCACGCGGCCTTCTCTGAAGCGAAGTTGCGTTCCAAGGTCAGCTAGATTCCTGAGCTAACGTGGGACCTATTCATCGCCCGGTTATTTACCGATCGTGAATAGGTCTCGCGGTCGCCTTATTCTTCGCGTCCATAGCCATCGCGGCCGCGCATTGCGTGCGCCCCGAGCAATCTGCCGAAACTGATGGGACAGAGTGACAGTATGTCCGAAGAGGCCCGCGAGAAGGCTCGGGCGGCCGGCCTGCACCCGCGACCCATCAACGAGGGGCGCTCGCGAAATATGCAGGCGATTCGCCGCACTGATACGAAGCCGGAGATCCAGCTGCGGGCCGCGCTTCACAGACGGGGATATAGGTTTCGGAAGGATCTTCGTATTGACTTTGAAGGGGTGCGAGTGCGTCCCGACATCGTCTTTACCCGGAGGCGGCTAGCAGTCTTCGTTGACGGGTGCTTTTGGCATGTCTGCCCCATTCATGGGCGCCAGCCCACAGTTAATGACTGGTATTGGGCGCCAAAGCTACGGAGGACGATGGAGCGTGACCGCGCCGCGAATACTGCCCTCGAGGCAGTAGGCTGGTCGGTGGTACGTGTCTGGGAACATGAAGCGGTAAACGAGGCGGCTGACAGAATCGCAGCCATGCTCGCGACCGAACGATCCGATGCCACCTAGGGCAAATGGGTGGGTTGCCGGCACCCGCTGTCTTTGAAGCTCGAATTAGGCGACGCTACCGAAGCTCATCTGAACTGCAAGCTGCATGGAGGCCGGATCCTCGCCAATCGGGAGAGAGCTGGCGAGCAACCGTACTGACAAGTACCTGCTGGCCAACTTCGGCCGATCCATCCCTCCGCGCCCTTGCATCGTCAGAGTGAGCACATATCAGCCCAGGTGAGCGAGCAGCCCTAATCGGCAGCACGGCCATCCCTCGATTGAGTGATGGCGTGAACGCGCTACGCTGCCTCTATGAGCGACCCTCTCTTCGAATTGGACACCTTCTATGGGGAAGGTGATCGTGATCTAGAAAGTGTACGCTCAGTTCTTCTGAGCGCCGACCCGCACGGTGTCCGATTCGCGACCGTCTTTCGCAGAACGATTGACATGCTGCTGGATGGCCAAAATACCGGCCGTTTCCGCTGGGAGCAGTTGCACAAAACCGAAAAGACGCATGCTGGTACGCTAGTCGAAATCAATTTCCAACGTGAGTTCAGCTTTGCCGATGGCGATAAAATGGATTACAAGATTGCTGACGTGGACGTTGACTGCAAGTTCTCGCAGGATTTTGGGAAGTGGATGATCCCGCCCGAGGCCATTGGGCACCTATGTCTCTTGACATGGTGTAACGACAATCTTGGCGAGTGGAGTGCGGGGCTTCTGCGGATATCTGAATCGGAATTGTCGATCGGTAAGAATCGCGATGGCAAAAGATACCTTAACAAGTCGGGTCGTGCCGCGGTGTCGTGGCTCTTCCGCGGTGAAAAGCTTCCGGAAAATGCGCTTCTCAGAATGAGTCCGGATGACATTAGGGCAATTTTTGCCCCTAAGAGTGGGCAGTCGAGAATTAATGAGTTATTCCGCCGGGCGCAAGGCCGCATCGTAAGCAGGGCGGTAGTGGCTACCGTCGGTCAGCAGGACGATTATATGAAACGGGTGCGTTTCAATGGCGGGGCGCGCTCCAAACTAAGGCCGGAAGGGATTGTTATTCTAGGCCAGTTTGGAAATCACGTCGATGTCGCCTCCCGGCTGAACTTGCCACTGCCGAAGGGTGGAGAATCGATAAGTGTGCGACTAGCTAAATGGGTGCCCGAAGATGGAGAAGTTCCGCGGGCACGAATTGGCGGCGAAGTGTGGCGAATCGCAAGCTCTGATGATCCGCCATGTCTGGCACCTATTCTCCCGGAGCGGTAGTCAGCCTGATCTGAGGGCAGATTCAGGCGGTCGTAGCATTTGATCTTAGTGGGTCGGTGGGACAGGAAGCCCGCTGTGCGCGCGATGTGACCTTGGCCAACCGTGAAGAGATATCCCATGGTCTGGCCGAGGGTCTGGGATACAAGGAGGTTGCCCGTCTGATCGGCCGGAATGCGTCGGCGGTGTGTCGGGACGTGGCCTGGCACGGTGGCCGCGCCCGGTACCGGGCCGTGACCGCCGACGAGACGGCGACGGGCCGGGCGAGGGCGCAGTTGTACCCGGTCACCGTCGCTGAGCACGGTCGTGACGGAGTTGTTGAGGATTGGCGGCACCGACGTCGATCGCGGGCCGGTTGCCGGGTGGCTACCGTGACGATCAGCCTGTACGGGTGTCATATGGGGCGATTTACCAATGGGTCTACGCCCAGCTGGTCTCCACCCTGACCCGGGAGCTGTTCGCACTGCACACCGGCCGAACCGCCCGCCGATCCGGCTCTCGCCCGGTGCCGGCACCGCGGATCCGGGAGCCCCGCTACCTCGACGAACGGCCCGTCGAGGCCGAGGACCGGCAGGTCCCAGGCCACTGGGAGGGTGACCTCGTGATCGGGAAGGCCAGGAGAACAGCGGTCGCGACGGCGGTCGAGCGTATCTCCCGGTTTGTGATCCTGGTTCGCTGACGCCCGCGGTCTCTTGGAGGAAGCTGACACCGGCCCGAACAGCTCTGGATCGCGGTCCACGAGGGACTCGGATCACCTTTATCGAACCTCGGTTGAGCAAGGCCGTCATTCACGTCATGAGTGACATCTCGGACTTCAGCGGCACCGTGCAGACGGCGGCCGCCCACGAATATCTGACCGCCGCCGCAGCCTCCACCGGCATCCGCCGGGTGCGGGAGACCGGGCTGCGCATGTGGGGCGTCGGTCCCGGCGATCGGCTGCTCGACGCCGGGTGCGGCAACGGCGAGGTGGCCCGCGAACTGGCCGCCCTGCTGCCCGGCGCGGACGTCGTCGCCTTGGACCACTCCGCCGATGCGGTCACCGCCGCGTCCAAGCTGGACGACGGCACCCCCGTCACGTACCAGGTCGGCGATGTCTACAGCCTTCCCTACCCCGACGGGCACTTCGATGGGGTACGCACCGAGCGTGTGCTCCAGCACCTCGACGATCCGGACCGCGCCGTGGCCGAGCTGGCCCGCGTTCTTCGCCCCGGCGGCCGGATGTGCCTGATCGACACCGACTGGCCCTCACTGCTCTACGACGGCTCCCCCGAGAACTTCCACGATCGCGCAATCGCCCTGCTGACCGACTGACGTCGTCACCTCGGCGCCGCCGACAGCCCTTCCGGCCGTACCCTTCGCCGTCGCATGGTCCAGGCCGGCCTCAAAGACATCCGGTTCGAATCGATTCCGCTGGTCTTCACCGACCTCACCGAGTCCTACTCGATCATGCCGCTCAGCCGCGACCTGCTGGTGAAGGGCCTCGGCGACTCCCCGTACGTCGACTCCGTCGACCCCTGGCTCGACGACCTCCACCGCGCGGCCGCCGACAACACGTTCCTTGTCACCCTCACCATGTGGGTCGTCACCGGCACCCGCTGACCGTCACGCAAGGAGCAGCCCGCCCGAACTTTCTGAGGCGGGCTGCACCGGCATCAGACACGAGACACGCCACATCCGGGTACTTGACGAAACGCCGGCGTATTCAACAGTGGGGATGAGGTGCGCCGATGTGCAACCACCCCACGTGAGCGCCCGGACCGTGGGGTCTGGGGCTCGGCCCCAGGGAAACAATGCGCGCTCCAGGACCGCGCACTTCGGCGGACGTGGAGCGCGAAAGCTTGTGCCACCGGCAGGATTCGAACCTGAGCTTTCGCCTCCGGCGGGCGATGCTCTTTCTCTATGGGGAGAAGGGTGGGCTATTCGCTTCGTGGGGCGCCTCGATTCTGGAGTTCGCCGTAACCGCACGATCGTGCGGTTACGGCGGTTGTGCAACGGCCGGGGGACCGCTGGTACCCAAAGCCGCGCGTTCGTGCGGTTTTAATGGATCTGCAGACCGAGGTGCGGTAACCTCGAGCTCAAACCGCACGTTCGTGCGGCTGGCCCTGGAGGCTTCCTGAATGCCTGACCCGGACACTAGTGCCGCTCTCGCCGACGCGGTGAGGCTACGCCGGCGACAGCTCGGCCTGGGGCAAGGCGACCTGGCAGACCTCGCCGGGGTTTCAGAGCGCTTCGTGTACGCGCTGGAGCACGGCAAGCCATCTGTGCAGCTGGACAAGGTAATCGCAGTGCTGTCGACGCTGGGTTTACATCTGGAGCTTCATCGAGGCGCCTCGACCGCTATTGCCTCAGGCGACGGGACTGCTCGATGAGTGCGCCGGTGGACGACAGCCTCGAAGAACTTCGTTCGGTCGAGAAGGCAGACGTTTTCAAGGCCGGTCGGCGTGCTGGCACTCTCATCCGCGGCCGGGATGGCATCGAGTTCCGCTATCTCGATGCCTGGATTGAGGCTGCCGGTCCGCCAGTGGCTACCACCCTGGCGGTAGTGCCAGAGCCGGTCGTTCGATCCGGTGGTGCGCTTCCTGCCTATTTCACCGGTCTGCTGCCCGAAGGGCGCCGTTTGGGGGCACTCCGCCGTGCCGTGAAGACGTCAGCGGACGACGAACTGTCGTTACTGCTGGCGGTCGGTGCCGACGCGGTCGGCGACGTGCAGATTGTGCCGGCCGGAACTCAACCTGCCGAGGTGCCCGCTCGGGTGGCTGTCGACGAGGCGGACGACATCAGGTTCGCCGACCTGCTGGTCGAGTTGGGTATTCGTGCGCAGAGGGTGGCACTCCCGGGTGTCCAGGACAAGACGAGCGCTGCGATGATCAGCCTGCCGGTCGCCCGTGCCGGTGAGCGCCATATTCTCAAGCTGAACCCCGCCGAGTTTCCGCATCTTGTGGAGAACGAGAAGTTCTTTCTCGACGCCGCCCGTAAATCCGGTCTGCAGGTGCCAGCCAGCAAGCTGATCTTCGACGCGGACGGAGCTCCGGGTCTGCTGATCGCCCGGTTCGATCGTCTTACCGTGGACGGCCGTCCACGATCGCTCGCTGTCGAGGATGGCTGCCAGGTGCTCGACCGCCCGCCCGCCGACAAGTACCGAGTCGGTGCTGACCGTACCTTCATGGGCTTGGCTGCTCTCTGCGACGCGAGTGCTGTTGCTGGTCGTGACCTGGTCCGGCAATTGGCCTTCGCTTATCTGACGGGCAACGGTGACGCCCACGCCAAGAATTTCTCTGTACTGCAAGGACTCGACGGCGAATGGCGGATCGCCCCGGCCTATGACCTGCCGACGTCCTACCTCTATGGCGACAAGACGATGGCCTTGTCGATCGGCGGCCGCAGCGGCGGCGACTTCAGAGCCGCCGACTTTGTCGCGCTGGGAAAACTCCTGGGAGTGCCGGAACGTGCGGTCCGGCGTGTCCTGACCGACATCACGGATCGAGCCGGCATCTGGCTGGAGGAATTGCTCTCGTTGCCGTTCGACAGGGGCAGACTCACCAAACTTCGCCGCGTGATCGAGTTCCGCCGCCGTCAGCTCGCTACGGCCGCGAGTATCTGAGCCCAGTCTCGGGTGCGAGTCAGCATGTAACGGTTCCCAGGTGTGGCTTGTCGCGTCTCAGGTCTGGCCTTTCGCCCTGCCCGGCTCCGATCTGTACCTACTTTTTCCGCGTATGGGTCAAGTAGCCCGAATCAGCCCACTCGCCCAGCCACCGAATCGTGCAGATCCGGAGGCAGGCTGCCTTGGGGAATTCGAGCTAGAGCTTCCCCAGGCCCATAGTTGAATTGGTTGGAGACCGCCGCGATCCCGGTGGACTCCAACCCTTCAGCGCTGAATCTTCAGGGTTGGCGCTCTGGAACTTTGCCGCCACTTGGCCGTAGAACGTCGCTCAGGGCCGTACACGGCCGGACATACGACGAAGCCCCGCTGCCTGGAATCCCAGGTCACGGGGCTTGTTTTTGCAGCTCAACGTACGTGCCCCCGGCAGGATTCGAACCTGCGCTTTCGCCTCCGGAGGGCGACGCTCTATCCCCTGAGCTACGGGGGCTCAGCGACTCCTAGAGCCTAGCAAACCCACCGACCCCGCAGCGAATCGGTATCCCGGCGACTACAGCGGTGTCTGTGGGCAGGCTTTCCACACGCCGCTCTCTTTGATGATCTCGATCCGCCGGACGGTCGGCGGGGTGTCTTCGGGGGCGCCGCGGTAGGTGACTGCGGCGGTCACGAGGTGGGTTGCGGGGGTTTTGCGGTTGTCGTTGAGGGTGTCGACGGCGGTGATGACGTAGGCGGCCAGGGGGCGGGCGGCCACCGGGGACCAGCTGGACCTGGGGCCGCGGCCGTGTTCCGCGCTGCAGGCCAGGTCCCAGGCCGCTGTGGTGTCGCCGGCGACCACGGCGTCCAGGTAGCCGGTGGCGGTGGCGCGGAGGTCGGCGGGGGTGTCGTCGCGGCGGAGGAGGGCGTGGGTGGTGAGGAGGAGGGCGCCGGCGACAAGTATGACGAGGATCAGGGTGCGCGGGTCGAAGCGGCGACGGCGGTGGGTGGCATCAGCCATGGCATCGACCATATAGATGAAACGCGGAGAGCGGCCCGGCCAGGTGGCCGGACCGCTCTCGGTGGGAGAAATCTATCCCTGCGGCAGCTCGTCCTTGATGAGCTGGATCGCCTGGAGTTCGCGCTGCTGGCTGGCGACCATGGTGCCGGCCAGCCAGTCGATGTCCTTGTCGCCGCTGAGTTCGACGGCGGCCTGGGCCATGTGGATGCCGCCGAGGTGGTGGGCGAGCATCAGGTCGAGGAACAGCTTCTCCGCGGTCACGCCCGAGGCGGCGCGCAGTTGGGTGAGCTGGTCTTCGGTGGCCATGCCGGGCATGAGGCCGTTGGTGATGCTGCCCTCGGAGTCGGGCATCCAGGCCATGCGCGGCTTGCTGCCGGTGGGGCTCAGCTTCCACGTGCGGAGCCAGGCGCTCATCGTGCCGATCTGGCCCTGCTGGGTGGTGGCGATGTCGGCGGAGAGCGAGGCGACCTGGTCGTCCTGGGCCTTGGTGTGCATGATCATGGCCATTTCCACGGCCTGTGCGTGGTGGGTGGACATGTCGCGGATGAAGCCGGCCTCGACCGAGTCGTCACCTGGCCTGGTGGCGATCGGGGTGAGCAGGCCGCCCGCGTAGCCGAGGGCGAGGCCGGCCACGACCGTGAGCGCCAGCACGAGGGTGCCGAAGCGGCGGCCGTGGGACGGGGTTGCCTCGTCCGGGAGGTCCGGGTCGGGCACGGTCAGCCGCCCTGCTGCTGCTGGCTGATCTCGCGCGGGGTGGTGCCGGTGGCGGTCACGCCGGAGGAGCAGGGGGCGTTCGGCTCCTGGGTGGCGTTGAGCCGCAGCGCCTTGATGAACGTGTCGATGCGCTCGTCGCTCGCGCTGTCCAGCTTGAGCTGGTAGCCCCAGGCCTGCAGGGAGATGTTGTTGCTGAGGCCGTCGATCGGGCTCATCAGCATGAAGTCGTTGCCCTTGACCTTGGCGGCGAGCGCGTCGATCTGGTCCTGGGGGAGGCCGGTCTTGTAGGTGATCCAGATCGCGCCGTGCTCCAGGCTGTGGACCGCGTGCTCGTTGGCGATCGGGGCGTCGTAGACGTCGCCCATGCAGTTCTGCCAGGAGGCGTTGTGGTCGCCGCCGACCGGCGGGGAGGTCTTGTAGGTCTGCGGCCCGCTCTTGTGGTTGGCGCTGAGCATGTCCGGGTCGGACTCGCGGTAGTTGGCGATGCCGTCGATGCCGGCGGCCTGGTCCTGCCAGGACTCGCTGCCCTTGATGACTGCGAACGCGCCGTAGCCGATGATGCCGACCGCGAGCGCGCCGACCGCCACGAAGAGCAGGATCGGGCCCCAACTGGTCTGCTGTGCGACCTTCACCGGGGTGACCGGCTTGCGCGGGCCTTTGCCGCCGCCCGGGCGGGGCGTGGCCGCCTTGGGCGTACCCCCGGGGGAGTTCGGCTTGGCGCCGGCAGCCGGCTTAACGACGGAGGGTCGGCGCTCAGGGCCGCCCTGCGTGCTGATGCTCATCATGCCTCGTCAGGTCGCTCGGTCTCGGGGGACGGTGCTCGTCCCAGATATATGAGTAACCGGGCCGCCACCAAGTTCCCGAGTCTACCCCCGATAGCATGGCTCGGTGACTCCCGCCAAGCTCTCCGAGGTCGTCCTCGCCGCAGCCCGGGCCGTGTTCGCGGCCAGGGACCTCGACTTCTCGCTTCTTCCGCCGTCGATCTCGGTCGAGCGCCCGCGCAACCCGGAGCACGGCGATTACGCATCGACGATCGCGATGCAGGTGGCGAAGAAGGCAGGCGTGCCGCCGCGCGAGCTGGCCCAGGCGCTTGTCGACGAGCTCGAACAGCAGCCAGGCATCAAGACTGTGGAGATCGCGGGCCCCGGCTTCCTGAACATCCGGCTGGACGCGGCCGCGGCGGGCGAGCTGGCCAGGATGATCGTCGAGGCCGGCGCGGACTACGGCACGAGCGACACGCTCGCCAAGCAGAAGATCAACCTGGAGTTCGTCTCGGCGAATCCGACAGGTCCGGTGCACATCGGCGGCGTCAGGTGGGCCGCGGTCGGCGACGCGCTGTCCCGGCTGCTGCGCGCGGCCGGCGCCGAGGTCGGCACGGAGTACTACTTCAACGACGCCGGCTCGCAGATCGACAGGTTCGCGAGTTCGCTGCTCGCGGCCGCGAAGGGCGAGCCCGCGCCGGAGGACGGCTACGGCGGCGCCTACATCACCGAGATCGCGCAGACCGTCCTTGCGGAACACCCGGACATCCTCACCAGCGACAACCCACAGGAACAGTTCCGCGGGTACGGCGTGGAGCTGATGTTCACCGAGATCAAGCAGTCGCTCGCGGACTTCGGCGTGCACTTCGACACGTACTTCAACGAGAAGGACCTGCACGACCGTGGCGCGCTCGACCACGCGCTGGAGCGGCTCACCGCGCAGGGTCACACCTACGAGCGGGACGGCGCGACCTGGCTGCGCAGCACCGACTTCGGCGACGACAAGGACCGGGTGCTGCGCAAGTCGGACGGCGACTGGACCTACTTCGCCGCGGACTGCGCCTACTACCTGGACAAGCGCGAGCGCGGCTTCGACAAGGTCGTGATCATGCTGGGCGCGGACCACCACGGCTACATCGGCCGGATGAAGGCGATGTCCGCCTGCTTCGGCGACGATCCCAAGGCCAACCTGGAGATCCTGATCGGCCAGCTGGTCAACCTGGTCCGCGACGGCGCCCCGGTCCGCATGTCGAAGCGCGCGGGCACTGTGGTGACGCTCGAGGACCTGGTCGACGCGATCGGCGTGGACGCGTCCCGGTACGCGCTGGCCCGCTTCTCCTCGGACTCGCAGATCGACATCGACGTGGAGCTGTGGACCAGCGCCAAGAACGAGAACCCGGTCTGGTACGTGCAGTACGTGGCCGCCCGCACGGCAGGTGTCGCCCGCAACGCCGCCGACGTGGGCCTGACCCGGGGCGACGCGGGTGATTTCCGGCCCGGGCTGCTCTCCCACGAGAAGGAGCACGAGCTGCTCAAGGCGCTGGCCGAGTACCCCGCGGTGGTGGCCACCGCGGCCGAGCTGCGCGAACCGCATCGGGTCGCGCGCTACCTGGAGGAAAAGGTGGCCCCGTCCTATCACCGCTTCTACGACCAGTGCCGGGTGCTCCCACTCGGCGACGAGGCGATCAACGACACCCACCGAGCGCGCCTCTGGCTGAACGATGCCACCCGAACGGTGATCTCCAACGGATTGTCCCTGCTCGGCGTCACCGCCCCGGAGAGGATGTAACCCATGAGCGCCCCCGAGTGGCTGCGCGTCCCCGCGGACGTGAACGCCCTGATCCCGCAGCTCTGGCCGCGCCACGCCGCCCGCAACACGGACGGTGTGCTGGAGATCGCGGGCCTGACCGTGGAGCGGCTCAAGGAGGACTTCGGCACGCCCGCGTTCGTCCTTGACGAGGACGACATGCGCGCCCGCTGCCGCGAGTTCCGTGACGCGTTCCACGACGCGGACGTCTACTACGCCGGCAAGGCGTTCCTCTGCAAGGCGGTCGTGCGGATCGTCGCTGAGGAGGGCCTATTCCTTGACGTCTGCTCCGGTGGCGAGCTGGCCACCGCGCTCGCGGCCGGCATGGACCCGGAGAAGATCGGCTTCCACGGCAACAACAAGTCGGCCACCGAGCTGGAGCGTGCGGTGGACGCCGGTGTGGGCCGGATCATCGTCGACTCCGTGCACGAGATCGACCGGCTCGCCGAGATCGCCGCGCGACGGGGCAGGACCCAGAAGGTTCTGATCCGGGTCACCGCCGGGGTCGAGGCGCACACGCACGAGTTCATCGCGACCGCCCACGAGGACCAGAAGTTCGGCTTCTCCATCGCGGGCGGCGCCGCGTACCGTGCCGCCGTGAAGGTCCTTGATCTGGAAAGTCTGGAATTGAGGGGCTTCCACTCGCACATCGGCTCGCAGATCTTCGACACCAGCGGCTTCGAACTGGCCGCGCGCCGCGTTCTCGAACTCGTCGGTGAGGTGAAGAAGGCCCGCGGCGTGGACCTTCCGGAGCTGGACCTGGGCGGCGGCTTCGGCATCGCCTACACCACCCAGGACGACCCCTCCACCCCTGATGACCTGGCCAAGCGCATGCGCAAGATCGTCGACGACGAGTGCGCCGCGCAGCAGCTGCACCGGCCGCACGTCTCGATCGAGCCCGGCCGCGCCATCGTCGGCCCCGCGATGTTCACGCTCTACGAGGTCGGCACGGTCAAGGAACTTCAGATGAGGACCTACGTCAGCGTCGACGGCGGGATGAGCGACAACATCCGCACCGCGCTCTACGACGCCTCCTACAGCGCCACTGTCGCGAACAGGAGAAGTGACTCACAGCCGATTCTGGCCCGGGTGGTGGGAAAGCATTGTGAGTCCGGGGACATCGTGGTGAAGGATGAATTCCTGCCCGCCGACGTCGCGCCCGGAGATCTTGTCGCCGTTCCGGGCACGGGCGCGTATTGCCGCAGCATGGCCAGCAACTACAACCATGTGCCGCGCCCCCCGGTGGTCGCGGTCCGGGACGGGGTGGCTCGCGTGATCGTGCGGCGGGAGACGGAAGCTGATCTGCTCGCATTGGATGTGGGATGACTAAACCAGCTGTACGCGTGGCTCTGCTCGGTTGCGGCACGGTCGGCGCCGAGGTCGTCCGGCTGCTGCACGCTCAGGCCGGGGACCTCACGGCCCGGATCGGCGCGCCGCTCGAGATCGTCGGCATCGCGGTCCGCCGCATCGCCCGCGACCGCGGTGACCTGCCGGTGGACCCGTCGATCTTCACGACCGACGCGCTCGGGCTGATCAAGCGCGACGACGTGGACGTGGTCATCGAGGTGGTCGGCGGCATCGAGCCCGCACGCACCTGGCTTGTCGAGGCGCTGCGGGCCGGCAAGAGCGTGGTCACTGCGAACAAGGCACTGCTGGCCGAGGACGGCGGCGCGCTTCACGACGCGGCCGCGGAGGGCGGCGCCGACCTCTACTACGAGGCCGCGGTGGCGGGCGCGATCCCGCTGCTCCGCCCGCTGCGCGAGTCGCTGCACGGGGACCGGATCACCAAGGTCACCGGCATCGTCAACGGCACCACGAACTTCATCCTGAGCTCGATGGACTCCACAGGCGCCGGCTTCGGCGAGGCGCTCGAGGAGGCGACCGCGCTCGGGTACGCCGAGGCCGACCCGACCGCGGACGTGGAGGGCTTCGACGCCGGCGCCAAGGCCGCGATCCTGGCCTCGCTCGCGTTCCACACCCGGGTCACCGCCGCGGACGTCTACCGCGAGGGCATCACCGAGGTCACCGCGGCGGACGTGGCGAGCGCCCGCGACATGGGCGCCACCATCAAGCTGCTCTGCATCGCGGCGCGCGGCGTCGACGCGGACGGCAACGAGTCGGTGAGCGTCCGCGTCCACCCGGCGATGATCCCGCGAAGCCACCCGCTGGCGAGCGTCGGCGGCGCCTACAACGCGGTCTTCGTCGAGGCGGAGGCGGCCGGTCAGCTGATGTTCTACGGCGCCGGCGCGGGCGGCACGCCGACCGCGAGCGCGGTCCTCGGTGACCTGGTCGCGGTCTCCCGCAACCGGCTGGCCGGCACCTGGGCGCCGAGCGAGTCCGCCTACGCCAACCTCGGCATCCGGCCGATGGGCGACGCGATCACGCGCTATCACGTCAGCCTCGACGTGGCCGACCGCGCGGGCGTGCTCGCGCAGGTCGCGGGCGTGTTCGCCAAGCACGACGTCTCGATCGCCACGGTCCGGCAGTCCGGCCACGGCGCGGAGGCCAGCCTGGTGATCGTCACCCACACCGCGCCGGACGCCGCGCTCGCCGCGACCGTCGAGGAACTCCGCGGCCTGGACATCGTCCGCAGTATCGCCAGCGTGCTGCGGGTCGAGGGCGGTGCCTAGAAGCAGATTTTCCCACTGACGTCGTGGCCCGGTTCCGCGTGCTCCCGCGGGCCTCGGATCCGTGGGTGGTCACCGAAAACACGGAAAGGGGCAGCGGATCATCTGATCCGCTGCCCCTTTCCCGTGGTCATCAGGCGTTGGCGAACGGGTCCGCGGTGGCGCTGCCCGGGGCGGAGGTGGTGCCGTCCTCCAGGTTGACTGTCACGTCCGAGGTGACCGACTCCAGCGTGCCGTTGAGGTCGGCGTCGGAGATCGTGTAGTCGGCCACGCCGTCGCCGTCCTCGTCGATCTCGATCACGTCGACCAGGCCGTCCGCGTTGGCGTCAAGCGCGACGCCCTCGGCCACACCGTCGCCGTCCTCGTCCAGCTCAGCGCGGTCAAGCAGGCCGTCGCCGTCGGTGTCGGTCGCGACGGTCTCGTTGATGCCGTCGCCGTCGGTGTCCGCCCACACGGTCTCGGCGATGCCGTCCGCGTTGGTGTCCAGGCTGGAGTAGTCGACCGCGCCGTCACCGTCGGTGTCGATGTAGGTGTACTCGTTACCGGCCGTGTCCGTGTCGGTAAGCGAGGTCTCGAACTCGGTCGGGGCCGCCAGCTCGTCGTTGATCGAGACGGCCTCGAACGGGTTCTCGTCGACCGACGTGTCCACGTCGGTGCCGGAGGTGTCGACGCCTGTGAAGTCCTCGCTCATGTCAGGTTCCCTTCAAAGAATGTGGTGTGGGGTCGGAAGTGTGGAGCAACGCGCACACAGTGCCAGAGGCGCATGCTCACCGGATATGCCGGAAATGGATCACGACTGCTCATCCGCAGGTCGCCGGGGCGCCCCCGGCGCTGAAGAGAAATCTGCCAGAGCGCGCGGACCGGCGAATCCCGGGAATGTGCCACAGTCGGGGAGGTTCACCTCAGACCCGCACCAATCACCCAGATGGGCCGCGGATGTCCCGCCAGGTGGGTACCGCGCGGAGTGTCCTCGACCGGTGGCCGGGAGGTAGGGCAGGCTAGGGGCGAATGCCGAACGAGGAGAGCATCATGTGGCGTGGCCTGATCGAGGCGTACCGGGACCGGCTGCCGGTCTCCGAGTCGACACCGGTGATCACCCTGCACGAGGGGAACACGCCCCTGGTGCCGGCCCCTGAGCTCTCCACGCGCACGGGCGCCGAGGTCTGGCTCAAGGTCGAGGGCGCGAACCCGACCGGCTCCTTCAAGGACCGGGGCATGACCATGGCGGTCTCCCGCGCGGTCGAGGACGGCGCGAAGGCGATCATCTGCGCGTCCACAGGGAACACGAGCGCGTCCGCCGCGGCGTACGCGGCCCGTGCCGGCATCACCTGCGCGGTGCTTGTGCCGCAGGGCAAGATCGCGCTGGGCAAGCTGGGCCAGGCGCTTGTGCACGGTGCCAAGCTGCTTCAGGTCTCCGGCAACTTCGACGACTGCCTTGCGCTCGCCTCGAAGCTCTCGCTCGACTACCCGGTGGCGCTTGTCAACTCGGTGAACCCGGACCGGCTGCACGGCCAGAAGACCGCGGCGTTCGAGATCGTGGAGGCGCTCGGCGACGCGCCGGACATCCACTGCCTGCCGGTCGGCAACGCGGGAAACATCTCCGCCTACTGGATGGGCTACCAGGAGGACAAGGCCGCGGGCAACGCCACGCGTACGCCGCGGATGTTCGGCTTCCAGGCGTCCGGCGCCGCGCCGATCGTCAACGGCGAGGCGGTGCGCGAGCCGTCCACGATCGCCACCGCGATCCGGATCGGCAACCCGGCCAGCTGGACCAAGGCGGTCGACGCGCGGGACGCCTCAGGTGGCCTGATCGCGGCCGTCACCGACCGGGAGATCCTCACGGCGTACCGGCTGCTCGCCCGCTCCGTGGGTGTGTTCGTCGAGCTGGGCAGCGCGGCAAGCGTCGCGGGTCTGCTGCAGCAGGCCGAGGCCGGTCTCGTCCCGGCCGGGTCCACAGTGGTCTGCACGGTCACCGGCCACGGCCTGAAGGACCCGGAGTGGGCGATCTCCACCGCCCCGTCCCCGACCACGATCCCGAACGACGTGCTGGCCGCGGCCCGCTCGCTCGAGCTCGCTTAGGCGATCACACCGCGCGATCACATCGAGCGCTGGCACATCAAGCGATGTCGCATCACACGCCGGGAGCCTGGTGCGGGCTCCCGGCGTCTTGCGTGGCCTGATCCTCGGCCGCGTCCTCCTCGGCGGCCGTGACAAGCAGCTCGGTGGCGCGAAGTATGACGTCCAGCTCGTCGGAGGACAGTCGCCGCAGCACCCGGGCCTGCCGTTCGGTGCCGGCCATGATGATCCGGTCGACGGTCTCCCGGCCGTGTGTGGTGAGCGACACACGGCGTACCCGCCGGTCGTGTGGATCTTCTTGTCGGTGGACGAGATCGTGCGCGACGAGCCGGTCGACGATGCCGGTGACGGTGGCCAGGCTGACGCCCATGAAGCGCTGCAGTTCCTGACCGGATGACCCCCCGCCAGCAGCGACCATGAGTAAAATTTTGAGTTGCGGCATGGTCAGGTGCGCGTCGAAGAGCGGGTTCGACCGGTCGTGTGCGAACAGGTACTGCATGCGGCGCTGGGTGTCCATGATCCGCGCGATCAGCCGGTCCTTGGCTTCCTCCGCCACACGCGTCTCCCGCCGTATCGACCCCTACGTGAAGTCCCCGATTGCGGGGTACTTGTTAGCGTAAGGCAAACTATTTGTGTCGAGCTAACTTACCCCAGCAGGAGAAGAGTCTGCTCATGTCCTTGCTCGCAAGACTGAGTCTCGCGAACCGGGGGCTTGTCGCCCTGATCGCGATCATCGTGACCGGTTTCGGGGCCTTCGCCATCCCGTCCCTCAAGCAGCAGCTCCTGCCCTCGCTGGAGTTCCCCGCTGCCTTCATCTTCGCGTCCTACCCCGGCGCCTCGCCGGACATCGTCGAGCAGCGGGTCACCGAGCCGATCGAGAACGCCGTCCAGGGGATCACCGGACTCGACGAGGTCACCTCGACGACGTCCGAGGGCACCGCGACGGTCCAGGTCGCGTTCGAGTTCGGCACCGACCTGACCGCCACCGTGGCGAAGATCGAGAGCAACCTCAACCGGATCAGCGCCCAGCTGCCGGACGACGTGGAGCCGACAGTCTTCGCGGGCAGCACCGCGGACCTGCCGGCCATCGTGCTTGCCGCGTCCGGCGGCGCCGACGAGCAGGCGCTCGCGGCCGCGCTCAACGAGAGCGTCATCCCCGAGATCCAGGGCATCGACGGCGTGCGGACCGCCGAGGTCAGCGGCGCGCGCACCACAATGGTCACCATCACGCCCGACCTGGCGAAGTTCGGCGCGTCAGGCGTCAGCCCGGCCGGCCTGGGCACCGCGCTGCAGGCCAACGGCGTCTCCATCCCGGCCGGCACGCTCACCGAGGGCGACCGCACGCTCACCGTGCAGGTCGGCACGCCGATCAACACGCTTGAAGACCTCCAGAACATCTACCTCACGGGTACGGGCGGCCGCGCGGTCCGCCTCGGCGACGTCGCGACCGTCACGGAGACGGTGGCCGCGCCCACGTCCTACACCCGGACCGACGGCGCCGACAGCCTCGGCATCTCGGTCACCGCCACGCCGGACGGCAACGCGGTGCGCATCTCCGAGGAGATCCGCGACCGGATCGCGGAGCTGGAGCAGGCCAGCGGCGCCACGCTCACTGTCGTCTTCGACCAGGCCCCGTTCGTCCAGAAGTCGATCGAGAGCCTGGCCACCGAGGGTGCGCTCGGCCTGATCATGGCCGTGATCGTCATCCTGGTCTTCCTCCTCTCCATCCGCTCCACGCTTGTCACAGCGGTCTCCATCCCGCTGTCGGTGCTCGTCGCGCTGATCGCGTTGTGGCTGCAGGACTACTCGCTCAACCTGCTCACGCTCGGCGCGCTCACCATCGCGGTCGGCCGGGTGGTCGACGACTCGATCGTGGTGCTCGAGAACATCAAGCGCCATCTCGGGTACGGCGAGGAGAAGCTGCACGCCATCACCACAGGTGTGCAGGAGGTCGCCGGCGCGGTGCTGGCGTCCACGCTCACCACCGTCGCGGTGTTCGCCCCGATCGCGCTTGTCGGTGGCTTCGTCGGGCAGCTCTTCGCGCCGTTCGCAATCACTGTGACTGTGGCGCTTGTCGCCTCGCTCATCGTGTCGCTGACGATCGTGCCGGTGCTTGCGTACTGGTTCCTCCGCCCGCCGAAGGGCACGGCCGAGGAGGCCGAGACCGCCCGCAAGGCCGCGGAGGAGAAGGAGCTGCGCAGCCCGCTGCAGCGGACCTACCTGCCGGTCATCCGCTTCGCCACCACCCGGCGCTGGACCACGATCCTGATCGGCCTCGTGCTGCTCGCCATCACCGGCGGGCTCGCGACGCAGCTCAAGACGAACTTCATCGACCAGTCCGGCCAGGACACGCTGAGCATCTCCCAGACGCTGCCGATCGGCAGCAGCCTGGAGGCGACGAACACGCAGGCCAAGCGGGTCGAGGCGGTGCTCTCCTCGTCGGACCAGGTCAAGTCGTATCAGGCCACGGTGGGCGGCGGCGGCCAGGCCGCGCTGTTCAGCGGCGGTGGCGGTGGGGGCAACTCGGCCAGCTACTCCGTCACGCTGGAGGAGGACGTCGACACCGAGGCGTTCACCGAGGAACTGCGCACGAAGTTCGAGGACCTGGGCGACCCGGCCGGCGAGATCACCGTCGGCGCGGACTCCAGCAGCGGCTTCAGCGGCAACTCGCTCGCGGTCGTGGTCAAGGGGTCGGACGCGGAGACGCTTGCCGCCGCGGCCAAGCAGGTGTCGGACGCGATGGCCGCCACGCCTGACGTCACGGACGTCACGAGCGACCTCGCCGAGAGCGTGCCGCGCATCGACATCGCGGTGGACCGCGCGGCGGCGACCGCGCGCGGACTCACCGAGGCGCAGATCGGGCAGCTTGTCTCCGGCGCGTTCCGGGCGGCGCCGATCGGCCGGGTCACGCTTACCGGCGGCGAGCGCAACGTCGTGCTCAACTTTGGCGGCACCGCGCCGGCCGACCTGACCGCGCTGCGGGCGTACCCGCTGCAGACCGCGACCGGGATCGTGCCGCTCGACGACGTCGCGGACGTCACCGAGGTCCAGGGGCCGGTCGAGATCACCCGGATCGACGGCGACCGCAGCGTCACCGTCACCGGCACGGTAAGCGGCTCCAACGTCGGCGCCGCGACCACCGCGCTCACCACGAAGCTTGACGAGCTCACCCCGCCGGCCGGCGCCAGCTGGGAGATCGGTGGCGTCAGCGCGGACCAGGCCGAGGCGTTCGGGCAGCTGGGCCTCGCGGTCCTGGCCGCCATCGCGATCGTCTTCGTCATCATGGTCGCGACGTTCGGCTCGATCGTCCAGCCGCTGATCCTGCTGATCTCGATCCCGTTCGCGGCTACAGGCGCCATCCTGATGCTGCTGGTCACGGACACCGCGCTCGGCGTACCCGCGCTGATCGGTGTGTTGATGCTTGTCGGCATCGTGGTCACGAACGCGATCGTGCTGATGGACCTGATCAACCAGTACCGCAAACAGGGGTACAGCGTGCAGGACGCGGTGATCGAGGGTGGCCGGCATCGACTGCGGCCCATCCTGATGACCGCGATCGCCACCATCTTCGCGCTGACCCCGATGGCGCTCGGCCTCACCGGCGAGGGCGGGTTCATCTCGCAGCCGCTCGCGGTCGTGGTGATCGGCGGCCTGATCAGCTCCACGCTGCTCACGCTGGTGCTGGTGCCGACGCTCTACACGCTTGTCGAGGGCCGGCGCGACCGTCGCGCGGACCGGAAGGCACGCAAGGCGGCGACGTCCGAGGCCGGCGTTCCGGCCCCGGTCCCGGCCGGCGCTCCGGCGCCGTCGTCCGCTCCGGTCGACTCGGTGGAGGAGACGCCCGCACCCACGCCGGCGCCGGCGCCGCAGCCGTCCGGTGCGCTTCGTGAGGGCACCGACCAGTTCGAGGTGCTCCGCCTGCCGCGCAGCCAGCAGTCCCCGCTGCCGCCGACGGAGTAGGTGACACAGGTCAAGGCGCTCTCCGGATACGTCCGGAGGGCGCCTTGATCGTTGAGTAAGGTCCCATCGTGAGTTCACCCCTGTCACTGCTGGCCCGTAACCCGGACTTCCGGCGGCTCTACCTCAGCGAACTCGTCGTCTTCGGCGCGGACTGGTTCATCATGGTCCCGCTGCTGGTCCAGCTGACCGACCTCACCGGCAGCGGCGTGCTCGGCGCGCTTGTGATGACCGTCGACACCGGCCTCAACGCGCTGCTGCTGCCCTACTCCGGCACAGTCGTCGACCGGGTCAACCGGCGCACCGTCATGATCACCGCGAACCTGGCCGCGCTCGCCGCGTCACTGCTGCTCTTCCTCATCCAGGGCCCGGACACCGCCTGGGTGGCGCTTCTCGCGATGGCCGCGGTGGCAATCGCCAAGTCGTTCTACACGCCTGCCGCACAGGCCGCGCTGCCCAACGTGGTCGACGCCGCGGACCTCCCCGCCGCCAACGCGCTCGCCGGCGGTGCCTGGGGCGTCATGGTCGTGGTCGGCGCCTCGGTCGGCGGCGTGGTCAGCGGTTTCGCCGGGCCGTACGCCTGCTTCGCGATAGCCGGCGCCGGACTGCTCCTCGCCTCGCTGCTCACCTCCCGCATCCGCCGCCCGCTGCAGGCCCCGGCGCCGGACGGCCCGCCGCCGCACCCGTTCGCAGCGATCCGGGAGGCGCTGCGCTTCATCGGCGGCAGCTCCCGGCTTCGCGCGCTGATCACGGTCAAGTCCGCGGTCGGCCTCGGCAACGGCGTGATAGCGGTCTTCCCGCTGGTCGTGGCCTCCTACGGCGTCGGCCCGGCAGGCGTCGGAATCCTCTTCGCCGTGCGTGGCGCCGCAGTCCTGGCCGGCCCGCTGATCACCCGCAGGCTGCTCGACCACTCCACCTGGCTGCTGCCCGGCCTGGCGGTGTCGATGGGCGTCTACGGGCTCGCGTATGCGACAGCCGCGTTCGTGCCCTGGTTTCCGCTGCTGGTCGCGCTGGTCTTCGTCGCGCACTTCGCCGGCGGCACCAACTGGATGCTCTCCAACTTCGCGCTCCAAGGGGCGGTCCCGGACATGCTGCGCGGCCGCGTCTTCGCCACCGACCTGATGCTGACCACGATCGCCATCTCGATCAGCCAGCTCGGCGTCGCCGCGGTCGTCGACCACGTCAACCCCCGCCACATCATGGTCGCCAGCGGCACCGTAACGCTCCTCTACGCCTGCGGCTGGGTTGTACTTATGGTCGTCGCTCCGCTCCTCCGGGCTCGCTCTGCTTGATGGTCGTCGCTTCGCTCCTCCGGGCTCGCCGCCACTCCCGGCGATGACGGGCGGCATTCAGACGAAGGGCGTGTCTGAATGCCGCCCATCATCTCTGGTCGACCGCGTCTCACGACGTAGTCGAGCTGATCGCGGGTCAGGGGGAACTTCCAAGGGCCTGCGGGTGCGATGGGTTTGGGGTTCGCGATGCGAGTGGTGACTGAGGGTGGTCTTGGGGGTGTCTGGCGTTTCTGAGGTGGAGGACGGGTGGTAGCTTGGTGATATCACTTTGATATGGGGGAGATGTTATGGAGCGGGGAGTTTTTCGGGTCAACGGGTTTTTGGTGATAGCGCTGTTGGTCGTGCTGACGGCGATTGCGGGGGCGGTGGCGGGTCCGGCGGTCGAGGCGGACGGGGGTGAGGTGGTCGTCGGGGTCACGGCGGTGGTGCTGGCGGTGGTGCTGACGATCGCGGCGACCGGGTTCGTGGTGGTGAATCCGAACGAGGCGCAGGTGGTGCAGTTCTTCGGGCGCTACCTCGGGGTGATCCGGGCCGAGGGTCTGCAGTGGACGTGGCCGTTCACGGCGCGGCGGCGGGTGACGCTGCGGGTGCGCAACTTCGAGACCGACCGGCTCAAGGTGTCGGATGCGGACGGCAACCCGGTGGAGATCGCTGCGGTCGTGGTGTGGCGGGTGGTGGACCCGGCATCCGCGGTGTTCGCGGTGGACGACCACATCCAGTACGTGGCCGTGCAGGCGGAGACGGCCGTGCGGCACCTGGCCACCAGCTACCCCTACGAGGCGCACGACAGCGGCCGCTCAAGCCTGCGCGACAGCTCGGTGGTGAGCGAGGAGCTGACCGCGGAGCTGCGGGAGCGGTTCGAGCGGGCCGGCGTGGAGGTGCTCGAGTCGCGGACCACGCACCTGGCCTACGCTCCGGAGATCGCCCAGGCGATGTTGGCGCGGCAGCAGGCGAGCGCGATCGTCGGCGCCCGGTTCAAGATCGTCGAGGGCGCGGTCGGCATGGTGTCGAACGCGTTGGAGCGCCTGCGGGCCGAGCACGTGGTGGAGCTGGACGAGGAGCGGAAGGCCCAGATGGTGTCGAATCTGCTTGTGGTCCTCTGCGGCGACCGGGCCGCACAGCCCGTGGTGAATGCGGGCTCGCTGTACTCCTAGGGGGACCGGTCCATGCCGGAACGCAAGAAGCTGTTGTTGCGCCTGGATCCGCAGGTCTACGACGCGGTCGCGAAGTGGGCGGCCGACGACCTGCGCAGCGTCAACGCGCAGATCGAGTTCGCACTGCGCCAGGCGCTCCGGTCGGCCGGGCGGAAACCCAAGGCGGGTCCGCCGGCCGACGACGAGGCTACCCAATGAACGGCGGCTGCGGGGCGGGGTAGGGCCCCGCAGCCGGTGCCGACCGGGTCAGCACGGCCGCGATCAGCAGGCCGAGGCCGGCGACCGCGAGCCCGGCCGTGAGCACCCACTGCACGCCTGCCGCCATCGTGTAGAGCGACATGTCCTTCCGGATCAGGAACGGCAGCGCGACCTGCCAGCCCATCGAGGCGACGGTGGAGGCCAGCAGCGCCGCGAGGCCGGCCGTGGCGAGGCGGGTGGTCCGTGGCGGCAGGGCACGGGCCCGCGCGCGGACCAGGACCAGCCCGGCGACGCAGGCGATGAGCATCGGCAACGAGGTGACGGCCGCGAAGAAGTACATGGTCGGCAGGTTATCCGCAGGTCGCAACCGGTACGGGCCCGCGCGGAGGGGACCGGGCCGACCTCCTAGGCTGATCGGGTGGCTCTCTCCTTTGTCAGCGGCCCGGTGACGGTGCGCGTGCCCGCCACCAGCGCCAATCTCGGCCCCGGTTTCGACGCGCTAGGTCTCGCGCTCGGCCTCTACGACCACGTCACCGGCCGCGTCACCGAGGACGGCTGCGTGGTCACGGTGTCCGGCCAGGGTGCGGGCGAGCTCCCGCCCGGCGCGGATCATCTGGTGGCCCGGTCCGCGTACGCGGCGTTCGACGTGCTCGGCGCCCGCCCGCCCGGCCTCGCGCTCGAGTGCGACAACCGGATTCCGCAGGCCCGCGGCCTGGGCTCGTCATCTGCCGCGATCGTGGCCGGCATCGAGGTGGCCCGCGCGCTCGTGGAGAACGGCCGCACGCTGATGGACGACGCGGCCGCGCTGCGCCTGGCGAACGAGATCGAGGGCCACCCGGACAACGTGGCGCCCTGCCTGCTCGGCGGGTTCACGATCGCCTGGACCGGCGAGGACGGCGCGCACGCGGTGCGGTTGACGCCTGCTGCTGACGTGCATCCGACCGTCTTCGTCCCCGAGGTGCGCGGGCTGACCGCGCACGCACGCGCCGCGCTGCCGGCCGAGGTGCCGCACGTGGACGCCGCCCGCAACGCGGGGCGGGCCGCGCTGCTTGTCCACGCGCTGACCGCCGCCCCTGAGCTGCTGCTTCCCGCCACCGAGGACCGCCTGCACCAGGACTATCGGGCGCCCGGCATGCCGGAGAGCGCGGCGCTCGTGACACGGCTGCGGGCGGCCGGGGTGGCGGCCGTGATCAGCGGCGCCGGACCCACCGTGCTGGCATTGACGCAGGTCCCCGATGACTTCGAGGCGGGGGCCGGCTGGTCCGCCGCGCCGATTGCGGTGGACACGGACGGCGCCGGACTGTCCGGTAGTACACTTGGACTCGCCGAGCGGTACACTATTGCCGCAGGTCGCAAGAGTTGACTACGCTCTTGGCGTAGCACAGCCGCGACTAGCACCTTCGCGACTTAGTATGAGCCGCGATTAAGCAATACCGCGCTTTAGCACGACCGCGAAGCAAGCGATGATCTCCTGCGGGTCGGTGCACCCCCGAAGCTTTCGGCGGTCAGCCCGTCTCACCTCCTGCCTAGGCATGATGCCGATCCGCAGATGTCACGGCCGCTGTCGGCGGCGATCCCGATCTGTCGAAACCGGCCGATTGGAAACCGCCCTCCGGCTGCCGTGCTCACAGACTCCCGTGACGCGATATGCGAGGCGGGAACGAGGCCGCCCGGCCACCACTGACGAAACACCCGGGCAGCCCGGCCTTACGAGGGAAGGAATCCATTGAGCGACACCACCGACGTCACGTCGGATGCATCAAAGGTCGCTGACGAGGCCGCGGCCGGCACCACGCGCCGGCGGCGCTCCGGAACCGGCCTTTCGGCGATGCTCCTGCCCGAGCTGCAGAGCCTCGCCGCGTCGCTCGGCATTTCCGGCACTGCCCGGATGCGCAAGGGCGAGCTGACCGCCGCCATCTCCGAGCGTCAGAGCGGCGGTGCGGGCGGTGGCGCCCCCCGTCAGCGGGCGGAGGTCGCCGCGGCGGCCGCGCCGGTGCGCGAGGAGGTGCGGGCCGAGATCCGCGAGACCCCCGCAGCCGCCGCTCCCGCCGTCGCCGACGCCCCGGTGGCCGAGGCCCCGGCGGAGACGCGCGCGCCGCGCCGGGCTTCCCGTGCGGCCGGTGCCCCGGAGCCTCGCATCGAGACCGAGGAGCAGCCGGAGCCGCAGCGTGAGGGCCGCAGCCGCCGCGAGCGCAGCGACCGTTCCGACCGTGGCGAGCGTCCGGAGCGTGCTGAGCGCACCGAGCGTCCGGAGCGTGCCGAGCGCACCGACCGGGTCGAGCGCGGCGAGCGCACCGACCGCGGTGACCGGGCCGAGCGCACCGACCGCGGTGACCGGGCCGAGCGCACCGACCGCGGTGACCGGGCCGAGCGCACCGACCGTAACGACCGGGCCGACCGTCCCGAGCGCACCGACCGGGCTGACCGTAACGACCGGCCCGAGCGTGGCGACCGTGCCGAGCGTGGCGACCGGCCCGAGCGCAACGACCGGCCCGAGCGCGGCGAGCGTGCGGACCGTGGCGAGCGTGCCGACCGGGACCGGAACGACCGTTCCGAGCGGGCGCCGCGCGGCGCCGACCGGGACCGCGACAACGGCCCGGCCGACGAGGACGACGAGGACGGCAGCGGCCGCCGTGGCCGCCGGAGCCGTTTCCGGGACCGCCGCCGTGGCCGTAACGACCGCGGCGAGGTCACCGAGCGTCCGGAGCGCGGTAGCAACGAGCCGGCGATCTCCGACGACGACGTGCTCGTCCCGGTGGCCGGCATCATCGACGTGCTCGACAACTACGCGTTTGTCCGGACCACCGGGTACCTCTCCGGGCCGAACGATGTCTACGTCTCGATGTCGCAGGTGAAGAAGCACCACCTGCGCCGCGGTGACGCGATCACCGGTGCGGTCCGGGCGAGCCGGGAGGGCGAGGCGCGGCGGGACAAGTACAACCCGCTGGTCCGGCTGGACACGATCAACGGGATGGACCCGGAGGAGGCCAAGCGCCGCCCCGAGTTCTACAAGCTCACGCCGCTCTACCCGCAGGAGCGTCTGCGGCTGGAGACCGAGCCGCACATCCTGACCACCCGCGTCATCGACCTGGTGATGCCGATCGGCAAGGGCCAGCGCGCCCTGATCGTCTCGCCGCCGAAGGCCGGTAAGACGATGGTGCTCCAGGCGATCGCGAACGCGATCACTCACAACAACCCGGAGTGCCACCTGATGGTGGTTCTGGTGGACGAGCGCCCCGAAGAGGTCACCGACATGCAGCGCTCGGTGAAGGGCGAGGTCATCGCGGCCACGTTCGACCGGCCGCCGCAGGACCACACCACAGTCGCGGAGCTGGCGATCGAGCGGGCCAAGCGCCTGGTCGAGCTGGGCCACGACGTGGTCGTGCTGCTTGACTCGGTGACGCGTCTGGGTCGTTCCTACAACCTGGCCGCGCCGGCCTCCGGCCGCATCATGTCCGGTGGTATCGACTCGACCGCGCTCTACCCGCCGAAGCGCTTCCTCGGCGCCGCGCGCAACATCGAGAACGGTGGCTCGCTCACAATTCTCGCGACCGCGCTTGTGGAGACCGGGTCCATGATGGACACGGTCATCTTCGAGGAGTTCAAGGGCACTGGTAACGCGGAGCTGAAGCTGGACCGGAAGATCGCCGACAAGCGGACCTTCCCGGCCATCGACATCCACCCGTCCGGCACGCGTAAGGAAGAGATCCTGCTCGCGCCGGAGGAGCTCGCCATCACGCACAAGCTGCGCAAGGTGCTCCACTCGCTGGAGTCGCAGGCCGCGCTTGACCTGCTGCTCGGCCGCCTGAAGGAGTCGCGGACGAACATCGAGTTCCTGATGCAGATCGCGAAGTCGACGCCGGGCGAGTAACACGCTCCACAAGCAGAAGCCTCAGGGGGTACGGGTCATCCGTACCCCCTGAGGCTTTTTCGGGTTTGGGCCCGTGGGGTGGCTTTGTGGTTGAACATGAGGGTGTGTCGCGCTTGTTCGACGTCGACGCTGACGGGAGGCGACATGACCGTGCCCGGCTACCGGGACAATCCGGCCGCACCGTGGGACCCGGACGCCCCGGTGGACGCGATCGAGGCGGAGGAGTTCCTGCGCCTCTGCTACGGCGAGGAGAAGCGCCTCGGCCCGGTCGAGCCCCGGCTGGCCGTGGTGCGCGCGCAGATCGCCGCGACCGGCACCTACACGCAGACGCACGACGAGGTCGCCTACGGCGCGAAGGTGGCCTGGCGCAACGCCTCCAAGTGCATCGGCCGGCTCTACTGGCGCAGCCTGGTGGTGCTTGACCGGCGGTCGGCGACCACCGCGGACCACATCTTCACGCTGCTTCTGCGGCACCTGCGTCAGGCCACCGGCGCCACCAACCCGGGGCAGCTGCGGCCGGTCATCTCGATCTTCCCGCCGGCCACGCCGGGACGGCCGTACCCCCGGATCTGGAATGAGCAGTTGATCAGGTACGCCGGGTACCGGCGCGCGGACGGAAGCGTGGTCGGCGACCCGCGGATGGTCGAGTTCACCGAGGCGATGTCCGCGCTCGGCTGGTCCGGCGCGGGGTCGGACCACGACGTGCTGCCGGTGGCGATCGAGACGCCGGACGAGGGCGTACGGCTCTTCGAGCTGCCCGAGCACACCGTGCTGCAGGTGCCGATCACCCACCCCGACCTGCCCTGGTTCGGCGAGCTCGGCCTGCGCTGGTACGCGGTCCCGGCCATCTCGAACATGCGGCTGACAATCGGCGGCCTGCACTACCCGCTGGCGCCGTTCAACGGCTGGTACATGGGCACCGAGATCGGCGCGCGCAGCTTCGGCGACCCGGACCGGTTCGACGTGCTGCCGGAGACGGCGAAGCGGATGGGCCTGGACATGTCGTCGGACGCCACGCTGTGGCGGGACCGCGCGCTGATCGAGCTGAACCGGGCCGTGCTCCACTCCTATGACCTGGCGGGTGTGAAGATCTCCGACCACCACACCGAGTCGGAGCGCTTCCTCACGCACCTGCGCAACGAGGAGCGCGCCGGCCGGGTCGTGCCGGCGGACTGGAGCTGGATCGTGCCGCCGATCTCCGGTTCGGCGACCCGGGTCTTCCACCGCTACTACCACGAGGCGGATCAGCGCCCCGCGTTCTACCTGGACGAGGACGCGCACGAGCGGGCGGTGTGCCCGATGCGGCGGAAAACCTCAGCTTCGGGTCAGTAACGCCGATCCGGGGTGTGGAACGTCGGCGAGGGGATGTAACCGGATGTACCCACGGCTGCTGCTCCCGGTGCTGGCGATCTGGGATCGCACCCGGATGACCGTGCGACTCTCGATCATCATGGTGGTGCTGCTCGTGCCGTGCATGAGCGCGGTCTACGGCTTCGTCCACTTCTCCCAGGGCCAGATCTCGTTCTCCGAGCGCGAGGGCGAGGGCGCGGACGTGCTGCTGCCCGCGCTCGCGGAGTTCGGCGCCACGCTTGCCGGCGAGCGACCCGACCTGGCCGCGCTGACCACAGCGATCGAGGCGAACGCCGGCCTGTTCGAGGACGGCACGCTCGATGAGGTGCGCGACGCGCTCACCGAGGCCGCGACCGGGGACGCGACCTCGGGCGCGGGGCGGATCGCGTTCGGCGAGGCGATGGCCGCGTTCATCACCGGCGTCGCGAACGAGTCGAACCTGATCCTGGACCCGGACCTCGACTCGTTCTACCTGATGGACATGGAGGTCGTGCAGCTGCCGCGCGCGCTGCTGGCCGCCGCCCGGGCCGCCGCGCCGTCGGCGGAGACCGGCACCGCGCTGGTCGCCGCCCAGGCCGTCTACGCCTCCGAGCTGACCACTGTCGCCGGGAACCTGCGGGTCGGTGCGGAGACCTCGCTTGCGAACACCGCGGACGACACGCTCGCCGGGCGGCTCACCGGGGTGGAGCGGGTCGCGACCGCGGCCGAGCAGGTCGCCGCCGCGATCACGGCCGGGCTCGGTACCGCTGCCACGCCGGACCCGGCGCCGCTCGGTGAGGCAGTCCGCGCCGTCATGGTCGACCTCGACGCGGCGCTCGGCGGCCTGATCGCCACCCGGGTCGGCGGCTTCGAGGGCGAGCAGGACACCATCCTGGCGATCACAGTGGTCGGCGTGCTGCTCGCGGTCTACGCGGGCATCGGTCTCTGGTGGCACACCCGCTTCCACGTGCGGCACATGGTCGACGGCGTGCGGGCGATCGCGGCCGGTGACCTCGCGCCGCGCCCGCTGCCCACCGGGCGGGACGAGTTCGGCGACATCGGCCGGGCGCTCGGCACCGCGCGCGAGAAGATCGCGGCCCAGGAGGAGAGCCTGCGGGCCGGCCAGGACGCGCGCGAGCAGCAGATGCAGGCGGGCATGGCCCAGCAGCAGCGGTCCGAGGCGCTGCTGCGGGAGCGGGCGAAGGAGGCGATCTCGGAGACCTCGGCCACCATCGCCGTGGAGTTGGCAGAGGTGGTCAAGCAGGTCGAGCGGGTACGCGGCGCCACCAGCCGGATCGACGGGCAGATGGCCTCCGCCGAGCAGGTCACCCAGTCCGTGGTCACCAAGGCGGCGGAGGCGGACCGGGTCACCGGCGCGCTCACCGCAAGCCTGCGCCGCGTCGCCGAGATGGCCCAGGTGATCGCCGGGGTGGCGGACCAGACCCGGATGCTGGCGCTCAACGCGACGATCGAGGCGGCCCGGGCCGGCGAGATGGGCAAGGGCTTCGCGGTCGTGGCCGGCGAGGTGAAGGACCTGGCCACCGCGTCCGCGCGGTCCACCGAGCAGATCTCCAGCACCATCGCCTCGCTTGAGGCGGACGTGGCGGAGATGTTCACCGCGATCGGCGGCGTCACCGAGGGCATCGGCAGCGTGAACAGCGCCACGATCGAGCTGCGCCAGATCACGGCCGAGCAGCATCACATGGTGGAGAGCCTGGACCGGGGCGTGGCGGAGACGCTGGACCGGATCAACAACATGGTCGACCTGACCGACAAGCTGGAACGCCGCGAATTCCCCAGGTACGCCGACCACGGGCCGGTCACGCTGATCGTGGACGGCGAGCGGCACACCGGCCGGCTGCTCGACGTGAGCCTCGGCGGCATGCACTGCACCGCGCCCGGCCTGGACGCGCTGGGTCTGGGGACGAACGTCACCGCGGAGCTCCGGATCGGTGGCAGCACCATGCCGATCGCCGCGACCGTGGCCCAGCGCACCGGCGACGACCTGCGGCTACGCTTCCTCGACGTGTCGCCGGAGGTGCGCCAGAAACTAGGCAGGCACCTCGCCACGCTCGGGAATGTGCTGCCCTGAGACGCGGTTACACCACCCGGAACGGTCACCGTCTCCCGGTGCGAAACCCGCACCGGAGGCATGGCAGACTGGACCATCGGCCAGCGGTTCCGGTTCCCGCGCGACGATCCCCGTCGAGCGACCCGGCGACCACCCACGAGAGGACCGAGGCTCATGAAGAAGGACATTCACCCGCAGTACGCCGTCACCGAGGTGTCGTGCTCCTGCGGAAGCACGTTCACCACGCGGAGCACCGCGAAGGACGGCAAGATCAGCGTCGAGACCTGCAGCGCCTGCCACCCGTTCTACACCGGCAAGCAGCGCGTACTCGACACCGCGGGTCGCGTGGCGAAGTTCCAGCAGAAGTACGCCAAGGTCCAGAAGACCGCCGCGAAGACCAAGTAGCTTTCCGTTCGGCGCTCGTTCCCGTCATCATGACGGGGACGGGCGCCGTTCGTCTTTTCCGCCCCTCCCACGCGGTTCCTTTTGGAGATCTTGAGATGAGCAACGAACGGCTGCTGGCGCTCCTCGACGAGTACACGGACGTGGAGAAGCAGCTTGCCGACCCGGCCCTCCACGCGGACCAGAACACGGCGCGCCGTGTCGGCCGGCGGTTCGCCGAGCTCTCCCCGATCCACAAGGCGCACGCGGAGCTGGAGCAGGTTCGCGAGGATCTGGAGGCCGCCCGCGAGCTGGTCGCCGAGGACCCGGCGTTCGCGGCCGAGGCGGCGGAGCTGTCCACGCGCCTGCCCGAGCTGGAGGAGCGCCTCGCCGAGCTGCTCATGCCACGGGACCCCAACGACGCCAAGGACGTGATCCTGGAGATCAAGGCGGGCGAGGGCGGCGAGGAGTCCGCGCTGTTCGCCGGCGACCTGCTGCGGATGTACCAGCGGTACGCGGAGCGCCACGGCTGGGTCACCGAGGTCATCGAGGCGCAGAGCTCGGACATGGGCGGCGTCAAGGACGTCTCGGTGGCGATCAAGACCAAGGGCGTGCCGGACGGCGGCAACGGCGTCTGGTCCCGGCTCAAGTGGGAGGGCGGCGTGCACCGGGTGCAGCGCGTGCCGGTCACCGAGTCGCAGGGCCGCATCCACACCTCGGCCGCGGGTGTGCTCGTGCTGCCCGAGGCCGAGGAGGTCGACGTGCAGATCGACGCGAACGATCTGCGGATCGACGTGTTCCGGTCGTCCGGCCCCGGCGGTCAGTCGGTCAACACCACCGACTCCGCGGTCCGGATCACCCACCTGCCGACAGGCGTGGTCGTCTCCTGCCAGAACGAGAAGTCGCAGCTGCAGAACCGGGAGCAGGCCATGCGGATCCTGCGCTCCCGGCTGCTCGCGCACGCCCAGGAGGCGGCCGCGGCGGAGGCGTCCGACGCGCGCAAGTCGCAGGTGCGCACGGTGGACCGGTCGGAGCGGATCCGCACCTACAACTTCCCGCAGAACCGGATCACCGACCACCGGATCGGCTTCACCGCGTACAACCTGGACCTGGTGCTGGCAGGTGACGTGGACGGCGTGCTTGACGCGCTGACCCAGGCCGACCGGACCGCGCGGCTCGCCGGCGATTCGGAGCTGGCCCGCAAGGGGTGACCGAACCGGGCAGCTGAGGTGTCTATCTCCATGACGGTTTCTTCGGTCGATGGAGAGCAGACACGTGGATCAGGAACTTCGGGACATCTTCGGGATGGCGGTCGCGGACGAGCCCGTGCCGCTTGGCGACATCACCCGCGACGCGATGGCGCACGGCACACGGATCCGCCGGCGGCGACGACTGCTGGGCGGGTCCGCCGCCGCGGTCGCGCTGGTGGCGGTGCTCGGCGCGGTGAACCTGGTGCCCGGCCCGGACGCGCCGCCGGCCGGGGCCACGTCGCCACCCGCGGCGATGCTGCCGCTGGCGATGGCGGGCAGTCTCCAGTGTGCCCCGAGGCCGGACCCGTCCACCGAGTTCGCGATGTTCCTCCGCACCGACATCACCGACGCGCAGCTCCAGGAGCTGGACCGCCGGCTGTCCGGGGATGACCTGGTCGAGTCGTTCGAGTTCGAGTCGCGCGACTCCGCGTTCCAGAAGTTCGCGGAGCTGTGGAAGGACAGTCCCGAACTGGTCGGCAGCGTGGTGCCCGAGCAGATGCCGGAATCGTTCCGGATCCGGCTGACCGACGCCGGCCGGTGGGACGAGGTCGCGACCCGCTACGGCGGCGCGCCCGGCGTCGACCAGATGCTCAGCCAGGTCTGCACCGGGGCGCCGCGATGAGGGCGATCGTGCTTGACGCCGCGCCGGCCGGGATCCGGAGCGGGGACGTGGACTTCACCGAGTTCGCCACCGCGGCCGCGCCCCGGTTGCGGCGCACCGCCTACCTGATGACCCGGGACTGGCACCTGGCGCAGGACCTCACCCAGATCACCCTCGCCAAGATGTACGCGTCCTGGTCACGTGTACGCCGGGCGTCGAGCCTGGAGGCGTACAGCCGGCGGGTCCTGATGAATGTGATCTTCGACCAGCGGAAGAGGCGCAGCGATCTCGTGGTCGCGGACCTCCCGGAGCGCGGGGCGGAGAACCAGGCCTCGCCGGAGCTGCACATCGCCCTGCTGGGCGCGTTTGCCACGCTGCCGGTCAGGGATCAGGCCATCGTGGTGCTCCGGCACTGGGAGGACCGCAGCGTCGAGTCGGTGGCGGAGATCCTCGGTGTCTCCGCCTCCGTCGTGAAGATGCAGAGCATGCGGGCGCTGGCTCGGCTGCGCGCGCTTCTGGGCGAAGAGTTTCCCCTGGCCTAGCCCTTGTGGGCGGTGGTGTAGCGGGCGCGCTGCGCGAGGTCGTACCGGAGGCGGATCACCGCGAACCGGCCGTCCTCGCGCAGCAGCGCCGGCACCTCCGCGCCGTGCGTCTCGTCGTGTTCCACCGCGAACGACCCGCCGCCGGTAAGCAGTCGCCCGGCCATCGCGATCACGGCCGGGACCAGGTCAAGGCCCTCCTCGCCGCCGAACACGGCCTGCGGCGGATCGTGGTCGACCTCGACCGCCACCTTCGTCCCCGCCGGTACGTAGGGCGGGTTGCAGAGCACCAGGTCCACAGTGCCGTTCAGCTCGGCCAGCACCGCGTCGTCGGTGATGTCGCCCTCGACGACAGTGATGTGCGTGTCGCCCGCGTCCGCCCGCTCCGCCGCGTTCCGGCGCAGCCAGGTCAGTGCCTCCGGCGAGCGCTCCACCGCGTACACAGTCGCGTCCCGCCGCTCGTTCGCCACCGCGAGCGCGATCGCGCCCGAGCCGCTGCACAGGTCGACGACGACCGGCCGGGAGTGCCCGGCCAGCGCGGCCAGGCCCCAGTCCGTCACCAGCTCGGTCTCCGGGCGCGGGATGAACACGCCCGGGCCGACCGACAGTTCGATGTGCCGGAACGGCGCCCTCCCGGTGATGTGCTGGACCGGTACGCCGGTCGCCCGCTTCTCGATCGCCTTGACGAACGGCAGCAGCGTCTCGTCGGTGAAACCGTCCGAGAGCAGCAGCTGGCTGCGCGGCACGCCGAGCACGTGGGCCGCCAGAATCTCCGCGTCGACACGTGGTGACGGGACACCCGCCTCCGCCAGGCGGGACGTCCCCCGGGCGATGGCCGCGGAGGCTCGTGTCCGTTCCGTGCCCGCTGGGGGCTTTTCATGAGCGTGGGTCACGCCATAATCATTACGGTACGCACAGAGTGGCGGGCCGAAAGCAGGACGCACGGCGCGCCGTGCACATCGTGGCGAGCTTCACGGCGCGCCGCACCACCATCGCGGGAGGCGCCGAGTGGGTTGGCTCGACCAGGTCACGGACCAGGCCGACCGCCTGCGGGAGGCGCGCCGACTCCAGCAGGCCGACCGCTCGGCGGAGGCGTCCCGGCTGCTGGAGCGTGTCGCGGAGGACACCAAGGACCCCTATGCGCGTACGGATGCGCTGGTCCAGCGGCTCGGCACGCTCATCAACCTGGGCCGCACCGCGGAGTACGGGCCGGCCATGGACCGCGCGTTCGAGGCGGTCGCGGACCTCCCGGAGCCGTACGTGCGCGGTCAGCTGCACGCGTTCGCCGCGCTCGCCGCCCACCACCAGGGTGCACTCGACCGCTGCGTCATGCACCTGGTGCAGAGCTCCCGCGCGCTTACCGCTGTCACCGATCCGGACTCGGACACCGCGTGGGGCTGGCACGACCTGGCCATGGCGTACTCGTACCTGGCGTTCCACGGCTACGCGCTCGGCGCGATAGAGCGGGCCCGGCAGATCGCCACGACCGCGGGCCTGCCGGAGGAGGTGCTGGCCGCGCCCGGCATCCGGCTGCGGAATGCGATCGCGCTCGACCACGCCGGCGACACGGACGGCTGCCTGCGCGTGCTCCGCGACGTCAGCGACGACCTGACCAGGATCGACGAGGCCGGCCATCTGGACCGGATCCGCCCGAGCAGCCGCGCCGCCTACGGGTACACAGTCGCCCGGGCCGCCGCGCTCGGCGAACGCTACCCGGCCGACGCGGCCCGGATGCTTGCCTACGGCGGTGATAGTGCCCGCGCCCGTGACCTGCGCAAACTCGGGGAGATCTGCCTCTTCATCGCGGACGGCCGGACCGCGGACGCGCTGTCCCAGCTGAGCACCGTCACCGTCGCGCCGGAGACGCTCGGCGCGGCGGAACCGGCCCGGCTGCGCAGCATCAGCTATGCGCGGGCCGGCGACCACGAGGCCGCGCACCGTGCCGACCGGCTGGCGTTCCGGCTCGCCGCGCAGCGCAGTGACCGGCTCCGCGAGGTCTACGTGGACGGTATCGCGGCCCGCCTGGACCAGGAGGAGATGCGCCGGGCCGCCGCCCAGTCCGGCGGGGAGGCGCTCACCGACCCGCTGACCGGCCTGCCCAACCGCCGGCGCCTGGAGCGGTACGTATCAGGCCTGGCCGGCCGTGGCGAGCGGGCCGCGCTCGGTGTGTGCGACCTGATGGGCTTCACCTCGGTCAACACGCTTCACGGCCACCACGCCGGTGACCTGGTGCTGCAGCGGGTGGCAGGCGTGATAAACCGGGTGATGCGCCGCGGCGACTTCGTGGCCCGCTACGGCGGCGACGAGTTCGTGGTGGTGCTGCCGGGTGCGGACATGACCCAGGCCGCCGAGGTGGGCCGCCGGATCTCCACCGCGCTTGCCGCCGAGGACTGGGAGTCCCTGGTCCCGGGCACGCCGATCTCGGCCCGCCTGGGCTGGGCGGAGATCAACGGTGCGACTGCGGACGGGCGCGGCGGCCTGGCCGATGCGCTGGTCCGCGCGTTCCGCACGGTCACGGCCTGAACGCGCCGGTGTCCGGGCCGTCGTAGATCTGCCGGCCGACCGAGACCCGGAAGTGGTGCGGCCCTCGACCGCGATCACGAGCCACCCGTCCCTGGCGCCGAGCGTAGGCACCCGGCGCCAGGGAGTGGCGCATCAGAGCGCCCGGGCCACCGCGATCGTGGACGAGGAGCGCTGGCCGGCCTCGTAGAACATGTAGGACACGCCGCCGTCGGTGCCGAATGCCGGGGCGGCTGACCGGCCGCCGTCCGGCGCGCCGGTGAGCGGGGTGTGGAAGACGCCCAGGTGCACCTCGCGGTCGAAGGCCAGGCCGACCTCGGTGAGGTACATCCGGCCGGAGCCGCCGTGGTAGACGACGTAGGCGGTGCCGTTGCGGGTGAGCAGGTGCGGGCCGCTGATGTCGGTCTCGCCGTCCGCGGTGGGGGAGACCAGCGGCGTCGGGTCGTACTGCCAGGTCACGCCGTCCGCGGACCAGCCCCAGAAGATCTTCCGGACGCCGGGCGTGACCGTGTGGTACGCCATGAAGACCATCACGTACCGGGAGCCGAGCGCCGCGATCGGGTGCTCGAAGACGCGCGCGTACGACGTCTCGGTGGTGTTCGGAACCATGCCTGTGGTGAGCACGACGCCCTGGTACGTGTAGTCGATCCCGTTCGCCGAGGTCGCCAGCCGGGTCGTGGTGTTCTCGCCGTGGAAGTACAGGTAGAAGCGCCGGCTGGGGGTGTGCCAGAGCACGTGCGGCGAGGACACGTGGCTGACCGAGTAGTGCGGCGCCCAGCTGCGCGGGATGATCGGGTTCGCCGGGTGCTCGGTGAACCGCCCGGACAGCGCGTCGCCGTAGGCCAGGCAGATGCCGCCGGGCGCGTCGTGCGGCGCGTACCAGAGGTAGTACCTGCCGCGGGGCGCGCTGAGCTTGTCGTAGACGCCGCGGACGCACGGGAAGATCAGCTCGTTGGTCGGGTTGTAGGCGAGCGCGGACTTGGTGAACGGCGTGCCGAGATAGCGGTAGGTGGGAAAGCCACCGGGCCCGGCCGCGTGGGCCGGGGTCGCGGCGCCGAGCGCGCCGGCCGTGCCGAGCAGGGCCGCGCCGTGCAGGAGTGTTCGACGGTGCATGGTCTCGCCTCCGGTGATTGAGAGCGCTCAGTGACCAATGGACGTGGTCGATGAGCTTCGGCCCGCCGGACCCCTGCCGTCAATAAGCTAATACGAATTATCAGCGCGAAAACTCGGGCTTGACGACAGGGCCGCCGAGGGCCGACGCTAGCCGCCTAATACGCATTAGCACTTGGCGAAGGGACCACCGACAGTGACGGCGTCGCGGAAGCGGATCACGCAGCAGGACATCGCGCGGATGACCGGCGTGAGTCAGGCGACGGTCTCGCTCGTGCTGAACGGCCGCGGCGACGCCGACGTCCGGATCGCGCCGGAGACCCGCGAGCGCGTGCTTGCCGCAATCCGCAGCACCGGCTACGTGGCCGATCCGATCGCCCGCCGCCTCGCCGACCGGCACAACCGCATCCTGGGCGTCTTCACCTACGAACCGGTCTTCCCGGCCGGCAGCGCGGACTTCTACCACCCGTTCCTGCTCGGCATCGAGGAGTGCGCGGAGCGGCTCGGCTGCGACCTGCTGCTGTTCACGAGCGCGCCGGTCACCGACGGCCGCCGCCGCATCTTCCACGAGGACAACCGGCTGCGCCTGGCGGACGGCTGCATCCTGCTCGGCCGCTCGCTCGACCGGGACGAGCTGACCCGGCTGGTCGAGGAGGGGCAGCCGTTCGTGTCGGTCGGCCGCCGCGACGACGCCGGAGGCCCGGTGCCCTACGTGGGCGCGGACTACCTGACCGCGACCGCGGCCGTGGTGGACCGTGCCGCCGGGGCCGGGCACCGCGAGCTGTGCTACCTGGGCGACGGCGGAGAACCCGCAGGATCATCCGGGGGTACGGGTGGGAGCGTCCCGGAATCGTTCGCCGACCGGTTCGCGGGCTACCGGGACGCGGCGCGCCGCCACGGCCTCGTGCCACGGAGGGAGCGCGCCTCCGGGCGTACCCCCGCGGACGTTCTTGATGCTCTTGTCGCCGCCGGTGTGACGGCAGTGCTCGTCGAGGAGTTCGCGGACGGTGTGGCGCTCGCGGCCGTGGCACGGGAGCGCGGCCTGGACATCCCGGGCGACCTGTCGATGCTTGCGCTCGGCGACCCGACGCGGCCGGCCCCGACCGACATCGACTTCTCCGGCTACCGGATCCCGCGGCGGGAGATGGGCAGGCAGGCGACCGAGGTGTTGACCGCGCTGATCGCGGGCGAGGTCTCCCGGGCGGACGCGCGCCGCCTGCTGCCGTGCGGGCCGGTCGAGGGCGTCACCCTCGCCGCGCCGCGGAACTGATCAGGACGAGGAGAGGAACGGCTGTGGCCGACATGGAGTCCGAGGTGCTTGTGGTGGGCGGCGGTCTCGGCGGGGTGGCCGCGGCGCTGAGCGCGCTGCGGGCCGGGCGATCGGTGATCCTGACCGAGGAGCACGCATGGCTCGGCGGGCAGCTGACCAGCCAGGCCGTCCCGCCGGACGAGCACAGCTGGATCGAGCGGTTCGGCGCGACCGCGAGCTACCGGCAGCTGCGGGACGGCATCCGCGACTACTACCGGCGGCACTACCCGCTTACCGAGCGGTCGCGGGCGTGGCGGGAGCTGAACCCGGGCTCCGGCTGGGTGAGCCCGATCTGCCACGAGCCGCGGGTGGCGGTGGCGGTGATCGACGCGATGCTGGCGCCCTACCTCGGGTCCGGCAGGCTGCGCGTACTGCAGCCCTACCGGCCGGTGTCCGCGACCACTGACGGCGACCGGGTCACGTCGGTGACGGTCTCCGGCCCGGACCGCGAGCTGACGCTCACCGCTCCCTACATCCTGGACGCCACCGAGACCGGCGAGTTGCTGCCGCTCACCGGCACGGAATACGTCACAGGCTTCGAGTCCGCGGCCGACACCGGCGAACCGTCCGGCCCGTCCGCCGCGCAGCCGGGCAACATGCAGGCGGTCTCGGTCTGCTTCGCGGTCGACCACGTGGACGGCGACCACACGATCGACAAGCCGCCGGGGTACGACTTCTGGCGCGCCTACACCCCGGACTTCTGGGTCGGCCCGCTGCTCTCCTGGACCATGGTCAACCCGCGCACGCTTGAGCCGGCCGTCCGCGGTTTCACGCCGAACCCGGACGACGACCCGCTCTCCGTGCACGCCGACCAGCGGGTGAACCCGGGCGACAGCAACCTGTGGACGTTCCGCAGGATCGCGGCGCGCAAGCACTTCACCGACGGCTTCTACGGCAGCGACATCACGGTGGTGAACTGGCCGATCATCGACTACTTCGAGTCGCCGATCATCGACGTGCCGGACCCGGCGGTGCACCTCGGCCGGGCCCGTGAGCTGTCCCGGTCGGTCTTCTACTGGCTGCAGACCGACGCGCCCCGCCCGGACGGCGGCACCGGCTGGCCCGGCCTGCGCCTGCGCGGCGACGTCACCGGAAGCGCGGACGGCCTGGCGCAGGCGCCCTACATCCGCGAGTCGCGGCGGATCCTGGCCGAGTACACAGTGGTCGAGCAGGATCTGGCGCTGTCGGTGCGCGGCGACCGGGGCGCGGTGCGCTACCCGGACTCGGTCGGCGTCGGCATGTACCGGATCGATCTGCACCCGTCGACCGGCGGCGACACCTACGTAGACGTGGCGGCGTGCCCGTTCGAGATCCCGCTCGGCGCGCTGCTGCCCCGGCGGGTGGAGAACCTGCTTCCCGCCGGGAAGAACATCGGCACCACGCACATCACCAACGGTGCGTACCGCCTGCACCCGGTCGAGTGGAACGTCGGCGAAGTCGCCGGCCTCCTCGCCGACTTCTGCCTGGCCCGGGGCGTGGCACCCCGGGCCGTGCGGAACACCCCCGGCCTGCTCGCCGACTTCCAGGACCGGCTGACCGCGGCCGGCGTGGAGCTGCACTGGCCGGACGTCAGTGGTTATTGATCTGTTTCGATGGGAAAGGGCACCCCTATGAGGTTGCGCGCGATAGCCGCGGCGCTGCTGCTCGGACTCACCGCCTGTGGCGGCGGTGGCGCGTCGTCCGGCCCGGCCGAGCTGCGAATGACCATCTGGTCAGCGAACGAGGCACACCTGAAGCTGTTCGACGAGATCGCCGCGTCCTACGTGGCGGCGAACCCGGGCACGGTCTCGAAGGTGACCTTCGATCCGCTGCCGTTCGAGAACTACACCACCACGCTCACCACCCAGCTGGCCGGCGGGAAGGGGCCGGACCTGGCCTGGCTGCTGGAGAGCGCGGCGCTTGACTTCGTGGAGGCCGGCGCGCTCGTACCGCTCGACGACACGCTCGAGGACCCGGCCGGGCTGAACCCGGCCGTGATGAAGCTGTGGCAGGCGGACGGCACCACCTACGCGTACCCCTTCTCGAACTCGCCCTTCGGGGTCTTCATCAACAAGGACCTGCTCGCCGCGGCCGGTCAGCAGAGCCCCGCCACCGGCTGGACCTGGGAGCAGGCGATCGCGGCGGCCGCGGCCGTGCACGCGAGGACCGGCAAGGCGGGCCTGGTCGTGCGCGACTTCGACTACAAGGGCTGGGACAACCTGGCCACGGTCTGGACCGGCTGGGGCGCGCAGGCCTGGAGCGAGGACGGGAAGACCTGCGGGTTCGATCAACAGCCGATGGTCGACGCGATGACGTTCCTGCACAAGGCGATCTTCACGGACGCCGCGCTGCCCGGCCCCGGCACGACCGCTGACTTCTTCGCCGGCGAGGCCGCCATGACGATCAGCCAGATCTCCCGGGCGTCGCTGCTGTCCGACGACTTCGCCTGGGACCTGGTGCCGCTGCCGTCCGGCCCGTCCGGAAAGTACTCGGTGATCGGGCAGGGCGGTGTCGGCGTGCTCAAGCAGAGCAAGCACGCGGACGCGGCCGCCGACTTCCTCGCCTACTTCACCAACGCGGCGAACGGGGCGAAGCTCGCCCGGTTCTTCCCGCCGCCGCGCACCGCACTGCTCACCGCGGACACGCTCGCCACAGCGAACCCGAAGCTCAAGCCGGAACAGCTGCAGAACGTGGTGATCGACGGCATCGCGAACGGCGAGGTCAAGCCGAGCCACACCGGGAACGCGGAGCTGAGCCAGGCCGTCCGGGCCGCGCTCGACCCGCTGTGGCAGCCGGGCGCGGACGTGCGGGGCGTCCTGTCCGGAGTGTGTACCGCGATCAACCCGCTGCTGAGCAAGTGAAGTCGTACCTGACGACGCGGCGAAGGGACTACCTCGCGGGGTACCTCTTCGTCGCGCCCCAGCTGGCCGGGAGCGTGCTGTTCGTCCTCGTGCCGCTGGTCCTGGTCGTCTACTACAGCCTGCACGAGTGGAACGTGCTTGCCGGCACGTTCACCTACGTCGGCGCGGAGAACTACCGCGCGCTGGGCGAGGACGCGAACCTGGGCCCGGTGCTGCGGGCGACAGCACTCTTCTCGGCCGGGCTCGTGGTGCTCAACCTGTCGGTGGCGCTGCTGCTTGCCGTGCTGCTGAACCAGCGGCTCCGGGGCACCGCGGTCTTCCGCACGATCTTCTTCTCGCCGGTCGTGGTGTCGCTCGTCGCCTGGACGATCGTCTGGCAGTTCCTGCTGCAGGACAACGGTGGCATCAACGGCGCGCTTGATGCGGCCGGCGCCGATGGGCCGAACTGGCTGCGCGGCGACACCACCGCGCTGATCTCGGTGATCATGGTGCAGACCGTGAAGAACGCCGGGCTCAACATGGTGCTGTTCCTGGCCGCGCTGCAGGGCGTGCCCGGCGACCTGTACGAGACCGCGCGGATGGACGGCGCCTCGGCCTGGACCCGGTTCCGCCGGATCACGGTACCGATGATCAGCCCGACGATCCTGCTCACCTCGATCATCACTGTGGTCGGGTCGCTTCAGGTCTTCGCGCAGATCGCGGTGCTCACCCAGGGCGGGCCGGGCACGTCGACAACTGTGCTCGTCTACTACCTCTACCAGCAGGCCTTCCAGTTCCACCATTTCGGGTACGGGTCCACGCTTGCCGTCCTGCTGTTCCTGATCGTGCTGGCGCTGACCCTGGTGCAGTGGCAGCTGCGCAAGAGGTGGGTGTTCCATGAGCAGTAGGGTGCGCGTGCTCGTCTACGGCCTGCTCTGTGTGCTGGCCGTGCCGTTCGTCTTCCCGACCTGGTGGATGGTCACCTCGTCGTTCAAGCCGGTGCACGAGATCTTCGCCTGGCCGCCCGCGCTGGTGCCCGGGTCGCCGTCCCTGGACGGCTACCGGGACGTCTTCACGCTCCAGCCGTTCGTGCAGCAGTACGTCAACAGCGCGTACATCGCCGTTGTCGTGACCGTGGGGACGATGGCAGTGGCCTCGCTGAGCGGGTACGCCTTCGCCCGGATCCGGTTCCCCGGCGCCAACATCCTGTTCCTTGTGGTGCTGACCGGCCTGCTCATCCCGAGCGAGGTGACGATCGTGCCGCTGTTCCAGATGTTCAACGCCTGGGGCCTGATCGACACCCACTGGCCGCTGATCCTGGTGCCGATCCTCGGCGCGCCGAGCGTGCTGGCCACGTTCATCATGCGGCAGTTCTTCCTCGCGCTCCCCGCCGAACTCGAGGAGGCCGGGCGCCTGGACGGGCTCGGGCGCTTCGGCATCTTCCTGCGGATCGCGCTGCCGCTGGCCCGGCCGGCACTCGGCGCGGTCGCGATCTTCACGTTCCTGCACAGCTGGAACCTGTATCTGGAGCCGATCGTCTTCCTGTCCACCCCGTCGAAGTTCACGCTGCCGCAGGCGCTGACGCAGTTCGTCGACGCGTACGGCGGGCCGATGTGGGACGTGCAGCTCTCCGCCGCGTCGATGACCGCGATCCCGGTGCTCATCGTCTTCGTGATCGCCCAGCGCCAGTTCATCGAAGGGCTTGCGCACACCGGCCTGAAGGGCTAGCCGGGCCGGCCGAACATCCGCACCGAGGTGTGCTCGTGGGCGAGCCGCCGCAGTGCGGCCTGGAGCGCGTCCCCGACAACAGTGCCGATCACCGCGCTGGTGACCACGTCGTCGGGGGCGCGCTTCGTGGCGATGCCGCGCAGGTCGGACTCGGCGATCATCTCGGCGGCCGCGGCGTACCTGTCGATCTCGTCAAGCAGGTACTCCACGCCCAGCTCGCGGAAGGTGAGCGCCACTTCGGCCAGTTTCCGCCGCCCCGGGCTGTCCGGCTCGACCTGCCAGCCCCAGCGCGCGATCGCGGCGTCCATGTCCGCGATCGCGGCGGCCAGCTCCGGGCCGGGCGGCGTGTCGTGCACGCCGGCCAGCGGGTAGAGCGTCCGGCCCAGGCGCTCGTGCATGTTCCAGTCCGCGTGTCCGTCCACGTCGCGCAGCACCTCGCGGATCGTGGCGATCGGCAGTCGGCCGACCTCAAGCAGGGCCCGCACGAGCCGTAGCCGGCGTACGTGCCGGTCGTCGTAGCTCGCCTGGTTCGGGCTGGTCAGCTCGCCGGCCGGCAGCAGACCCTCCCGCAGGTAGTACTTGATCGTCGGCACCGGTACCCCGGTCTGCCTGCTCAACTCCGCGACGCGCATCCGCCAGAACCCCTTGCGATCTTCCCGGTGTCTGGCGGATAGTCTACTTACCGATAGTGGAGAGTGCCGCTATCCATCACGAGAGGGTAGCGATGACTGAAACCTTGACGCGGTGGACCCGGCCGCGGTGGACCCGGACGCCGTGGGCGGTGACGAGGCATCGTCCGTTGATCGTCGTCGCCGGTGCCATGGCGCTGCTGGCGGCGGCCTGCCTCGCCGGGCTGTGGCTCGACGACCGCATGCTTGTCGGCGCGCCGATCTGGCTCAAGGCGTTCAAGTTCGCCACCTCCACAGTCATCTACGCGACCACGCTGGCCTGGCTGATCTCGCTTCTCGACGGCCGCCGCGCCCGCACCGGCTGGTGGCTCGGCACCGTCATCGCGGCCGGCCTGGTGATCGAGCTGGCCGCCATCGTCGGCCAGATCGTGCGCGGCACGGAAAGCCACTTCAACGTGGCTACGCCGTTCGACACCGCGGTCTGGGCGGTCATGGCCGCCACAATCATGCTTGTCTTCGTCGCCACGCTCGGCCTGGCCGTGATCCTGATCCGGCAGCGCCTGACCGACCGCCCCGCCGCGCTCGCGATCCGGCTCGGCGTGCTGATCGCGCTGGCCGGCATGGGCATCGCCTACTTCATGACCGGCCCGACCCCCGCGCAGCTCGACGCGCTCGAGTCCGGCGCCGCGCCCACCCTGATCGGCGCGCACAGCGTCGGCGTCGCGGACGGCGGCCCCGGCCTGCCGCTGCTCGGCTGGAGCACTGTCGGCGGCGATCTGCGCGCCGGCCACTTCATCGGCCTGCACGGCCTCCAGGCGCTCCCACTGTTAGCGCTCGGCCTGTCGCTGCTGTCCCGCCGCTGGTCCCGCCTCAGGCCCTCGGGGGTACGGGTGCGGCTGATCGCGGTCGCCGCCTTCGGTTACGCCTGGCTGACCGCGGTGGTGACCTGGCAGGCCCTCCGCGGCCAGTCCCTGATCCACCCCGACTCGCTCACACTCGGCGTCGCCGGCCTCGGCCTGCTGGCGACGCTTGCCGGTGCGGTCTGGGCCCTCCGCACCCGCACCGACCGCGCCGATTTCGGCCTCGCGGCCGGCGCCCGATGAACGCGTTGCTCTTCCGGTTGGCGTTCGCGCTGGCCGCGCCGTTCTGGGCGCTGATGATCCTGGCCCCGCGGTGGCGCTGGACCCGCCGGATCGCCGCCTCGCCCCTGATCGTGCTGGCCCCGCTCTCGATCTGGCCGGTAGCGATCGGCTCGGACTTCGGCCCGTTCGCCACCGAGATGCTCAACCCCGACCTGGACGGCGTCCGGGCGCTCTTCGCGAGCCCTGGCGTGGTCACCGCCGTCTGGGCGCACCTGATCGCCTTCGACCTCTTCATAGGCCGCTGGATGTATCTCGACGCCCGCGATCGGGGACTCCACCCGCTGGTGGTGTCCCCGATCCTCTTCCTCACCATCTTCTTGTCGCCGATCGGCCTGACCCTCTACCTCGCCGTCCGCACCCTCAGACGACCTCCACCCGGCAGTACGCCGGCGCTATCCGGGCCAGCTCAGCATCCGCGGTGACCAGTGCCGAATCGCGCTGCTCCGCGAGTGCCACGTATGCGGCGTCATAAGCGCTGATATGCGTCCGCATTCGCCACATGCGCGGTATCAGGGAGTCAATCGGGACGGTTTCCATGCGCATCCGCACGGTCAACGCGATCGCCTCAAGGCCCTGGGCTTCCGAGAGCCTGTCCCTGAACACGAGCGAGTGGATAGCGGCGATCACCTCCACGTGCCAGTGCTCCGGCGCGATCCAGTTGTCGTCCTGAAGCAGGACCATGCGCGCCTTGTCGCCGCGACCGTCCGAGTAGGCGACGGCTGTTGTGATGGCTGAGGTGTCCGGGACGATCATGATTCGTCGTCGTTTCGGCGCTCGCCGCGGATAACGTCGGCGGCATCGGGCGCGTCCGGCCCGGCGCCACCGGTGCCGGCGGCGAACTTCTGCTGGATCTCAGCGATCAGCTCGTGATTCTCGCTGAAGGCCGCTTGGCGTTTGAAGATCGCCAGCAGAAAGATTTGCAGTGGCTCCTCCCGCTCACGCGCTTGTCGCAGGAGTGATTCAAGGACGTCGTCGGGTACGTCGTGGATCATCGGCATGTTCACCCCGATGTGGTACCGCAGTCGCTCCATCGTCATCGTCACGGTATCGACGTAATCGACTAAGTCGTTTAACGTGACCCCATAATCGCCTCGCGAAGGAAATTGAGCCCGTCGTGATCGGGGTGCACGCGTTCCAGCAGCGGTTCAGTCCGGTGACGTACTGGGGTGCGGCCGGGTCGACCAGGGCTGGCGGACGCCGCGTACCGCCTCGCGCTGGTTCATCGGCGGATCCGCCTGGCCAGCGGCTGTGTCGCCAGCGTGCGGCTGGAGCAGGCCCGCCCAGAGCCGCCATTCGGGCGCGATGTCCAGGAAGAACCGGGTGGTCCGCACTCCGGTAGCGGGCTCGACGCCTCCAGGCTGCCCGAAATTTCGGCATATCGGCGGCAGTCACCTGCTACGCCCTCAGCCGTCAAGATCCTTGGGTGGGGGGGGGGGGGGGGTTTGGGGGGGGGGGGGGGGGCCCCCCGCCCGCGGGAGTTATGGAGCGGGTGTTTATTGTGGGCCCCCCCCCCGGG
>NZ_JBITDX010000012.1:208262-239974 GCF_044454585.1 Catenuloplanes sp. NPDC051500
GCCACTATTTTGCGTATTTGGGGGGCATGCCACATGAACGCCCCCCTCCCAAAATCTCCGTGGGGGGGGGGGGGCCATTTAGGGGGGGGTTGGCGGGCCCCCCCCCCACGCAAGGATCTTGACCGCCTTTGAATTACGTCGCCCCGGCCCCGGTGTCGGTGCATTGTGGTCCGGCGGCGGCTTCAGTGCGTGATCGGAGCGAGGGCGAGCGAGAGCGGGAGAATATGACTTCGAAGGTCAAGACGTGGTGATCGGAGCACTCGGATCGCCCTCGTTCCAGGAACGGTCGAGGGCTGTGACGCAGTAGGTGGCGGTCGGGGCGGCGGGGGCGGAGGTGTCGACCCACAGCTGGTCTGTGGCGTCGGTGGCGCGGTCGGTGGCGACCAGGACGGCCTTGTCGCCGTCCACGCGGTAGAGCGCGAACGCGGTCGCGGCCGCGCCTGAACCGGCCCGGCCGGTGACGGTCACGGCGCCGGTCTTCGGGTCGCGGGCCGCGGAGACGACGGAAGGGGCGGCCGGGGGTGTGGAGGGGAGCTGGGACATCACGGCGGGGAGCGCGGGCGTGGAGTAGAAGTCCCTGGCGTACCGCGTGACGGATCCTAGTTTGTCGCTCTTGACCTGTTTGGCGCTGAAGTGCACGCTTCCGGTCACCTCGGGGTGCGCCCGGTTGAGTGCCATCTGCTTGCTCAGCTGGTCCGGCTCCGTCCAGGCGCCGGGCTCGCCGGCCCGGTAGTCGGCCTGGCCGATCCAGAGTTGCACGCCCGTCCCGGCCACGGTCGTGGTCCACCAGGGCAGCATCACGGCGTAGTCGGCCTTGTCGAAGCCGATGTTCCAGTAGAGCTGCGGGACGATGTAGTCGAGCCACTTCTCGCGTACCCAGGTGCGGGTGTCGGCGTAGATCTCGTCGTAGGCCTGGAGGCCGCGACTGTTTGAGCCTGCCGGGTCGGTGCCCGCGTTCCGCCAGATGCCGAACGGGCTGATGCCGAACTTTACCCACGGCTTGATCTGCTTGATCCGCTCGGACATCTCCTTGACCAGCAGGTTCACGTTGTCGCGCCGCCAGTCGCCCTTGTCGGCGATGCCCCGGTTGTGGGTGGCGAATGCGGCGTCGTCCGGGAAGTCCTCGCCGGCCTCCGGGTACGGGTAGAAGAAGTCGTCGAAGTGCACGCCGTCGATGTCGTACTTCCGGACCGCCTCAAGCATCGAGTCCTCGACGAACTGCCGGGCCTCAGGGATGCCGGGGTTGAAGAAGAATCGCCCGTTCGTGCTCGGGTAGGTCACCCGCCACTCCGGGTGCGCGCGGAGCGGATGGTTCGGCGCGAGCTGGTTCACGTCGGCGCCGGCGCCCTTGGCCGCGGCCGGTTGACTGCCCCGGTACGGGTTGAACCAGGCGTGGAACTCCAGGTTCCGCGCGTGCGTCTCGGCGATCATCCAGGCCATCGGGTCCCAGCCGGGGCCGACGCCGTCCCGCTTGCCGGTCAGCCAGTCGGACCACGGCGCGTACTCCGACGGCCAGAACGCGTCGCCGCTCGGCCGCACGTGCACGAAGACCGCGTTGTGGTTGAGCTTCTGCGCCAGGTCCAGCCAGCCCAGGTACTCCGCCTTGACCTGCGCCTCGGGCAGGCCCTTGCGGCTCGGCCAGTCGATGTTGTTGACCGAGGTGATCCACATCGCGCGCAGCTCGCGCGGCGCGGACGTGGGCACGCCGTTGCAGGACCCGGCGGTGGAGACCGCGGCAGTGGATGCGTTCTCCGGCTGACGTGCTTCGGCCGCGCCTCCGGACCGGTCGCCGGCCCAGCGGATCAGGCCCGCGGTGACGACCAGGACGAGCACCGAGAGTGTCGCGGTCAGCGCTGTGAGCAACTGGCGTCGGGTGGGCTTCCGGAGCACGGGCATCGGACCAGTCTGCCCACCGCGGCCGAAATCGCAAACGTTGCCACCGGTGCGGGCGCGGGCCCGGCCGCCCATGGCAGACTCTCCCCGTGATGCTCTATGACTGCCGGTCCGCAGCCGATCGTGACCGAGGCATCGCCGCCGCGATCGAGGCAGCAAAAAACGGCGAGCTGGTGGTCATGCCCACCGATACGCTCTACGGCATCGGGTGTGACGCGTTCTCGTCGCATGCGGTGAATTCGCTGTTCAACGCGAAGGGCCGTGGGCGTACGCCCCCGCCGGTCCTGGTCGGTTCCCGCCACACGCTGAACGGCCTGGTCCTGATCCTGCCCAAGGCGGCGCGCGACCTGGCGGACGCGTTCTGGCCCGGCCCGCTGACGATCATCGTCGACCACGCGCCGAGCCTGCAGTGGGACCTCGGGGAGACGAACGGGCAGATCGCCGTGCGTCAGCCGCTGCACCCGGTCGCGCTTGAGGTGCTGCGCGAGGTCGGCCCGATGGCGGTCTCCGCGGCGAACAAGGTGGGTCGCCCGGCGCCGCTTACCGCGGCCGAGGCGCAGGAACAGATGGGCTACTCGGTCCGGACCTATCTTGAGGCGGGCGCCTGCCTCGATCCGGTGCCGAGCACGATCGTTGACGTCACCGGCGACGTCCCGCGCATGCTCCGCGCGGGCGCGGTGCCGCTTGAGAAGCTCCGGGACGTGGTACCGGACATGCTCGGCCAGGAGGACTGAATGCCGCCGTTTTCCGTGCTGCACGTCTGCATGGGCAACATCTGCCGCAGCCCGATGGCCGAGCACCTGCTGACCATGTCCTTCGCGCGCCGCCTCGCCCCGGACACCGACGCCGACCTCGGCGCGCTGCTCTACTCGCACAGCGCCGGCACCGGCGGCTGGCACGCGGGCGAGAAGATGAACCCGCCCGCTGCCCGGGAGATCGCCCGCCGCGGCGGCGACTCGTCCGGCTTCGAGGCGCGCAAGCTGCGCTCCGACCACATCGACGCGGCCGACCTGATCCTCACCGCCACCGCCGACCAGCACGAGTACGTGCTGGCCCTGCGCCCGGACGCGGCCGCCCGCTCGTTCGTGCTCGCCGAGTTCGGCCGTCTGCTGGCCACTGTCGACGAGTCCGGCCTGCCCGAGCCCGGCACCACGCCCGAGGCGGTCTACGCCCGCGGCATCGCGCTTGTCGCCGCCGTCGACGCGGCCCGCGCCGGCGCCGAGTCACTGCCCACCGACGACCTCGACGACCCCTGGGGCCGTGGCGACGCCGCCTTCGTCCGCATCGCCGACGAGATCGAGGCCACCGTCGAACCGCTTGCCACCCGCCTGCTCTCCGGGAAGTGATGAGGGGCCGGGCTGGCCCGGCCCCTCATCCCTAAAAACTCTCGATGGTCAGCGACGTCTGGGGGGCCACGGGGGTGTGGTTGTCGGTGGCCAGGTAGTCCCAGGCGGCCATCGCGATCATGGCGCCGTTGTCAGTCGACCACTTCAGCGGCGGCAGGCACAGCCGCACTCCGGCCTCCTCGCACAGCGCGGCGGCCGCGGCCCGCAGCGGGGGAGAGGCGGCCACGCCGCCGACGATCACCAGCGATGACGAGGGGTACGCGGCGAGCGCGCGACGGCACTTCGCGATCAGCACGTCCATGCAGGCCGCGACGAACGACGCGGCAACGTCCTCGACCTTCCAGCCCTTCTCGGCCTCCAGGTAGCGCATCACCGCGGACTTCAGCCCGGAGAACGAGAAGTCCAGCCCGTGGTTGATCACCGGGCGCGGGAACGGGATGTGCGGGACGCCGGCGCCGGCCATCCGGTCCACGACCGGCCCGCCCGGGTAGCCCAGGCCGAGCATGCGGGAGACCTTGTCGTAGGCCTCGCCGACCGAGTCGTCGAGCGTGTTGCCGATCAGCTTGATGTCGGAGGGGCCGTTCATCCTGGCCAGCAGCGTGTGCCCACCGGAGACCAGCAGGATCATCGCGGGGAACTCGACGCGCTGCTCCTCCAGGTCCGCGCTGCGCAGGTGGCCGCGCAGGTGGTTGACGCCGACGATCGGCACGCCCCAGCCGGCGGCCAGGCCGGACGCGGTGTCCAGGCCGACCATCAGCGAGCCGATCAGGCCGGGGCCGCGGGTGACGCCGATCGCCTCCAGCTCGCGCGGGTTGATTCCGGAGTCCTCAAGCACCATCCGTACCGTCGGAATGATCTTGTCGATGTGGGCGCGGCTGGCGACCTCGGGGTAGACGCCGCCGTAGCGGTTGTGGATGAGCACCTGCGAGGCGACGGCGGACGCGATCACCTGGCCGCGCTCGTCGACCAGGCCGACGGCCGTGTCGTCGCAGGACGTCTCGATGCCGAGGATGAGCCCGTTCGACGTCATGAGAGAACCTTCTCGATCTGATCCGAGGGAATCTGCCCGACGCGCTCGATCCGCGGCGTCGGCAGGTTGCAGTTCACAAGCGTCGACGGTACGGACTGCCGCGGCCCACCGTCGAGCACCACGTCAGGCTCGCCGTCGAGCATGGCGAGGATGTCGGCCACGGTCTCCGGCGTCTCCTGCTGATGCGCGTTCGCGCTTGTGACAAGCAGCGGGCCGGTCTCCCGGAGGATGGCCAGCAGCGCCTCCTCCTTCGGGATCCGGACCGCGATCTCGTCCCGCCCGTCCAGCCAGGCCGGCGCGCCGGAGAGCCCGAACGCGATGGTGATCGGCCCGGGTGCGAACACGTCGAGCAGCTTCCGGGCGTCCGGGGTGACCACGGCGCCGAGCGTGGGCAGCTGGTCCACGCCGGCCACCATGATCGGCAGGTTCTTCGCGGCCGGCCGGTTCTTCAGCGCGAAGATCCGCGCGGCGGCCTCGGGACGGCCGGCCGCGACCGCGAGGCCGTAGACCGTGTCCGTGGGGACCAGCGCGACGCCGCCGTCAAGCAGGCTGTCCCGCGCGGCCGCGACGATCTCGGGCGTCACCTCGGTGACATGCTGAATGATCACGGAATCTCCCCGGTGAACGGTGCGGTCTGCTCGTTGATCGGGCTCACCACGTCGGCCGGCGCCCAGTCCGCGTCGGCGGGCGGCGTGACAGTGAGCCGGTAGGTCGCCAGCGAGGACGGGACCTCGACGCCGCTGTCCGTGACGTCCACGCCGTCCAGCAGCGCGATGGCCTGGTCGCGGAACGAACCGGCCACGATCAGCGCGGAGTGCGCCGCGCGTACCTCGGCCGCGATCTCGGACAGCTTGTCGTGCCGCATCAGCGTCGCCCGGCCGCGCTCGTAGACGGCCGCGTAGACGTTGCCCGCGCCCGCGTTGCGCAGGCAGAGCACCGGCAGGTCGGTGTCCGGCGCGGCGGTGTACGCGAGCACGCGCAACCCGTGGAGGCCCACCACCTGCCGGCCCAGGCTGAACGCGAGCCCGTTCGCGTACGCCACCCCGGCGCGCACCGAGCTGAGGTTGCCCGGCCCGAGGTTGACCGCGATCAGCGCGATGTCCGCCGCGGTGTGCCCGGCCTCATCAAGCGTGGTCTGGACCAGGCCGCCGATGCTTGTGAAGGACGGGTCGTCGCGCCTCAGGACGGTCTCGGCGCCGTCAAGTGTGACGCCATAGTTAATCGACGACGATTCGATCGCTAGCGTGAGCCCCATTGGTGTCCTTCGAGATAGCCGCGTGCAGGTCGCCGAGCGCGCCGGTCCACCGGTCGCAGGATGAGGCGAAGGTCAGCGTGCGGCCGTCCGTCTCGTCGGTGGCGACAAAGGAGATCGAGAGGTGGCAGGGGAACTCGCCGGCGATCTTGTCGCCCCACTCGATGAGGCTGATCACCTCGTCCTGGTACTCAGCGAGCCCGAGGTCGCGGTACTCCTCCACGTCGGCCAGCCGGTAGCTGTCCACGTGCAGGATCCGTGACCTCGCGGAGTAGAACTGCGCCAGCGCGAACGTCGGGCTGGTGACCGGGTCGGTGGAGCCCAGCGCCTCGGCGACCGCCTTGACGAACGTGGTCTTGCCCGCGGCCAGGTCGCCGTTCAGCAGCACGATGTCTCCGGGCCTCAGCCGCTCGGCGAGGGCGCCGCCGATCAGCGCCGTCTGCGCCGGCGAACCGGAGACCACACTGAATTGCTCCATGACGAAAGTTCCCCTACTCCTCACCAGGCGGAAGCCTGAGGTAGGCCAGCCAGCATACCGGCCGAAGAGGATCGTCCCACCCGGCGTGCCGCCCCCCACCAGCCGAGCCACCCACCCCAGCGACAGCCACCCAACGAAACGCCGCTGCCAGCCAGACCCGCAACGCGCCCGCCCCTCTTCGTCTGCAGTTTCTCCGGACCGCGCGGATCGGTACCGCCCACACGAGGAACGTCGGTGTCAGCCGGACACGCAGCGCGCCCACCGCTCTTCGTCTGCAGTTTCTCCGGACCCGTCGCTTGCGTGACCACGTCGTGAGGCGCGGACGACCGAGGAACGTCGGTGTCAGTCAGACACGCTCTTCGTCTGCCTGACACCGCCGTCCGCAGGCCGTGGCGTCGAGCCCGGAGGAGCGAAGCGACGACCAGAACTCCTAGCGATGTTGCGGGCCATGCCGCCGAAGATGATCGCGTGGAACGGGAAGACCGCGGCCCAGTACGCGTGCCCGGCCAGCCCGCGTGGCAGGAACACCGCGCGCTGCCGGTACGTCGACGTGCCGTCCGCGCCCGGTTCCGCGTGCATCTCCAGCCAGGCCCGGCCGGGCAGGCGCATCTCCGCGCGGAGCCGCAGCATCCGGCCCGGGATGATCTCCTCGACCCGCCAGAAGTCGAGCGCCTCGCCGACGTAGAGCCGGTGCGGGTCGCGGCGGCCGCGGCGCAGGCCGACGCCGCCGGAGAGTGTGTCCATCCAGCCGCGCACGGACCAGGCGAGCGGGAACGAGTACCAGCCGTTCTCGCCGCCGACGCCCTCGATCACCCGCCACAGCGCGTCCGAGGGGGCGGCGACGGGCTGGCTGCGCACGTCTGTGTAGACGCTGCCGCCGGACCAGTCCGGGTCGCTGGGCAGCGGTTCGGCGGATGCGTCCCGCCCGGCCGCGCCGGTCCACCGCGTCTCCACCTGCACGTCGCGGAGCTTGCTGAGCGCGAGCTGCACGGCCTCGTCGAACGGGGTCGGCTCCCAGGGGAAGTACTCCGAGATGTCGTTCTCGTGCGCCACCGCCTCGTGGATCAGGCTTTCCACGAGCGGCCGCGCGATCGCGTTCGGGACCGGCGTGACCAGGCCGACCCAGTGTGAGGACAGCCAGGGTGTGAGCGGGCGGACCGGCAGCAGGATCCGGCGGGGGAGTCCGGCGACGCGCGCGTACCGCTGCATCATCTCGGCGTAGGTGAGCACGTCCGGCCCGGCGATGTCGAAGCCCCGGTTGACCTCGGGTGGCAGGCTCGCGGCCTCGATCAGCCGGCGCAGCACGTCCCGTACCGCGATGGGCTGGATCCGGTTGTTGACCCAGCGGGGCGTGACCATGATCGGCAGGCGCTCGGTCAGGTAGCGCAGCATCTCGAACGACGCGGACCCGGACCCGATGATCACCGGGGCGCGCAGTACGGCGGTGGGCACGCCGCTGTCAAGCAGGATCCGGCCGACCTCGGCGCGCGAGCGCAGGTGGGCGGAGTGCACCCGGCCGGCCGGGTCCGGGCCACCGAGGTAGACGATCCGCTTGACGCCGGCCTTGGCGGCGGCGGCCGCGAAGTTGGTCGCGCCGACCCGGTCCATTTCCTCGAAGGCGCGCCGGCCGAGCGAGTGGATCAGGTAGTAGGCGACGTCGACGCCCTCAAGCGCGCGGGCAAGCGTCTCCGGCCTGCTGACATCGCCCTCCGCGACCTCGACGTCCGCGGCCCAGGGCGCGTCGCGCAGCCGGTTCGCATTCCGGGCCAGGCAGCGGACCCGGTAACCGGCCGCGACGAGGCGCGGCGCGAGGCGCCCGCCGATGTATCCGGTAGCGCCGGTGACCAGGCACAGGGCGCCCGGCGGGACGGCCTCAGTTTCTCGCATGGAGACCATGATTGCCCCCGTTTGGAAACCTAAACGGCAATAGACTCAGGCTGCCGATCTGGCCGATGCGGGGAGTGCCTGTGAGCGACACCTTCTGGGGCCCGGACTTCCACGCCCTGCACGAGACCGATCCTGAGATCGCCGAGGTGCTGCTCACCGACCTGCACCGGCTGCGCGACGGGCTGCAGTTGATAGCGAGCGAGAATCTGACCTCGCCCGCGGTGCTTGCCGCGATGGGTTCCACGCTTAGCAACAAGTACGCGGAGGGTTATCCGGGGCACCGCTACTACGGCGGGTGCGGGCCGGCGGACCTGGCCGAGGAACTGGCCGTGAGCAGGGCGAAGGACCTGTTCGGCGCGGACCACGTGAACGTGCAGCCGCACTCCGGCGCGTCCGCGATCATGGCGGCCTACGCCGCGCTTGTGCAGCCGGGCGACACGGTGCTCGCGATGGACCTGCCGCTCGGCGGGCATCTGACCCACGGGAGCAAGGTCAACTTCTCCGGGAAATGGTTCAATCCCATCGGGTACGGGTTGCGCCACGACACCGAGCTGATCGACTACGACGAGGTCCGCGACCTGGCCCGCGCGCACCGGCCCAAAATGATCATCTGCGGCGCCACGGCGTACCCCCGCTGCATTGATTTCAGGATCTTCCGCGAGATCGCCGACGAGGTCGGTGCCTATCTGATGGTGGACGCGGCCCACTTCATCGGGCTCGTCGCGGGGAAGGCGATCGCGTCGCCGGTGCCGCACGCGGACGTGGTCTGCGCGACCACGCACAAGGTGCTGCGCGGACCGCGCGGCGGCATGATCCTGTGTCGTGAGGGGCTGTCCGCCCGGATCGACAAGGCGGTCTTCCCGTTCACCCAGGGTGGGCCGTTGATGCACGCGGTCGCGGCGAAGGCCGTCGCGTTCCGGGAAGCCCAGATGCCCGATTTCCAGGGGTACGCCACGCAGGTGGTCCGGAACGCCCAGGCGCTCGCCGCGGGCCTGGTCGCCGAGGGCATGCGGGCGGTGACCGGCGGTACCGACACGCACCTCGCCGTGGCCGACCTCACCGGGATCGGTGTCACCGGCCGGGACGCGGAGGAGCGCTGCGATCTGGCCCGGATCACGCTCAACAAGAACGCGGTCCCCTATGACCCGCAGAAGCCCACGGTGGCGTCCGGCATCCGAGTCGGCTCCGCCTGCATCACCACGCAGGGCATGGACGAGGGGGAGGCGCGCGAGGTGGCGGCGCTGATCGGCCGGGCGGTGCGGGCCGACCCGGGGACCGCCGCCGGGCTCTCCGCACTGCACGAGGTCGCGGACCAGGTGACCTCGCTGGTCCGGCGCTTCCCGGCGTACGCCCGCCCGGCGCCCGCGATCTGACCACGTCGCCGGTAGTGTCGCTCGGACACGAGCCCGGGGAGCAGGCGCACGATGATCATCAGGTTGGGTCACATCTGGTTGCCGCTTGGCGCCACGGCGGTGCTTGCCGTGGTGCTCGCTGTCATCGGCCAACTCGTGGACGGCCGGGCGGGCCTGCTCGGCGCGTTGCTCGGCGTGGGCCTGATGGCCGTCGGCTACCTGCTCTCGAACGTCGCCCTCGCCTGGGCCGACTCGATCCTGCCGAAGCTGGTGATGACCGTCGGGCTGGTCACCTACGTCTTCAAGATCGCGCTGCTCGGTGTGGTGCTGCTCGTGGTGGTCGACCGTGACTGGGACGGCGTCCGGATGACCGCGATCGGCATGGTCTGCGCGATGGCGATCTGGATCTCGGCGCAGTTCTGGTCCGCGATGCGGCTGCCGGCCGTACCCCCTCAGGCGGTGTCCGACTAGCCCCCTCCGGGTGTCCGTTGTCGGAAATCAGCGAGTCCCCTCCCGGTTCCGAGCCGCGGGGAGTACCGTGTCCAACGGATTGAGCAGGACCCCGCGAAACCACACGACTGCGTTGTGTGGGGGGTGAGTCCTAGGCTCCTCCCAGCGGCTGATATCGTTCGCCGCGTCATGGCCGATGACCCTTCACCCAAAAAGCCCCCTGAGTCTGAGTCCGGGGCGGATGCTGGCTGGTCGGCAGTCGGTTACCTGCTCGGTGGCATGATCATCTGGGGCGGGGCTGGCTGGCTGATCGATCGTTGGCTGGGTCTGCCGGATGTGGGACTGCTGATCGGGCTGATCGGCGGCACCATCGCCGGGGTTTATCTGATCGTGAAGAGGCTGGGCGCGTGAACGGCCCCGACCGACGGAGGATGCGTTGAGTAAGTCCCCGACCGTTCTAGCCTCGGAGTTTCCGCCGGGGGTGGACAGCTTCGACTTCGGCACCCTGGTCCCGGCGCTCGAAGGGACGATGTGGGCGCAGGCGTTCACCAAGATCACGCTGTTGGTCTGGTTGTCCGTCGCAATTCTGATCGTCTTCTTCCTGGTCGCCTACCGCAGCCCGAAGGTCGTTCCGACCAAGGGCCAGTGGATCGCCGAGTCGGTCTACGGCTTCGTGCGGGACGGCATCGCCAAGGACATCATCGGCCAGAAGCACGGTGTGCGTTTCGCGCCGTACCTGGCCACGCTGTTCGTGTTCATTCTGCTGAACAACCTCTGGGGCATCGTCCCGTTCGCGCAGATTTCACCGAACTCGCATATCGCTTTCCCGATCGTGCTGGCGCTGTTCACCTACGTCATGTACTTCTGGGTCGGCATCCAGGCCCAGGGCCTCGGTCACTACGTGAAGAACAGCATCTGGGTGTCCGGCGCGCCGTTGTGGGTGCAGCCGATCCTGGTGCCGATCGAGCTGTTCCAGGTCCTGCTGCTCCGGCCCGCCACGCTTGCCATCCGGCTCTTCGCCAACATGTTCGCCGGCCACATGATCCTGCTGGTGTTCACGCTCGGCGGCGTCGCGCTGATGAACGCGGACGCGGTGCTTCTCAAGCCGGTCGCGCTCCTCAGCTGGGCCATGGCCATCGTGATGACGCTCTTCGAGCTGTTCATCCTGGCACTCCAGGCGTACGTGTTCACGCTGCTGACCGCGACGTACCTGCAGAGTTCGGTCGACCCGGCGCACTGATCGCGCCATAGCTTTCGCAACAGTAGTTATTCGCCTTAATCGTTCGCGTAACTCGTACGCGGCAACTCAGGAGGATTCACAGCATGACCACCGAGACCGCCACCGTCCTGGCAGAGATTTCCGGCAACATCAACGTCGTCGGCTACGGCATCGCTGCCCTGGGCCCGGGTATCGGCGTTGGCCTGGTCTTCGCCGCCTACATCCAGGCGACCGCGCGTCAGCCCGAGACCGCCGGCCTGACCCGCGTCTACATGTTCATGGGCTTCGCCGTGGTGGAGGCGCTCGCGCTCCTCGGCCTGGTGCTCGCGTTCGCGCTGGGCAACTGACCCCACACGTCGACGGTTCCCGCCGTGTCGCGGAAACCGATTCGGTGATCGGCGGGAACGACGCATCACCGGCCAGATGGGAGTGTTATGAACGCTTATATCGCTGCTGAAGAGCACGGTGGCGGCAATATCCTGCTGCCCCCGGTCGCTGAGATCATCGTCGGTGTCGTCGCTTTCGCCGTGATCCTGTTCGTCCTGGCCAAGTTCGTCTTCCCCCGCATGGAGGAGACGTTCAAGGCCCGGGTGGACGCCATCGAAGGCGGCATCGCCCGCGCCGAGACCGCGCAGGCCGAGGCGAACGAGCTGCTCGAGCAGTACCGCGCGCAGCTCGCCGAGGCCCGGACCGAGGCCGCCCGCATAAGGGACGAGGCGCGTGCCGACGCCGAGGCGATCCGTCAGGACGTCCTGGCCAAGGCGCGTGAGGAGTCCGACCGCATCATCGCGGCCGGGCAGGAGAACCTGCGTACCCAGCGCGAGCAGCTGGTGCGTGAGCTGCGGGCCGAGATCGGCACGCTCGCCGTGGACCTGGCCGGTCGCATCGTGGGCGAGTCGCTCGCCGACGAGGCGCGCAGCCGGGGCACCGTCGAGCGCTTCATCGCCGAGATCGACGCGCCCACCGCGTCGGGGAGCCGGCGCTGATGTCGATCGGCAACCGCGACTCCTATGCCGCGGCGACGGACGAGCTGACCGCGTACGCCTCCTCGGCGTCCGCGGCGGACGTCGCCGTGCTCGGCGATGAGCTGCTGTCGGTCGCCCGGCTGCTGTCGGGCGAGCCCCGGCTGCGGCGTGCGCTGTCCGACTCCTCCACCACGCCCGCGCGGCGTACCGAGCTGGTCGGCGCGCTGCTGACCGGCAAGGTCGGCGCACCGGCCCTCACGGTGCTGACCGCGCTCGTCTCCGGGCGCTGGTCCTCGCCGAGCGAGTTCCTGACCGCGGTCGAGCAGGCCGGTGTGGACGCGCTGCTGAGCAGCGGGTCAAGCGCCGGTGAGCTGAGCGAGGTCGAGGACGAGCTGTTCCGGTTCGCCAAGGTCGTCTCCGCCGAGAAGGCTCTCGGCGGCGCGCTCGGTGACTCGTCCGTCCCGGCCTCGCGCCGGTCGGAGCTGGTCCGGGAGCTGCTGACCGGTAAGGCGAATCCGGTGACGGTCCGCCTCGTCGAGGTGGCGCTGTCCGGGTTCGGTGGACGCGGCTTCGTGGCATCGCTCGACCGCCTGGTCGAGTTGGCCGCGGACCGTCAGGACCGCGACCTCGCGTACGTGACCGTCGCACGCCCGCTCGCCGAGGCCGACGAGCAGGCGCTGGCTGCCAAACTGTCCGAACTGTACGGCCGGGGAGTGTCCCTCAAGGTCACGGTCGACCCGGCCATCGTCGGCGGCATCAGTGTCAAGGTCGGTTCCGACCTGTACGACGGCACGATTCTGCGGCGGCTCACCGAAGCCCGCAAGGCATTCGCCAAGTAGGTCCGTTCCCTCGGAAGCCTTTCATTCCGTGCGCGTTTTCGCGCTGGTGGGAACGGCACCGAGACGAGAGTAGAGAAGGCTGGGAATGGCCGAGCTGACCATCTCCTCGGATGAAATCCGGGGTGCGCTCGAGCGCTACGTTTCGTCCTACACGCCCGAGGTCTCCCGCGAGGAGGTCGGCATCGTCAGCGATGCGGGCGACGGAATCGCACATGTCCAGGGTCTGCCCTCGACGATGGCAAACGAGCTCCTGGAGTTCGAGGACGGCACTCTCGGTGTCTCCCTGAACCTGGAGGCCCGCGAGATCGGTGTCGTCGTCCTCGGCGACTTCACCGGCATCGAGGAGGGGCAGCCGGTCAAGCGGACCGGCCGCGTCCTCTCCGTGCCGGTCGGCGACGGCTTCCTGGGCCGCGTCGTCAACGCGCTCGGCGAGCCGATCGACGACAAGGGCGACATCGCGACAGACGGCTTCCGCGAGCTCGAGCTCCAGGCGCCGAACGTCATGTCGCGGCAGCCCGTCAAGGAGCCGCTGCAGACCGGCATCAAGGCCATCGACTCGATGACCGCGATCGGCCGGGGCCAGCGTCAGCTGATCATCGGTGACCGCAAGACCGGCAAGACGACTGTCGCGCTCGACGCGATTCTGAACCAGCGTGACAACTGGCTGTCCGGCGACCCGAAGAAGCAGGTCCGCTGCATCTACGTCGCCATCGGCCAGAAGGCCACGACCATCGCCACGGTCAAGGGCATCCTGGAGGAGAAGGGGGCGATGGAGTACACCACCATCGTCGCCGCCCCCGCGGACGCCCCGGCCGGCTTCAAGTACATCGCGCCGTACGCCGGTTCCTCGATCGGCCAGCACTGGATGTACAACGGCAAGCACGTTCTGATCGTCTTCGACGACCTGAGCAAGCAGGCCGAGGCGTACCGCGCCATCTCGCTGCTGCTGCGCCGTCCGCCGGGCCGCGAGGCGTACCCCGGTGATGTCTTCTACCTGCACTCCCGCCTGCTGGAGCGCTGCGCGAAGCTCTCCGACGAGCTGGGCGCGGGCTCGATGACCGGTCTGCCGATCATCGAGACGAAGGCGTCGGACATCTCGGCGTTCATCCCGACCAACGTCATCTCGATCACCGACGGCCAGATCTTCCTTGAGGCCGACCTGTTCAACTCCGGTGTTCGCCCGGCCATCAACGTGGGCACCTCGGTGTCCCGGGTCGGCGGCGCGGCGCAGGTCAAGGGCCTGAAGGGCGTGGCCGGCCGGCTTCGTCTCGACCTGGCGCAGTACCGCGAGCTGGAGGCGTTCTCCGCCTTCGCCTCCGACCTGGACAAGGCGTCGCGCAACCAGCTCGCGCGTGGTGCCCGTCTGGTCGAGCTGCTCAAGCAGCCGCAGTACTCGCCCTACCCGGTCGAGGAGGAGACGATCTCCATCTGGGCCGGCACCACCGGCGAGCTGGACGACGTCGAGATCGGCGATGTGGGCCGGTTCGAGCGTGAGCTGCTGCAGTGGCTTCGCCAGCACCGTGCCGAGACCGTCACCGGCATCGCGTCCACCGGCAAGCTGTCGGACGACGCGATCGAGTCGCTGAAGTCGGGCGTGGCCGAGTTCAAGCAGCTCTTCCAGAGCGGCGCGAACGGCACCCCGGTCAACGAGGCTCCGGTCGAGGCGCTCGGCGACGACAAGGTGAGCCGCGAGACCGTCACCCGGCACGTCGACTCGGACGCGAGCTAGGCATGGCCGGTCAGGTACAGGCGCTGCGCCGTAAGGTTCGCTCGGTCCGGTCGACCAAGAAGATCGCCAAGGCGCAGGAGCTGGTAGCTACCAGCAAGATCGCCAAGGCGCAGGAGCGGCAGTCGGCGGCCAAGCCGTACGCGGAGGCGATCACCGGCGTGCTCACCGAGCTCGCCTCGAACGCCAACATCGACCACCCGCTGCTGCAGGCCCGCCCCCGGGTTCTGCGGGCCGGCGTGCTGCTCATCACCAGTGACCGGGGCCTGGCCGGCGCCTACAACGCCAACGCGATCCGGACGGCCGAGGGACTGATCTCGCGGCTTCGCGCGGACAACAAGGACGTGGCGCTGTACGTGGTCGGCCGCAAGGCCCTCACGTACTACACGTTCCGTGGCCGTCCGGTCGAGGCGAGCTGGACCGGTTTCTCCGGCGAGCCCACGTTCGCGGACGCCCGCACGATCGGCGAGAGCCTGCTGGCGGCGTTCGAGGCCGGCGCTGACGACACGGAGTCGACCTACGGCCCGGATGGCATCCGGGGCGTGGACGAGATCCACATCGTCAGCACCCAGTTCAAGTCGCTGATGACGCAGAGCGCGCACTCCCGCTTCCTCGCCCCGATGCAGGTCGAGGAGAAGAAGCGTGAGAGCGGGCCTCGGCCGTCGTACGAGTTCGAGCCGGAGCCGGAGGAGATGCTCTCCGCGCTCCTGCCGAAGTACATCAACACGCGGATCTACGCGGCGTTGCTTGACTCGGCAGCGAGCGAGTGGGCATCTCGCCGACGGGCGATGAAGAGCGCCTCGGACAACGCGGATGACCTGCTCAAGACGTACACGCGCGAGATGAACTCCGCGCGGCAGGCCGCGATCACCCAGGAGATCAGTGAGATCGTCGGCGGCGCCAACGCGCTGGCGGCGGCGGGAAGTGATGAGTGATGACTATTAGTGCTGCACCGGTGGACGGTGCGCCCCAGACCGCCGTGGGTCGCGTCGTCCGGGTCATCGGCCCGGTCGTCGACGCCGAGTTCCCGCGTGACGCGATGCCCGACATCTACAACGCGCTGCACGTCGAGGTGACCCTCTCCTCGGGCACCAAGACGCTTACCCTCGAGGTCGCCCAGCACCTGGGCAACAACGTGGTCCGGGCCATCTCGATGGCGCCGACCGACGGCCTGGTTCGCGGCACCGAGGTCAAGGACACCGGCACGGGCATCTCGGTGCCGGTCGGTGACGTGACCCGTGGCCACGTGTTCAACGCGCTCGGCGAGTTCCTCAACGCCGACGAGTCGACGCTCGAGGTCACCGAGCGCTGGCCGATCCACCGCAAGGCCCCGGCCTTCGCGGACCTCGAGCCGAAGACCGAGATGCTGGAGACCGGCATCAAGGTGCTGGACCTGCTCACCCCGTACGTGCGTGGTGGCAAGATCGGCCTCTTCGGCGGCGCGGGCGTGGGCAAGACGGTGCTCATCCAGGAGATGATCATCCGTGTCGCCCGCAACTTCGGCGGTACGTCCGTCTTCGCCGGCGTCGGCGAGCGGACCCGTGAGGGCAACGACCTCATCCTGGAGATGGACGAGGGCGGCGTGCTCGACAAGACCGCGCTCGTCTTCGGCCAGATGGACGAGCCGCCGGGCACCCGCCTGCGGGTCGCGCTGTCCGCGCTGACCATGGCGGAGTACTTCCGCGACGTCCAGAACCAGGAGGTGCTGCTCTTCATCGACAACATCTTCCGGTTCACCCAGGCGGGTTCCGAGGTGTCCACGCTGCTCGGCCGCATGCCGTCCGCCGTGGGTTACCAGCCCAACCTGGCGGACGAGATGGGTCTGCTGCAGGAGCGCATCACCTCCGTCCGGGGCAAGGCCATCACCTCGCTCCAGGCGATCTACGTGCCCGCGGACGACTACACCGACCCCGCGCCGGCCACCACGTTCGCCCACCTGGACGCGACGACCAACCTCGAGCGGTCGATCTCGGACAAGGGCATCTACCCGGCCGTGGACCCGCTGGCTTCCAGCTCGCGGCTGCTCGCGCCGGAGTTCGTCGGCCTGGAGCACTACACGGTCGCCCGTGAGGTGCAGCGGATCCTGCAGAAGTACAAGGACCTGCAGGACATCATCGCGATCCTCGGTCTGGACGAGCTGTCCGAGGAGGACAAGGTCACGGTGGGCCGTGCCCGCCGGATCGAGCGGTTCCTGTCGCAGAACACCTACGCGGCGGAGCAGTTCACGAGCGTCCCCGGCTCGACGGTCCCGCTGAAGGAGACCATCGAGTCGTTCAAGAAGATCTCCGAGGGTGAGTACGACCACTTCCCCGAGCAGGCCTTCTTCATGTGCGGCGGTCTCGAGGACCTGGAGCGCAACGCGCACGAGCTGATGAAGTAGTCAGTCTTGCAAGGAGAAGGCCCCGCTTCGGCGGGGCCTTCTTTTGTGACTACATTTCGTAATTTATGGGTAACCTTCAGTAATGAAAGGGACATCATCCCCGAGATGGGTCCGGATCTTCACCTACCTCGGCGTCACCCTGCTCATCCTGAGCGGCCTCGTGGTCATCGGCGTCAGTGTGCTCCAGGAGCGCTATGAGGGCAGCGTCGTCACCGCCGACCTCTTCGGCGACTCCGACGACTTCGCACCCCTGACCGCCGCCACCGCCAAACCCGAATACGGCCACACCCGCACGCTCGCCTCCGAGAGCGTCGACATCGACGGCCCCCTCGACCTGCTCCTCGTCGGCATCGACCCACGCCCGAACGAGCCGGCCCGCCCACCGCTCGCCGACGCGATCATGGTGTTGCACATCGAGGACTCCCACAAGCGGGCGTACCTCTTCTCCCTGCCCCGCGACCTGATCGTGGACATCCCGGCGTTCGCCAAGGCCGGCTTCAACGGCAGCACCGAGAAACTCAACGCGGCCATGTCGCACGGCAGCCGCGTCCCGGACACCGGCGGGATCGACAACGCCCAGGGATTCCAGCTGCTCGCCCGTACCGTTGTCGAACGCACAGGCATCCCCCGCTTCGAGGCCGGCGCCATCATCAACTTCACAGGCTTCGAAGCCGTCGTCGACGAACTCGGCGGCGTCGACATGTACGTCGACGAACGCACCCTCTCCATCCACCGCGCCCCCAACGGCACACTGCGCCCCGGGTACGGCCCGCAGAAGGCCTACGAGGTCGGCGAGCAGCACATGAACGGCTGGGAGGCGCTCGACTTCGTACGGCAGCGCAAGAGCCTCGCCCGGGGCGACTACGCCCGCCAGCGCCACCAGAAACAGTTCCTCAAGGCCGTCCTCACCCAGGCCACCGACTCCGGCCTGGTCACCGACCCGCTCCGCCTCGACCGGGTACTGCGCGCCGCAGGCGAATCCCTCACCTTCGCCGGCCGCGGCCACGGCCTCACCGACTACCTGCTCGCCCTGCGCAACCTCCGCCCGGACGACCTAACCACGATCCAACTGCCCGGCGCCTCGGTCGGCCAGGGCGTCACCTACCGCGGCGAACAACTGCTCCCCGCTGCTGACGACTTCTTCGCCGCCGTCGCCGAGGACCGCATCGCCGCCTACCTGGCGGTCCACCCCGAGCTCGTATCGTAAACAGCAGGTAACGGCTGCCACCCGGGTTGGGCCGTCACATCCGGCCCGACTAGACTCGGGCGAATCCCCGGCGGTCCATCCCCTGGGTCAGTCACACCCTGGGTAGCGCAAGACCGGCGTTCGGCCGGTTGACGAGGAGTTGGCGTGGCGAAGCAGCTGCATGTCGAGGTCGTTGCCGTCGAGAAGAAGGTGTGGTCCGGAGACGCCGAAATGGTCGTCGCCCGCACCACCGAGGGCGAGCTCGGGGTCCTCCCCGGCCACGCCCCCCTCCTCGGCCAGCTCAAGGAGCCCTCCCAGGTCCGCGTGAAGCTGGCCGGCGGCGAGCAGCTCACGTGGGACGTCACCGGCGGCTTCCTCTCGATCACCGGCGACGGCGTCACAGTCCTCGCCGAAGAGGCCGCCACCGCCGCTCCCGCCACCGCCGCACACTGACGACTGACGACCGACGCCGATGCTGATCATTGAGTGGATCGGAATCGGCGCCCTCGTCGCCCTCCTGGCGGTCGGCTTCCTGATCCTCCGCCGCGCCCTGTTCATCCGGGCCGGCGGCACCATCAGACTCAGCGTCCGCACCTCGGCAAGCGTCCCGGAACGCGGCTGGTCCAACGGACTCGGCCGCTTCGTCGGCGACGACCTCCGGTTCTACCGCATCTTCAGCTTCACCCTGCGTCCAAAGCGCACCCTCACCCGCGCCAACCTGGTCGTGATCTCCCGGCGTACCCCCGCAGGTCAGGAGTCCTTCAGCCTGCCGGCCGACTGGGTGATCCTGCGCTGTTCCTGGCCCGAGAGTGAGCCGATCGAGATCGCGATGGCGGCCACGACTGTGACGGGCTTCCTGTCCTGGCTGGAGTCGGCGCCGCCCGGCGAGGTGGCCACGCGGCCCGGCCACGCTTCAAAGCGCTGAGTGATCAATCAGTGGAGCGAAAGATAGGTCATCTTCGCTATTTGATCTCCTTTTCGCTCCACTGATTGATTACTCAGGGGTTGGCGTCCACGGGAACTTCCAGCGGCGGCCGCTTGGGGGCTATCTGGCTGCCGACTGTCACTCTGCGTTTCCGGATGGTGGATCGGTCCCGGCGGGAGCCAGGGCCTGGTACCGGGAGGGCGTTGTTGCACATGCCGTAGCGGCATGTGGTGGGGTCAGGGCACCACAGCAGGAAAGGCTCGGTCTGCGATGCACCCCTCCCTCACACCTCCCCGGCAGGTCAAGATCGGTGATGCGGCTGCGTTCGCCGGGGTCACCCCACGCGCCATCCGCCACTATCACGAGATCGGTCTGCTGCCGGAGCCCGAGCGCGGCGGGGACGGCCGCCGCCGCTACGGCTATGACGACATGATCCGCCTGCTGTGGATCCGCAAGATGTCTGATGCCGGTATCAGCCTGGACGACATGCGGGCCGCCTTCGGCGAAGCCGGCGACGAAGCCTCGGACCGTGCCCCGGATATCGAGTCGGTCCTGAGCAGGCTTGAGGAAACCTTGGCGGCGCAGGAGACCGCCGTCAAATGCCGGCGCGCCGCAGTCCGCCGCCTGCAGGCGGTGGGTAGTCCGTTGGGACTGCTCTCCGAACTTGTCACGGACCGGCTCAGCCACCTGCCCCCGGGCGCGTTGCGTCGCTCCGATCTGGACGCCCTGCTGGTCACAGAACGCATCTTCGGGCCGCTTGGTGCCGCCATCCAGGCCGGCACGTTCATCATCCTGGCCACCCACCCCGACCTGCGGGCCGAGGAGGACCGTCTTGAGGCGGCAGAGGCCGCCCTCGACGACGGCGTCGCACCCGACGACCCGCGCGTGGAAGAGCTCGCCGTACAGCGATGCGCTCACCACATGGCCGTGAATCGGGCCATCGAGGCAGCTGGTCTCGACGCGGCCGACGAGGAGATCTTCGAGAGCTTCGACGCCGGCCTGAACGGGGAGGCGGGCAAAGAGATGAGTGCCGCCTCAGCGATCACCAAGATGCCCTACGACTTCTCTCCTGCCCGGATGCGCTGCCTGGAGCTCGCCGGACGGCTCTTCGGCGAGGCCCTTGCCAACGCTCACGCCGCGGACGGCTGATCACCAGTGCCCGGCACTGACGTGGCCGGACAACCGGTCGCGTTCATCCGCATGCGACAGATCGGGTCAGACGTCGAGCCCTGGGCCGTCGGCAAAGCGACCCGGAATCACCGGTATGCCGAATGTCGGGCGATCAGCGCCGTGCGGCAGCGAAGCCGGCACGACGTCGCGCGCTCAACCCCCCGGCTTCCACAGCACGTCGCCGCCCGGGTTGGCGCTGCGGGAGAGGATGAAGAGCAGGTCGGACAGGCGGTTCAAGTAGTGCGCGGGCAACACCCCGGTTCGTCCCGGCTCCGCCTCCATCAGCGCCCAGGTCTGGCGCTCTGCCCGCCGCGCCACAGTTCGTGCCACGTGCAGAAGCGCGGCCCCGGGCGTACCCCCGGGAAGAATGAATGATGTCAGTGGCTCCCGGTCTTCGTTGAACGCGTCGCACCACTGCTCCAGGCGCGTGACGTAGGCCTCGGTGATGCGCAGTGGTGGATATTCTGCCGGCTCGTCCGAGAGTGGGTTGCCGAGGTCGGCGCCGACGTCGAACAGATCGTTCTGGATGTGCACCAGCACGTCGCGTACGGGGGAGGGGAGGTCGCCCAGGGCGAGGGCGACCCCGATCGCGGCGTTCGTCTCGTCCACGTCGGCGTAGGCGGCGATGCGCGGGGACGTCTTCGGCACCAGTTCGTTGTTGACCAGCCGGGTGCTGCCGCCGTCGCCGGCGCGGGTGTAGATGCGTGTGAGATGAACGGCCATGCCGCCAACCCTACGGTTACCTACGATGGCTGGCGTGGACCAGATCGAGGTGTTCGGTGGTGCCCGCCTCGCGGGTGAGGTACGGGTGGCAGGTGCGAAGAACAGCGCGCTGAAGCTGATGGCGGCGGCGCTGCTGGCTCCGGGGCGGTCCGTGATCACCAACGTTCCCAGGATCACCGACATCGCGATCATGGCGGAGGTGCTGAGCCGCCTTGGCTGCACAGTCGATTTCGTCGACGAGCCGGGGCAGGGTGGTGAGCTGCCGCCGGTGCGTGAGGTGGTCATCGACGTGCCGGAGCGACCCGGCACCGAGGCGGACTACGACCTGGTCCGGCGGCTGCGCGCGTCGATCGCGGTGCTCGGCCCGCTGCTGGCCCGCTGCGGATATGTGCGGGTCGCGCACCCGGGCGGGGACGCGATCGGCTCGCGCGGCCTGGACATGCACGTGGCCGGCCTGGCGCGGATGGGCGCGGACATCACCGGCGAGCACGGGTTCGTGATCGCGTCGGCGGCGGGTGGGCTGCGCGGCGCCACCATCTGGCTCGACTTCCCGAGCGTCGGCGCGACGGAGAACCTGTTGATGGCCGCGGTGCTGGCCAAGGGCGTCACCGAGATCGACAACGCGGCCCGCGAGCCGGAGATCGTGGACATCTGCACGATGCTTACCGCGATGGGCGCGCGGATCGAGGGGGCGGGCACGTCAACGCTGCGGATCGAGGGTGTCCCGGCGCTGCGGCCGGTCACGCACGCGACGGTCGGCGACCGGATCGTGGCCGGGACCTGGGCCTACGGTGCGGCGATGACGCGAGGGGACGTGACGGTGACCGGCATCGACCCGGGCTTCCTCGAGGTGGCGCTGGACAAGCTGGTCACCGCGGGCGCCGAGGTCTCCACCGGACCGGACTCGTTCCGGGTGCGGATGGGCGCGCGCCCCAGGTCGGTCGACGTCGTCACGCTGCCGTACCCCGGCTTCGCCACCGACCTGCTGCCGATGGCGATCGGCCTGGCGTCGGTGAGCGAGGGTGCGTCGCTGATCACCGAGAACATCTTCGACGGGCGTTTCATGTTCGTGAACGAGATGGCCCGGCTCGGTGCGGACATCAAGACCGACGGCCACCACGCGGTGGTACGCGGCCGTGAGCGGCTCTCCGGTGCGCCGGTGCGGGCCACCGACATCCGGGCAGGTGCGGGCCTGGTCATCGCGGGTCTGTGCGCGGAGGGCGTCACCGCGGTCGGCCACGTGCACCACATCGACCGTGGCTACCCGAGCTTCGTCGCGGACCTGCGGGCGCTCGGCGTGGAGGTTCACCGCACCGCCGCGCCGGACGACCTCGACTACTGACCGACGAGCCGGCGGGCCCGGGACAGCTCCTCCGGAAAGACCAGGACCAGCAGGCGGCCGTCGCGCGCGGTCGCCACCGTGGCGCGGATGCCGGCGGCTGACAGCAGCGTCCGGAACTCCTCCGCCGTGGCGTCGTCGTCCGCTGTCGCGGCCGGGGTGAGCAGTCCGAAATCCTTACTGCCGATCAGGCCGAGGCCCTCGTCCAGCTCCCGGTCGAGGACGTGGAGCAGGATGTCGCCGCGCGAGTCGGTGTCACGGTTGAGCGCCCAGCGCAGCACCGCTGCCATGATGCCGACGAGCACGAACGCGATCAGGGGCCCGGCCAGGTACCAGCCGGTGCTTTCGAGCATGCGCCCATCTTGCCCCGGAAGATGTGCGGCAGCCCCGAGATCTGCAAACTCTATTCACGTAAGGTCTCCTTAGTGATCGTTCAAGGGAGGCTGACGTGACGGGTCGACTCGCGGTCGTAGGGGCCGGGTTGATGGGTTCGGGCATCGCACAGGTGGCCGCGCAGGCAGGCTGGCAGGTCACCCTGCGCGACCTGACCCCGGAGGCCGTCGACCGCGGCCTGGCCACCGTCCGGACCTCGCTGGACCGGTTCGTCGCCAAGAACCGGATCACCGCCGACGACGCGGCCGGCGCGCTCTCCCGAATCACGGTGACCACCGACCTCGCCGAGGCCGCCACAGACGCGGACATCGTGGTCGAGGCCGTCTTCGAGCGGCTGGAGATCAAGCAGGACGTGTTCCGCACGCTCGACGAGGTCTGTAAGCCGGGCGCGGTCCTGGCCACCAACACCAGCGCCATCCCGATCACGCAGATCGCTGCCGTCACGACCCGGCCGGAGTCGGTGGTCGGCACGCACTTCTTCTCGCCGGTGCCGATGATGGCGCTGTGCGAACTGGTCCGCGGCCACCGGACCTCGGACGCCACGCTCGCCACCGCACGCGCGTTCGCCGAGGAGATCGGCAAGACCTGCATCGTGGTGGAGCGCGACATCGCCGGTTTCGTCACGACCCGGCTGATCACCGCGCTTGTGGTCGAGGCCGTCAAACTTGTCGAGTCCGGCGTGGTCTCGCCCGAGGACCTGGACACCGCCTGCCGGCTCGGCTTCGGCCACGCGATGGGCCCGCTCGCCACCGCCGACCTGACCGGCGTAGACGTACTGCTGCACGCCGCACGCAACATCCACACCGACTCCGGCGACCCGAAATTCTTCCCGCCCGAACTCATGCAGCGCATGGTCGTCGCCGGCGAGCTGGGCCGGAAAACCGGCAAGGGCTTCTACAGCCACCCCTAAAAGCCGATCTTCCCACTCCCGCCGCGGTCCGGCCCGCACGCTCCCGCGGGCTCACCGCCCGCGGGTGGCCCGGTCCAGAGCACAACCCCACCCCGTCACCCGCCGCGGCCGACGGCGGGGAGCTGGCGTGTCGCCACGGCGGAACCGGCTCCGAAGCGGGTCGGCAAGCGCAGCGGAGTCTTGGCGCGCAGCGAGATTTGCCGCGGAGCGACTCTGTTGCCCATTCGCATGCGGTGGTCTGGGGCCTCACGATCGAGGGCTGGCATCGAGGCGAGGAGTCTGGCGGGCCGTTCCGGCTGGTCGGCGGTCTCGCGGCGCGCGGGGGCAGCGCGGTCATCGTGCAAGCGGTGGCTGGTCTGGGCGGTTGCGGTCTGGGTGGTCGCAAGGGCGGGCGCCGAGAGAGCGATGTGGCCGGGAGGGTCGGTTGATCTCGGCTTGGGTGGTCGCAAGGGCGGGCGCCGAGAGAGGGATGTGGCCGGGAGGGTCGGTTGGTCTCGGTCTGGGTGGTCGCAAGGACCGGCACCGGGAGAGGGATGTGGCTGGGAGGGTCGGTTGATCTCGGCTTGGGTGGTCGCAAGGGCGGGCGCCGAGAGAACGATGCGGCCGGGAAGGTCGGTTGATCTCGGCCTGGGCGGTCGCAAGGGCCAGCACCGGTGCCGGGGCTTGTGGGAGGGCGGTTGGTCTCGGCCTGGGTGGCCGCAAGGGCGGGCACCGAAGCCGGGAGCTGCCGAAGAATCAGTCGATCTTGGCTCTCGCGTGTCGCCGCGCCAGAGATAACGGCAGTTCGGGCGCTCCGCGCCGAGATGGGTTCGTTGTATGGGATCTCGCGTCCATCTGGCGGGATGCAAGATCCTTGCGGCTCTGGTGGCCCTTATCGCGCTCAAATAAGGGCCACCAGAACCGCAAGGATCTTGACGTGGGCCTTTCCTGACCCTTCGGCGTCAGGAAGAACGCACAGGGAGGCACTCAAATAAGGAAATGTCCGGCGCGTAGCGCGCGAACCCGGGCATCTACCGCGGCTCTCCACCTGACGCGGGTCGCGAGCGCGGGCTGTGTCCTGACATATGCGGATCCGGTGTAGCTCCGCGTTCATGCCTGGCCCTGAGACCTGCTGAAGTGCCGCGACAGACCCGCACGCCTGCGGAACTCGCGGCCTCGATGCCGGCCCTTGCGCCCACCCACTCCGCAGTCACCTCGGTCCGCAGTTACCTCGGTCCGCAGTCGTCTGGGTCCGCAGTCGCCTGGGTCCGCAGTTACCTCGGTCCGCAGTCGTCTGGGTCCGCAGTCGCCTGGGTCCGCAGTTACCTCGGTCCGCGGTCGCCTCGGTCCTCAGTCGCGAGACGACGGCCGTGCTGCTCTCGGCCTCCGCAACCACAACGACCAGGCGGAAGCCACTCACCACGCCCCAGCCCGCGATCCTGGATCACCAGGCGGCCGGACGCGAATGGGCAACGGACTCGGGAGCGGGCGGGCTGGGCCACGGCGGGAGCGGGAAGATCAGGAATTTGATCTTCTGGTGGGCTCAGCCCTCGCGGGGGGCGGTCCAGCGGAACGTGGTGAGGCAGAGGGCGAGGCCGGCTACGCACCAGAGGGCAAGGACCAGCGCGACCCGGCCCAGTTCCCAGGTGCCGGCCGGCTCCTGGGCGGCGAACGAGTCGGGCAGAAAGACGTAGCGCAGGCCCTGGCACATCCACTTCAGCGGGAAGAGCGCGGAGACCGACTGCATCCAGCCTGGCAGCGACGTGAAGACCAGGAACACGCCGGAGGTGAACTGGAGGATCAGCGCGATCGGTGTGACCACTGCCGAGCCGCTGCGCGAGGTGCGGGCCAGTGAGGAGATGGCGATGCCGAGCAGCGTGCATGCGGTGATGCCGAGCAGCGACACCCAGCCGAACGTGAGCCACCGCCCGGCCGTCGACGGCAGGTCAAGGCCGAAGAAGATCACGGACATGAGCAGCAGTACGGCGGTCTCCGCGATCGCGATCCCGAGGATCATCAGGACCTTGCCCGCGAAGTAGACCCACTTCGGCATCGGCGTACCCCGGTAGCGTTTGAGGACGCCGCGGTCGCGCTCGATCGGGATCCAGATGCCCAGGTTCTGGAAGCTGACTGTCATCAGCCCGGTGGCGATCATGCCGGTCACGAAGTACTGGGTGAGCGTGACGCCGCCGTCGATCTCGGTGCCACCGAAGATCGCGGCGAAGATCGCCAGCATGATCACCGGGAAGCCGAGTGTGAAGACGACTGACTCGCGGCTGCGGAGGAACTGCAGGGTCTCCAGGCGGCCCTGGCGGAGAGCGAGCTTCACTTCGCGGCCTCAGTCTCGATCATTCGGAGGTAGATGTCCTCAAGTGTGGGCCGGTTGACCGCGAGCCCCGGCACCTCGCCGCCGAACTCGCCGGACAGCCGGTTGACGAGCGCGGTCGGGGTCGCGGTCCGCTCCTGGACCAGCACCCCGTCCGGACCGCGCCAACTGACAGTGGGCAGTGCGTCCTGCCGGCCGCCCAGATCGGCCGGGGTGGACACCTCGACCAGCCGGCCAGCCGCGATCACGCCGACCCGCGCGGCCAGTGCCTCGGCCTCGTCCAGGTAGTGCGTGGTCAGCAGGATCGTGGTGCCGCTCGCGTTCAGATCGCGGACCAGCTCCCAGAATTCGCGCCGCGCCTCCGGGTCGAAGCCGGTCGTCGGCTCGTCAAGGAAGAGCAGCTCCGGGCGGCCCACGATGCCGAGCGCCACGTCCAGCCGGCGCTTCTGGCCGCCGGAGAGCATGTGGGTCCGCGCCCGTGCCTTCTCCGCCAGGCCGACGCGGGCGATCACGCCGTCCGGGTCGGCCGCGTCCGCGTAGAAGCCGGCGAAGTGGTGCACGATCTCGCGTACCGTCAGATTGTCGAACTCGCCGGTGCCCTGCAGCACGATGCCCACCCGCCCGCGCCACGCGGCGCTCGGCGCGGCCGGATCCTCGCCGAGCACCGTGACCTCGCCGGAGTCCCGCTTGCGGAAGCCCTCCAGGATCTCGACGGTTGTCGTCTTGCCGGCGCCGTTCGGCCCGAGCAGCGCGAAGATCTCGCCCGCGTGCACCTCCAGGTCGAGACCGTTCACGGCGGTGGCGCCGCCGTAGGTCTTGCGCAGGCCGCGCACGGTGATCGCGTTCATGCGGTCCACTATGCGCCGGGCGGTCCAGCCCGGGTGATCGGCCCTGTCCTGTGTGACGTGTCACCGGCTGATCTACTTAACGTTCACTTAGAATTTCGGGGTCGCCTCCTGAGCCCTCCGGAAGCCGGACAGCAACACCTGCGCGCTGTCCGGTTCCCGGAGGGCTCAGGTGTCAATGGGTCAGCGCCATCGAGACGCCGGACGCGGCCGCCATCCCGCCCAGCACGAGCAGCCCGATCGCACCGACGTCGAGGCGGCTGTCGAAGAGCCGGTTGAGCAGGGCGGACGCCAGCGGCAGCCCGGTGAACGGCGCCAGGAAGAACGCGGACCAGCCCACCACCCGCAACGCCAGCCGCGCGGCCGGGAGTCCGTCCGCGCCGAGCGTGACCAGGTGCGCGGCCGGATATCCGCCGCTAAGTGTGACCAGCCCGGCCGCGAACAGCGCGGTGAACGCGGCCGCGGCCGCACCCACCACCGGAAGCAACGGCAGCACCCGGCGCGGCGGCGACGGCCGCGGCACGCCCCGCCGGGCCACAGTGATCCGCCGGGCCGCGCGGTCGAGCAGCGCGCGGGCCCGCGAGTCCGGGGCGGCCTGGTCCGGGTAGCCGAGGTCCGGGCTCTGCGGCAGCATCGGCTCCGGTGGCACGCCGACCCGGCTCGCCCAGCCCGGACGCCGCCGATGCAGGTCCCGCAACGACTGCCAGAGGCGGGCCGAGTCGCGGTCCACCTCGGCCACCGAGACGGTGAGCGCGCCGGCCCGGCGTTCCGCGGCCGCGGCCATCGCCTCCGCGCGTACCAACTCGGCGGTGGCCGTGGCGGCGCCGTCGTGGTACGCACGCTCGGTCGCCAGCAGCTCCGCGTCCCGGCGCGCGGTCGCCTCGGCCAGCGCGGCGAGCTGACGCCGGTACTCCTCCGCGCTCATCGGCCACCCGCGGCGTACGGGATGATCACCTGTGGCACGCGGTCGGTTGACCTGTCGAAGCAGAGCGCGCGGTGCGGCCGGGGGAACCAGGCCGGCCCGCCCGGCGTCGGGCTGAGCGGGGCCAGATCGGCGCCGTGCACGTCAAGCGCGACCCAGCCGCCGATCGCGTCGAACCGGGCCGCGATCCCGCCCAGGTCGTCCCGCAGTCGCGCGACCGAGCGCCACCAGCCCAGCACGTGCACCCGCCGCTCCGGGCCCTGCTCCAGGATCGTCCGGAGTGGAGCGCCGGTGCCGATCGCGGACGGCGAGGGGATCGGGCTCCGTCCCGTACCCCCGGCTGGTGTTGATCGTGTTGATGGGGAGACGGCGTCGAGCGCGAGACCGAACAGGTAGTGCGGCCCGGAGAGATCTTCCGACACGTCCTCGAACAGCGCCGGAACCGTGTCGCCGAGGTGGAACGTGGCGGACGGCAGCGCGGCCCGCAGCGGCTCCAGAAGCGCGGCGACGGCCGGATCCGGGCAGGCCACGCTGAACCGCGCACCGGGCGTGGCGGCAAGCGACAACGCGGCCGAGGCCAGGATCGCGACCGCCTCCTCGCCGCGGGTGCCGATGATCGCCAGGTTGCGGCCGGGCGCGCGGGTCATCGCCAGGTAGGCGGGGCGCGCCCGCACGTCGATCGTCTCGCCGAGCGCGGCCCGCGGCTCGGCCGTCAGGTCCGGTGCTTCGTCAGGCGTGAATGCCGGTACCGCGTCGCCGTCGAAGAGCCGTGGTGGGGCGAGCTCCGCCGGGCGCGCCTGCCACAGCCGTTCCTGCAGTGCACGCCATGCCCGGCGGTCCCCGGCGTCCGGCAGGCGGGAGATCCGGTTCGCGCCAGGTGCGCCGGAGTCCGCATTGATCACCGCGTGATGGCGCGGGATCACGTCCGCGGCCAGGTTCGTCTCGGCCAGGATGCGCCGGGCCTTCGGCAGCGCGATCCGCAGCGTGAACTGCGCGACCAGACCCGGCCGGCCCCACAGCGCTTCGATGCCTGTCACGTCCTGGCTGGCCAGCACCAGGTGAATGCCCTGCGAACGGCCGCGCCGGGCCAGATCCTCAAGCAGCGAGGCCGCCTCCGCGGTGACCGCGTCCCGGCCGCCGAGCAGCACCTGGAACTCGTCGATCACCGCGACGATCCGCGGCCACCGGCCGTCCGGATCCTCCGCGCGCAACTCCGCAAGCTTGCCGGCCTCGCAGCGCTTGGCGGCCCGCGCCCGGCTCTGCAGCTCCGTGGTCAGGTGCCGCAGCAGCGCCAGGCCGAACTCGCGGTCGTCGTTGACGTTCACGCCGGCCAGGCGCACGTGCGGCAGCCAGCTCGGATCGCGTGGACTCGGCGCGAACCGGGCGAACGACACGCCCTCCTTGAAGTCGAGCAGGTAGAGCTCCAGCTCGGCGGGGGAGTAGCGGGTGGTCAGCGCGCCAAGCCAGGCGTAGATCAGGTTCGTCTTGCCGGAACCGGACGGGCCGCCGATCAACGCGTGCGGCGGGTCGTCACCGAGGGACACCTCGATCGGCGCGCCGTCCGCATCCACGCCGAGCGGCGCGGTAAGCACTGATGCGGAGCACTCCTGCCAGATCTCGTCCGGGATCACGTCGGCGAGGAGCGCGGTCGGCGGACCTGCGGTCAGCGACTCGGCCAGCCCCCGGCACACGGTGGAGACCTGCTCCGCGGGCGGCGGCGGATCCAGCCGGACCGGCAGCACACCGGCGCTGTCGCAGAGCGCCTCGCGGCCGGAGATGTGCAGTCGCTCGACGTCCGGGTGCGCGCCGAGCGGGACGTCGCGGGCGATCAGGTGCACGCCGCAGGCGACGCCGGTGCGGACCAGACGGTCGAGCTGGGCGCGCTGCGACGGGCTCAACTCTGCGTCGCCGAGATCGCGTTCTCCCAGGAGGACCGCGATCCGCCAGGGCTCGGGGCGGCGGCCGGGGATGTCGGCAAGCGTCGCGTACCGGCCGGCCAGCACGGTCTCGTTGATCCGGCGGATCTGCTCGGCCAGCTCGTCGAGCATCGCGGTCAGCCCGCCCGGCCCGACGAACGTGAGCAGCCCGGCCGCGGCAAGCGGCGCGAACCCGGCGAGGCTGCCGCCGAGCCGGTCCGGGTCGTAGACGGAGAGCCGCAGACCGCCCGCGGGAACCCCGCCGAGCGCGCGGAGCAGCAGCCCGGCGATCACCCCGTCAGCTGTGGACGGACGCCGGTGCCGCCCCTCGCCTTCGGCCGGCCCTCGGGTGATCTCCAGGTGCGCGTGATCGAGCAACGGAACCAGCGCGGGTACGGGCGGCGTGTCCTCGTCCACGGTGATCGTGCCGACCTTCAGCAGTCCGCTCCGGTCTGCCGGGCCCGGCCGCCAGGCGGGCCAGGGCGCGCTTGACGGGCCCGGGGCACAGAAAGACGCGAGGCGGCCGAGCGTGGTGGCACGCGCGGTCGCCTCACGGTGGAAACGGTCGAAGATCTCGTCGCGGGCGGTCTCCCGGGCGTCGGTAAGCGCCGCCAGGCAGGCGTCGTGGGCCGCGCGGATCACGTCGTACCGGCGGCGGGTCTCGATCCTGGCCTCGTCCGCCGCCACCTGGGCCGCGCGCACCAACCCGCGCGCCGCGGCCACGTCCTGGCGCGCGGCGGCCAGCACGGACACCCGGGAGCGCACTCCGCGATATTACCGATTTATGGTGATTTCTTGGTCTTTAGTGGGGTCGTGTCACACCTGGTATCCGGCCGCCCGCGCGGCCCGGCGTTCGGACCGCTTCGCCGCCCGCCGCTGGAAGACCCACACCGCCAGCCCGACCAGCAGCACGCCGAAGACCAGCACCAACACCGGCAGCAGGATCGCCACGATCGACATGATCACGCTGGTCGCGTCCTCCGCGGTGCTCGCCACCGGCGCCCCGAACCCGGCCGTCGTCGTATTGATCACCGGCCGCGCCGCCGCCTTCAACCCGTGCACACCGAGCGCGATCACCACACCGGCCACGATCGGCACCCACTGATGCGACGTGAAGAACCCGGCCGGATCCGTCACGGTCACCGTCTCGGACCCCGCACCGGCGCCGAACACCAGCCCGCCCGCGGTCGGCCGCACCAGTGTCTGCACCACGTCATTGAAATGATCGACCACCGGCACCTTGTCCGCGACGACCTCGATCGCAAGCAACACGGTCAGGATGGCGATCACCCACCCGTTCGAGAGCCACTGCCAGCCGCTCGGCAGCTGCAGGACCTCTGTGTAACGGGCGAGCAGACCCATGGCCAGCATGGGGATATAGGCATTTAGCCCGGCAGATGCGGCCAGACCGGTACCAGTCAGAATTTCCAGCACATAGACAAGCATGGCACCCGCACGCCACCCCTGCAGTGTTCCGCTACCCTGCTCGGGTGCGTTTGGTGATTGCGAGATGCTCGGTAGATTACGTCGGACGCCTCTCGGCGCACCTGCCGCCGGCAACCCGGCTGCTCATGGTGAAGGCGGACGGATCGGTCTCGATCCACGCCGACGACCGCGCCTACAAGCCCCTGAACTGGATGAGTCCCCCCTGCAAGCTGCAAGAATCAGAGGGCGTCTGGCGCGTGGTCAACAAGGCCGGCGAAGAGCTCCGCATCACCCTCGAAGAGATCTTCCAGGACACGTCCTACGAACTCGGCATCGACCCCGGGCTGGTCAAAGATGGTGTCGAGGCTCACCTTCAGGAACTCCTGGCGGCCAACCCCACCACCTTCGGCGAAGGCTTCACGCTGGTCCGCCGTGAGTACATGACCGCGATCGGGCCGGTCGACCTGCTGTGCCGTGATGCTGCGAACGGCTCGGTCGCAGTCGAGATCAAGCGGCGCGGCGAGATCGACGGGGTCGAGCAACTGACCCGTTATCTCGAACTCATGAACCGGGATCCGTTGCTGGCGCCGGTGAGCGGGATTTTCGCTGCGCAGGAGATTAAGCCGCAGGCGCGGGTGTTGGCTGAGGATCGGGGGATTCGGTGCGTGGTGGTGAACTATGACAAGCTTCGGGGGATCGAGCGGGATGAGTTGACGCTTTTTTAGTGCTGGTTTGGGCTTGGTCTTGTGGGTTGCGCTGGGTGGGGTGTCGGGGGGGGGGGCCCCAAAGAAAGAGCGCAGGCCAGGGAAAGCAGCATAATGCGCGCGCCCCCCCAA
>NZ_JBITDX010000013.1:0-235516 GCF_044454585.1 Catenuloplanes sp. NPDC051500
GTTCGTTGGTGGCGGCCCTGCCGATGATCTGCTCCCCGTGGGGCGGGTCGATGGCAGACGGGGCAGCCAGGCGGTCACCTTTGTGTGCTGCGCACACGACCCAAGGTCAAAGGCGGGGCGCGCGGCGGGGATATGGGTGAAATGCGGGGAAGGTGCGAGGGTGGAGGGCGTCAGGTGAGGCGTAGGCACGTTATTCGGCGCGGATGACGTGCACATGCCTCACCTGGCCGTTGATCTATCGGCGGTTGCCGATTGACGTCATCGTGGTCACCGTCTTGCTTCGCGCGGCGCGTCTTGCTTCGCACCGCGTTTCTTGCTTCGCACCGCGCTTCTTGCTGCGCGCGGCGCTTCTTGCTTCGCACCGCGCTTCTTGCTGCGCGCGGCGCTTCTCGCTGCGGCGACGTACCAGCGGCAGGGGATTTTTCTTGATATTTCCGGCACCCGTTGAGTCTGGTCAGGTGGTAGCTGAGGCTGGGCGTCGAAGGCGGGAGCGTGCGGGCCGGGCCACCGCGGGAGCGGGAATCTCTGGAACTGGTGCCCTTGGATCTGGCTCCGTGGCAGGAAAAGGCGTGGCCAGCGGCGAGATCCGGGGGTGGGGCGACATGTTCAGGTCGAGACTGTTGGTACGTGTCGAGCTGAGGTGGCATGGACGAGGAGCAATTCAGCGCTCTCTTCGAAGCGCAGTTCACTGACGTGTGGCGTTTCGCGCGTCGGCGGACCGCTTCGGGGAGTGATGCGGACGACATCGCGGCCGAGACTTTCATGGTGGCCTGGCGGCGTCGGGACGAGATGCCTGTGGATGCGGCACGGCTGTGGCTGTTCGGGATCGCGCGGAACATTGTGGCGAACCACTGGCGGCAGGATGTCCGCCGCGACCGACTCCATCTGCGGCTGGTCGGCAACGATGCCGCGGAGGACGCCTACGAGCAGCCTACGCCGTCGCAGGAGGTGCTGTGGCCGGCGCTTGCGGCGCTGCCGGACAAGGACCGTGAGCTGCTGCTGATGCGGGCCTGGGACGGGCTCGGCGTCGGCGAGATCGCGACGCTGCTCGGCGTCGATGCCGCGACCGTGTCGTCGCGGTTGCACAAGGCCCGTCTGAAGCTCGAACGCGAGCTGACCGACCTTTCTCTTGAGGAGCAGAAGCGCCATGCCTGAGCACGAGGACACCACCCTGGCGGTGCTGCGGTCGCTTGACCCGGCCGTGGACGACGTGCCGCCCGCACCGGGGTCGGCCCGCTACGACGACATCCGGCGCCGGGTGATGTCGGAGGTCGCACCGCAGGCCACGGGTGCGCCCGAGGTCGCCACGCCGTCGCGGCACGTGGTGAGGCCGGCCCGGCGGAAGCGTCTGCTCGCCTGGACCGCGGCTGCCATCACCGCGGTGGCCGCGTCAGTGGTGGCGGTCGTCGCGTTCGGCGGCGTCGGTGGCGGTCCGGCCGCGGACCAGGTGGTGCTGGTGGCCGCCGACACCACGGCGAAGGTGACCTCGCTGCGCGGTGTCTCCGAGACCACGGCCGAGGACGGCGGTAAATCCTCCTCCACGGTCGAGGCGTCCGGCGACGACCTGAGCATCGTCACTGTGGACGGGCTGGGCACGATCACGTCGATCAGCATCGGCGACACGTTCTACGAGAAGACCGAGCAGGACGCCGAGTTCCGTACCGGCACGCTTGATCCGGAGAGCACGCTCGCGCCCTATGCAGAGTCGGCCGCCGCGGTGGTCCGGGCCGCGCTGCGGGGCGGAACGGTCGAGGAGATCGGGGAGGAGAAGGTGCGCGGTGCCGAGACGACCCACTACCGGCTGCCGGTGACCGGCGCGGCCCGGGACGCGCTCGCTGCCCTGCCCGCGCAGCAGACCGCGTGGTTCGAGTTGGAGCAGGCGGACGAGGTCTCCTCGATCGACGTCTGGGTGTCCGGGGACCTGATCCACCGGATCACTGTCGACCAGGGCCCGCGTCAGGCGGCGGTGGAGTTCTTCGACTTCGGCGCGCCGATCCGGATCACGGCACCGCCCGGCTTCTGAGGATCTGCGGTACGAGACCGTCCGGCGCAGCGCCGGACGGTCTCGGTCCGCACGCATTCGTCCCAGCGTGGGAGAGGCGCGGCGCCGGACCCGGAGGGACCGGTCCAGCGCCCGGTGAGGAGCGCGCCGCTGCCCACCCCGAGCAGGAACGCGGCGGCGGCACCTCCGCCCGGCGGTCCGATGATATCGACTCATATCGACGCGTGTCGGCCGCCTCGCCGGAGCGGCTCACCAGTCGTGAAGCGTGCCGTCCTGCAGGCGGTTGACCGGCAGATACGCGGGCACATAGGGGTGCCCGGCCGCCAGCTCCTCGTCCAGCTCCACGCCGAGGCCCGGCGCCTCGCCGGGGTGCAGGTGGCCGTCGTCGAACGTGTACGCGTGCCGGAACACCTCGTTCGTCAGCGCCGTGTGGCCTGAGTACTCCTGGATGCCGAAGTTGTGGACGGCCAGGTCGAGGTGGATCGCGGCGGCCATGCCGACCGGCGAGATGTCCTCCGGGCCGTGGATCGCGCTCTTGATCTGCCGCTGGGCCGCGTAGTCGAAGAGCTTCCGCATCGGCGTGACGCCGCCGAAGTGCGTGACGGCCGAGCGCACGTAGTCGATGAGCTGCTCGTCGATGAGCGTCTGGTAGTCGAAGACGGTGTTGAACACCTCCCCGATCGCCAGCGGTACGGTCGTGTGCTGCCGGACCAGGCGCAGTCCTCGCTGGTCCTCGGCGGGCGTGCAGTCCTCGAGCCAGAACAGGTCGTACCGCTCGATCTCCTTTCCCAGCCGTGCGGCCTGCTGTGGCGTGAGCCGGTGGTGGGCGTCGTGCAGCAGTGGCAGGTCCGGCCCGAACTCGCTTCGCACCGCCTCAAGCACGCGGGGGAGATGCCGCAGGTACGCGCCGGTGTCCCAGTCCTCGACGACAGGCAGTGCGCGCTGGTCCAGTTGGGCGGCGTCGATCGCGGTTCCGGCGTGCACGCCGTACACGGTCTGCAGACCCGGTACGCCGGTCTGCACGCGCACGCTCTTGTAGCCCTCGGCCAGCCGGGCCCGGACCGAGTCGAGCAGCTCCGGGATGTCGCGGCCGTTCGCGTGCCCGTAGGTGCGCACCCGGTCCCGGGACGCGCCGCCGAGCAGCTGGTAGAGCGGCAGCCCGCACACCTTCGCCTTGATGTCCCACAACGCCGTGTCGACCGCGGCGATCGCGGCCATGGTGACCGGACCGCGCCGCCAGTAGGCGCCCCGGTAGAGCGTCTGCCAGGTGTCCTCGATCCGGTGCGGGTCCGTACCGATCAGCAGCGGCACCACGTGGTCCCGCAGGTAGGAGACGACGGCCAGCTCGCGTCCGTTGAGCGTGGCGTCGCCGAGCCCGGTGACCCCGTCGTCGGTGGTGATCTTCAGTGTGACGAAGTTGCGCCCCGGGCTGGTGACGATGACCCGCGCGTCGACGATCTTCATGCAAAACCTTTCCTGGGTACGGATGTCAGCCCTTTGTCGCGCCGGCGGTCAGGCCGGCGACGAGATATTTCTGCCCGGCCACGGCCGCGATCAGCACCGGCACCGTCATCAGCGTGGCCGCCGCCATCAGCCCGCCCCAGTCGGTGGAGGCGTAGGAGATGAAGTTGAACAGCGTCACAGGCATCGTCTTGGTGTCCTCATCGGACAGGATCAGCGCGAACATGAAGTTGTTCCAGCTGAAGATGAACGCGAGCACGCACGCGGTGGCGGTGCCGGGCGCGGCCAGCGGCAGCGCGATCCGCCGGAACGCGCCGAACGCGGTGAGCCCGTCCACCCGCCCGGCCTCCTCCAGCTCGATCGGCAGGCCCTCGAAGAACCCGATCATGATCCACAGGATGAGGGGTACGGAGACGAACATGTGACTGAGCACCAGCACGGTGTAGGAGCCGACCAGCCCGATCTGCGCGAACAGGTAGTACCAGGGGACAAGCAGCGAGATGGCCGGCACGATCCGGGCCACAAGCACCAGCGAGCCGGTCGAGTGCATCCGGAACCGCCCGACCGCCCACGCGGCCGGCACCGCGATCAGCGCGGACAGCACAGTGGAGACCACGCCGACGAGCGCGGAGTTGCCGAGCGACCTGATGATCTCGCCGTCGGCGAGCACGGCGCGGAAGTTGTCAAGCGTCGGTGCGAAGACCAGGCCGACGGTGGGGTCGGTGACCTGCACGTTCGTCTTGAAGGCGGCGGCGATCATCCAGACCACCGGCATCGCGATGATCAGGCAGACCACGGCGATGGCCAGGACCCGCAGCGAGGTCCACATCCCACGGGGCACACCGGGCCTGCCGCCACGGTCCCGGCGCCGAGCTGATGACCGATTCGCAAGCTCGCTCATGCGGAAGCCTTCCGGGAGCGGCGTCGCAGCAGCACGACGACACCGATGATGAAGAGGGTGAACAGCACCAGTACGGCCGCGGCCAGCCCGTACTCCTGGTAGTCGAACGTCAGCCCGTAGGCGTACACGTTGAGCGTCTCCACCTCGAAGTCCGAGCCGCCGCCAGGTCCCTTGGTGGCAAGGAAGATGTCGAACGTCTTGAGGGCATCGACGGCACGCAGCACAAGCGCGGTCATCAGCGTGGTCATCAGCGCCGGCAGCACCACGAACCGGAACCGCTGCCAGGCGCTCGCGCCGTCGACGCGCGCGGCCTCCTCCGGCTCTTCCGGAAGCGTGCTCAGGCCGGCCAGCAGGAGCAGTGCCATCATCGGCGTCCACTGCCACACGTCGATCATCATCAGCACCGGCAGCGACTGGCCGACCGAGCCGAGGAACTCCTGCGGCGCGATGCCGAGCTGCCCGAGCAGGTGGTTCGCGATGCCGTTGGTCGGGTCGAGGATCAGCAACCAGAGGATGCCGATCGCGACCGGGGTGGCCAGCAGCGGCACCATCAGGACCGACCGGACCGCCCGCATGCCGCGGAACGGCTTGCGCAGCAGCATCGCGATCGCCAGGCCGAGGATCGTCTCGATGACGACCGCGCCGATCGTGAAGTACACGGTGCGCCACACGGCCGGCCAGAAGCGGCGGGTGTCACCGAGCGCGTCCAGGTAGTTCTGCCCGCCGGTATAGCGGTTCCCGGCGTTCACCGCGCCGAACGCGTCGGTGAGGGAGAGGTTCAGCGTGAACAGCAGCGGGAAAACGATCATGAGGCCGACGAACGCGAGCGCGGGGGAGAGCATCAGCCAGCGCAGCCGCCGGTTCGACTGCTCGAACCTCATCAGAACTCCTGCTGTCGGTTGTCGCGGCTTAGGAAGTCCTCGAACTCGGCGTGTGCCCGGGCCGCGACCGGCGCCACGTCCTGGCCGATGATGCCGGCGACCAGCGGCCGGCCGACGATGTCGCGGGCCCGGCCCACCTGGATCACCTCGGGCCGGTCGTGGCCGATGCCGTTCTGTGCGTTGACCCGCATGGCCTCGGCCAGGTCCGGCGGGAACGCACCGAGCGTCGCCGGATCCGCCCAGGTGGCGGCGCGCGCGCCGGGGATGCCGTCGATCTGCAGCGCGGTCACCGTCTCCGGGCTGGACACCCAGCGCACGAACTGCCAGGCGTCGTCCCGCAGCAGCGAGAACTCGTTGATCCCCACGCTCCACGACGGGATGTTGTGCGGCCTTGACCCGGCAGGCCCGGCCGGGAACGGTGCGAAGCCCACCCGGTCCCGTACCGTGGAGATCTTCGGGTCCAGGAAGTTCTTGTAGATCGCGTCCGCGTCGATGTAAAACGCGGCCTTGCCCTGCGCGAAGATCGGCATCGCCTGCTCCAGGCTCATGTTCGTCGCACCCGGCGGCCCGGCCGTGTGCAGCAGCTCGCCGTAGAACCGGTAGGCGGTGACCGCCTCGGGCGAGCCGATCCCGGAGCGGCCGTCCGGCGTGGTGAAGTCGCCGCCGAAGGAGTAGAGGAAGCTGGACCACTGGGTGACCGCGCCGCTGCGCTGGCCCCGGCCGACGTATCCGAACAGGCCGGGGGAGGTCAGCCTGAGCGCGGCGTCGCGCAGCTCGTCGAGCGTGGCCGGCGGCGTGTCCACCAGGTCCTTGCGGTAGTAGAGCGCCGGCCGCTCCGTCACGACCGGGACGCTGAGCACCTTGCCGCGGGTGATCGAGCGCTCCCGCGGCGCGTCCTGGAAGTCCGGCCAGGCGAAGGAGGGTTCCGCGACCAGGTCGGTGAGGTCCGCCAGCCAGCCGTTGCGCGCGAACAGGATCTGCTCCTGCAGCGCGCGCACCATCATCACGTCGATGTCCGTCGCCGAGGCGTTCAGCTTCACGTTGTAGCTGCTGGCGAGCTGGTCCGCGGTCAGCAACTGCATGCTCACCCGCCGCCCGATCAGCTCCTCGAACTCCGGCAGCCGCTCGCGTACGGCCTGCGACCACACGTGGTTGACCGCGGAAATGCGCAGCGGCGTGTTCGGCCCGGGTGCGGACCGGTCCGCGCAGGCGGACAGCGCCGCCGTACCGGCGCCGGCGGCGATCAGCCTGCCGAAGGCGCGCCGGCCCATTCGTATCTCAGACATCGTCGTCCTCGCCGTCGTGGGTTCTGGTCCAACTGGTACTACCAGTTGGACCAGTTGGACCGTAACAACGCCGAAACCTTCTTGGCAAGGGATGAGCTATGACTGCGTGAGCAGGCGCTCCAGGTGCCGGGTCGCCATCACGTCAAGGCTCACGTCGAGATCCGCGCCGTAGGTCCGCAGTCCGAGCATCAGGTGCTCCCGCATGCGCGCCCGGGCCAGCGGCACGTCGCGGGCCGCGACCGCCTCCAGGATCTCCGGGTGGTGCGGCACGCCGGGCTCGCCGATCGCCGGGTCCGAGTTCGACCGCAGCATCATCTCGAACATCATCTCGCCGATCGAGGACAGCATCACCCGCAGCACCGGGTTGCCGCACGCGGCCGCGATCGCGTCGTGGAAGCCCAGGTCCGCACGGGCCATCGCGGCCGCGTCCGGCGCCGCGACGAACCGCTCGTGGGCGCGCTCGATCGCCTGGATCTCCGTGGCCGTGGCCCGCTCCGCCGCCAGTCCGGCGATCTCCACCTCGACCGGGATGCGCGCCTCGATCAGCTGCCGTGCCGTGGGCCGGTCCGCGCGGTAGACCGCGTCGTAGGTGCGGGCGCCGCGCGAGGTGACGAACGACCCCCGCCCCGGCTGCACGTCGATCAGGTCCTGCGCCTCCAGCCGGCGCAGCACCTCGCGGACCACGTTGCGGCTCGCGCCGTACTGCTGCGCCAGCTCCCGCTCCGAGGCCAGCTTCGCGCCCGGCGTCAGCGCTCCGGCGCGGATGTCGTGCTCCAACTGCCGTGCGATCCGCTCGGTCAGCAGCCCCCGGAGTGCCGGCCGCTCCCGCGCGGCGAGGTGCGGAGGCTCATCGGAGGAGGTCACGGGGCGCATGGATCACAGGATACGAGACCGTGTCGGCTTGACTTTGTCCCACAGCGTGTAGGAGATTGCTGGAGTCAGGTAAGGCTAGCCTAAACAGGAGCTGGAAGTGTCGAACTCCCCGTTGTTCGCGTCGTTCCTCATCGGGCTGCGCGAAGGCCTCGAGGCGACGCTCGTGGTGAGCATCCTGGTCGCGTTCCTGGTCAGGTCCGACCGCCGGCACCGGCTTCCGTGGGTGGCGGCCGGCGTCACGGCCGCGGTCGTGCTCTCCATCGGATTCGGCGCCCTGCTCACCTACACCAGCACCACGCTGCTCGCCGACTACCGGCACCGGGAGCTGTTCGAGGCGGTCACCTCGGTCGTCGCGGTCTGCTTCGTCACCCTGATGATCTTCTGGATGCGCCGGGCCGCCAGGTCACTCGGCGGTGAGCTGCGCGCCGGCCTGGACCGGGCGATCGAGGTCGGCCGGGTCGCCGTGGTGCTCTTCGCGTTCCTCACCGTCGCCCGCGAAGGCCTGGAGACCGCGCTTCTCTTCTTCGCCGCGGTGCAGGGCGCCACCGCCGACTCCGGTCCGCTGCTCGCCATCCTCGGCGGCATCGTGACCGCGATCGTGCTCGGCGTGCTGCTCTACGCCAGCACCGTCCGCATCGACCTGGGCCGGTTTTTCACAGTGACCGGGCTGCTGCTGATCCTGGTCGCCGCCGGGATCCTCAAGTACGGCGTGCACGACTTCCAGGAGGCCGGCGTCCTGCCCGGACTGAACACGCTTGCCTTCGACATCACCGGCACGCTCGACCCGTCCGGCTGGCCGGCAGCGCTGCTCGCCGGCACGTTCAACATCACGCCGGCGCCGTCGGTGCTGGAGACGGCCGCCTACCTGCTCTACGCGGTGCCCGCGCTCGCGTTCTTCCTGACGCCGGCGCGCACCCCCGTCGCCGCCCCGGTCCGCTGAAACGCCGCACCCGCCGCAACCCGCCGGACCCCGCTGAATCCCGTTGAGTTCCGCTGAAGGAGCACCATGCGTACCCCCCGATTCTTTGCTCTGACGACCGCCGCGCTCGCGGTCGCCGGCCTCACCGCCTGCGCGGAAGCGGACGAGGGCGCCAACGCCGCGGCCGGCCCGGTCGCGGTCAACGCCACCGACACCGCCTGCGACGTCGGCGTGACAGTCCTGGCCGCCGGCACCGCCACGTTCGCGGTCACGAACAAGGGCTCGAAGATCACCGAGTTCTACGTGTACGCCTCCGGCGACCGGATCATGGGCGAGATCGAGAACGTCGCGCCCGGCCTGACCCGCGAGCTGCGCGTCGAACTGCCGGCCGGCACCTACCAGACCGCCTGCAAGCCCGGCATGGTCGGCGACGGCATCCGCGGCACGCTCCAGGTCAGCGGCTCGGCCGCGCCGCTCACCGACGACGCGGCGCTTGCCGAGGCGACCGCCGGCTACCAGCGCTACGTGCAGAGCCAGTCCACCGGCCTGCTCGCCAAGACCCAGGAGTTCGTCGACGCGGTCAAGGCCGGCAAGGTCGACGAGGCGAAGGCACTGTTCCCGGTCGCGCGCACCTACTGGGAGCGCATCGAGCCGGTCGCGGAGATCTTCGGCGATCTCGACCCGCGGATCGACGGCCGCGAGGAGGTCATCGAGGAGGGCATGGAGTTCACCGGCTACCACCGCCTGGAGAAGGACCTCTGGGAGACCGGCGACATCTCGAAGTCCGGCCCGGTCGCGGACCAGCTGATGGCCGACGTCAAGGAGATCGTCGCCAAGGCCACCGCCGCGCAGCTCTCCCCGCTCAACCTGGCCAACGGCGCCAAGGAACTGCTCGACGAGGTCGCCACCGGCAAGATCACCGGCGAGGAGGACCGCTACTCGCACACCGACCTGTGGGACTTCGCCGCGAACGTCGAGGGCTCCAAGGCCGCGATCGCCGCGCTCCGCCCCGCGCTCGAGCAGCGCGCACCCGCACTCGTCACCCAGCTCGACACCGGCTTCGCGGACGTCGACACCGCGCTCGCCAAGCACCGCGTCGGCGACGGCTACAAGCTGCACACCGACCTGACCGAGGCCGACCTCAAGGAACTCTCCGACGTGATCAACGCGGTCTCCGAGCCGATAAGCCAGGTCGCCGCCGCAGTCGTCAAATAAAGCCACGATCAACTGCCGCATCGGGGTACGCCCCGGTGCGGCCCAGAACGTTCGGTGGATCCGACGCTGACGCTGACGGCAAGGCCTCGCACTGCCTGGTCCCGTGGCGCGCTGTGACCGCCCTCGCTCCGCACGCCCGGACCGCGCTTCGGCCCGCCGCGATCCACCGCACGTCCCAGCCCGCCGCGAGCTATCGCACACTCCCAGTCCGCAGGAAGGTGTTCAGATGAGGATGTCGCGCCGCCGGATCATCACGGTGGCCGGCGCCGGGCTGGCCGGATCCGCCGCGGCCGCAGCCGGTGCGGTCGCGCTGCACGCGTCGGGTGACACGGCACCCCCGCTCCACGGCCCGGTCGACTTCCACGGCGAGCACCAGGCCGGGATCGTCACCCCCGCGCAGGACCGGCTGCACTTCGTCGCGTTCGACGTGATCACCAAGGACCGGGCGCGTCTGGTCGCGCTGCTGCAACAGTGGACCGTGGCCGCCGCACGGATGACCGCGGGCCTGGACGCCGGCCCGGTCGGCGCGGTCAACGGCATCCCGGAAGCGCCGCCGGACGACACAGGTGAGGCACTCGGCCTGCCCCCGTCCGGGCTGACACTGACGCTTGGCCTCGGACCGGGCCTCTTCCGTACCCCCGACGGCATTGATCGTTTCGGTCTTGCCGCGCAGCGGCCCGACGCGCTCGCCGAGCTGCCCCGCTTCCCCGCCGACAAGCTCGACCCCGCGCTCTCCGGCGGTGACCTGTGCGTGCAGGCCTGCGCCAACGACCCGCAGATCGCCGTGCACGCGATCCGCAACCTGGCCAGAATCGGCATGGGCGTGGTCAGCGTCCGCTGGTCCCAGCTCGGCTTCGGCCGCACCTCCTCGACCAGCCAGGCCCAGGCCACGCCGCGCAACCTGTTCGGCTTCAAGGACGGCACCCGCAACCTCAAGGCCGAGGAGACCACGCTGCTCCGCGACCACCTGTGGGCCCAGCCCGGCGACGGGCCGTCCTGGATGGACGGCGGCAGCTACCTGGTCACCCGCAAGATCCGCATGATCATCGAGACCTGGGACCGGGCGCCGCTGGGCGAGCAGGAGGCGATCGTCGGCCGCACCAAGGGCAGCGGCGCACCCCTCGGCCGGGCAGGCGAGTTCGACGAGCCGGACTTCACCGCGACCGCTGCCGGCGAACCCGTGATCCCGGCCGACGCCCACGTCCGCCTCGCCCACCCGGATGCCAACGCGGGCGCCCGCATGCTGCGCCGCGGCTACAACTTCGTCGACGGCTCCGACGGCCTCGGGCGCCTCGACGCCGGCCTCTTCTTCATCGCCTACCAGCGCGATCCCCGCACGGCGTTCATCCCCGTCCAGACCAGCCTGGCCCGCCACGACGCCATGAACGAGTATCTCCGCCACGTCTCCAGCGCCGTCTTCGCGGTTCCGCCGGGTGTGCCCTCGGAGGGCGGCTTCTGGGCGGAGGCCCTGTTCGCCGCGTGACGGATCTCGCGTAGAGGATGGTCCTGGAGTGGCCCGCGGGCAGGGCGCCGGGGTCGTGGTCCGGCTTGCGGTGGGCTTGGTGGAGATCAAGAGCGGCATCGAGGCCGGGGATCGCGTCAGCGGCGGGTGAGCGGGGCGTGTTCGGCCTGGGTGGGGGCCAGATCTGCGCGCAGGTTCGCCGTGGTTGAGATCGAGAAGCGGCCGCCGGTGAGCGGGGCGTGTTCGGCCTGGGTGAGGGGGCTTGATCTGTGCGGAAATTCGCCGGTGGAGTTCGAGAAGCGGCTGTCGCGGAGGGTAACCGGTAGGCGGGCGCTGCGCGCCCGATATTTCACCATAAAGGTGCGATACCGCAGACCCGGCCCACGGAGATCATCCGTCGAATGTACCTGGGAGTGGTTATGCGCGCCTTGGAACCACTCCTGTGTACATTCGACGGATGATCATTTGATCCCGCCGCTTCATGTCCGAGATTCCTGCCGGGCACGGGATCGGCCAGACCCTCGCGGTGCTCCGGCTTCGTCGCCGCGCTCGCGGACTACAACCCCACGCTCGGGCCGGCCTGCGGGGCCGGGTAGAGGAGCCGGACCGCGTCGTCGACCTCGAGGTCGATCAGCCGCTGGACCTCGACCGCCTGGCCGTCGAATATGCCGGTGAGCTCCAGGCTCACGATGCCGTGGACACGGGTCCAGATGACGATTGCGGTCCGTGCGGCGCGGGGCGGGGTGTCCGGCCGTTGCTGGACGCGGGCCCACGTTCTCAGCTGCGTGTCGAGCGTGCGGTCGCCGCTTGAGGCGTCGGCCGCCGGGTGGTCCGGCACGGCGGTCAGCAGGTCGACGAGAAGTGCCATCGCGGGATCCAGGGGGGTCTGGCCGTCCGCATCGTCGGGCAGGCCCCCGGTCCGCTGGCCGAAGAGCATTCCGTACCGGTGACGATGCCGCAGCGCCCAGTCGCGGTAGGCCGCGACGAGCAGCCGCACTCGCGCGCGCGGCGTCCGCCTGTTGCCCTGCACGGCCTCGGCCATCGCGGCGGCGAGCTGCTGGTACGACCGGTTGATCAGGTGGGTGAGCAGCGCGTCCCGCGACGGGAAGTAGCGGTAGGTGGCCGGCGCGGACATCGCCATGCTCCGGGCCAGTGCCGCGATCGACAGCGCGTGTGCACCGTCCGCGTCGATGATCGCGAACGACGCGTCCTCGATCTCCTGGAGCGTCTGCGCCCGTAGCCGCTCACGCCTGCTCATCACCTGCTGTTCCTCGATCACCGTCGCAGTGTAACGGGGCGTGCCAAGTGTGACGGGTTGACGCGTCAAAACCGGCCCATGCATAGTTACGGCCGTTAACAGAGCGATGATCCGTCGCAAATCAATCGAGGGGACGGCCGAATTGAACACCGCTACCGAGGTGGTGCTGCCGGGCAAGGTCGCGCCGTCCGGCCTCCGGGTCGTCAAGCGGGAGTTGCCCGCCCCGGGCGCAGGTCAGGCGAGGGTGCGGGTCGAGTCCACAGCGGTGTCGTTCGCCGAGAGCGCGATGCGCCGCGGTCGCTACTTCGGCCAGCCCGCGTTCCCGTTCGTGCCCGGCTACGACCTGGTCGGCATCGTCGAGGCGGTCGGCCCGGACGTGGACCGCGCGCTGATCGGCACACGGGTCGCCGCGCTCACCAAGACCGGCGCCTGGGCCACCGCGGTCCTGCTCACCGCCGCCGACCTGGTGGACGTGCCGGACGGCATCGGCGCGGACGAGGCGGAAACGCTCATCGTCAACGGCGTGACCGCCTACCAGATGCTCCACGGTGCGGCGAAGGTGCGCGCCGGGCAGACCGTGCTGATCCTGGGCGTCAGCGGTGGGGTGGGCACCATCCTTGCGCAACTCGCCCGGCAGGCCGGGGCCCGGGTGATCGGCACCGCCAACCCGCGCCACCACGAGGCGTTGCGCGCGCTCGGGGTGGAACCCGTCGACTACCGCGCACCCGATGTGACAGCCCGGGTGCGTGCGCTGACGCCGGGCGGTGTGGACGCGGTGTTCGACCACCTCGGCGGCGCCAGCGTCGGCCGGTCGTACCGGCTGCTCAACCGCACCGGGACGCTCGTCTGTTACAGCATCGCGAGCAAGCTCGACGACCGTACCCCCGTGGTGTTCAGCTTTGTGGCGTTGCTTGGCCGGCTCGCGTACTGGAACTACCTGCCCACGAAGAAGCACGCGAGCTTCTACGACATCTGGGCCGGTTCCGGAAAGCCCGGGTCGGCGAAGCGCGAGGTGTTCCGGGCACGTCTGCGCACCGACCTGACGCACGTCTTCGGCCTGCTCCGCGACGGCACGCTCACCGCGCAGATAGCCGCCCGCTTCCCGCTCGGCGAGGCGGCCGCGGCGCTGGAACTGTCCGAGTCCTCCAACCGGACCGCGCTCGGCAAGATAGTGCTGGTCCCGTGAGGGCGGGGATCGCGCTCATCACCGCGGCGCTTGTCAGCCTGATCGGGGAGGCGGTCGTGGCCGCGGCCTGGGACCGGCGCGCCTACAGCTACGTCGACGACTACATCAACTTCCTGGGCAGCCGGTACGCCGGCGACTTCCAGGGCATCCTCATCTCGTCGCCGCTGTGGTGGCTGATGAGCCTCGCCTGGATCGTCGCCGGGACACTCGTCGCGGTGGCGTGCATCGTCCTCGGGCGCCGGCTCACCGGCTGGAGACGCCTGATGGTTCCGGCCCTCGGCGTGGCGCACGCGGTCGCGCTGATCCTCTTCGCCGTGTTCCCGCTCGGCCCGGACCGCTTCGCCGACGGGACGCTGCCGCTCTACCTGATCGGCGCGTTCCTCTCGATAATCGCCGGGAACGTGCTCGCCGTCGTCGTCGGCCTCTCTCACCTGGAACTCGGGCTGCCGGGATGGTTGGCACCGGTGAGCGTCACGCTTGGTGCGATCGGGCTGCTCAACATTCCCGTCACGTACGGCTGGGTGCCGACCGGCCTCGCGGAGCGCATCTCGCTCTACAGCTTCCTGCTCTGGGCACTGATCACCGGGCTGGCGCTGCTCCGGCCGTTACCTGCGCTGGCCGGGCGGCCGGAGCCGGTGGTGCCGGGGATCTAAGGTGTGGGTGCGGCATCCGGCTGTACGGACCCGAGCGGGACGATCTCGCGGTCGCCCTGGAACAGCGGGCCGCCGCCCTCGAATTCGACGCGAGGAGTTCTTCATGATCCGGATCGGTGAGCTCGGGGCGTCGGACCGGGGCGCGTGGGAAGAGCTGTTCCGCGGGTACATCGACTTCTATAAGCGGCTCGAGCCCCAGGAGATGTACGACAGGGCGTGGCGTGAGTTCGAGGCGGGGACGCGCATGCACGCACTCGGCGCGCGCCTCGACGACCGGCTTGTCGGCATCACGCACTTCTTCGTCCACGCAAATACGTCGGGGCCGGACGTGTGTTATCTGCAGGATCTCTTCACCGCGCCTGACGTGCGCGGCAAGGGCGTGGCGCGGGCGTTGATCGCGGCGGTGTCGGAGTGGGCGGCGGAGCAGGGATGCTGCCGCGTCTACTGGAACACGCACGAGTCGAACAGCACGGCGCGACGCCTCTATGACCAGGTCGCGGAAAACCGGGGATTCATCCGCTACCAGATCGAGCTGCCACCCCGGCCGTAGCGTTCCGGCACAGCCCAGCCCTCGATCAGCCGGTTCCCGGCCGGGGCGGGACGAACGCTGAGACCCTGAGGTCGTGGATCAATTTCAGGAGCTTGCCCGCGCGCTGAACAGGGCCGGACTGTGGGCGGGCCTGTCGTGGGTGCGGCGCCGGAGGCTGCTGTGGGCCGTGGCCGCTGCCGAGTCGGGAGTGGTCTGGCCGGGCGGCGGCGCCTGGCGTGCCGACGGCGAGGATCTCGCCCCGCGCCTGCCCTGCCGGCGTGCGGAGGCCGCATCGCCGGCCTGTATACGGCGGTCACGGGTCGCCCTGAACAGGCGCCCGTCAGCCGGCTGAGGCGAGGCCGGAGCCGAGGTCGCGGGCCAGGTGGGCGGCGCCGAGGACGCCGGCGTTCTCGCCCAGGGTGGCGGGGAGCAGCGGGGGCAGAGGGAGTGGGCCGTGCCGGTCGGCGAGGGCGGCGCGCAGCGGGGTGAACAGTGTGTCGCCGGCCTCGGACAGGCCGCCGCCGATGATGACGACCTCGGGGTCGCGCAGGGCGATCGCGGTGAGGAGGCCGTCGGCCAGCGCGTCGATCATGCCGGTCCAGACGGTGGTCGCGTCCGGTTCGCCGGCAGCGGTGCGGGCGGCGATCTCCGTGACCGGTAGGTCCTCGCCGGTGCGGGCGGTGTAGGCGCGGGCGACCGCGGGCGCGCCGACGATCGCCTCCAGGCAGCCGTTGCGCCCGCACCCGCAGGCGGGACCGCCGGGGCGGACGATCACGTGGCCGAGCTCGCCGGCGGTGCCGTGCGCGCCGGTCACGGCTGCCCCGCCGACCACGTGGGCGGCGGCCACACCGGTGCCGAGCGGCACGAACAGCGCATCGCGGTGGCCGCCGGCCCGCGCCTCGGCCAGCCCGCCGGCCCGCACGTCGTGGCCGAGGGCTACCGGGAGGCCGAGCCGTTCGCGGAGCAGAGCGCGCAGCGGTACGTCCCGCCACCCGATGTTCGCGGAGTAGCGGGCTATGCCCGGAACCTCGTCGACGAAGCCGGGGACCACGACGCCGACGGCATCGGGAGTTCCCGGGCAGTCGGCGACGAGCCGGGCGGCCACGTCGAGGAGGGCGGCGACAACCGCGTCCGGGCCGAGTTCGCGCCCGGTGGGCCGGCGGAAGAGGGTTCGTGCGCGCCCGTCTGCGCCGACGACCGCGCACTTCATTGTGGTGCCGCCGACGTCGATGGCAATCACATCGCCCAGGCTTCCCCCGGTCAGAGCAACCACGGCACCCGCACTGCCGACGTCACCGGCATGGCCGGCGTCGCCCACGCCACGAGCATCAACGACAGTCGTGTCGCGACGGGAGGCGTCGTCCGTGTCGCCGCGGAAGGCATCGCCCGTGGAGCCGCGGAAAGCATCGCCCGTGGCGTGGGAGGCGTCGTCGGACGTGTTCATCAGGCCATGCTGACGACGGTGCCGGTGTGCCGTGCGCGTTCCGCCGCCCACACCACCCGGTGACTTGCGAGGCTTGCCTCCGCGTCGGACAGCAGCAGCGACGCGTCGTCCGTCGCGACCGCGGACAGGAATCTGTCGGTGAGCGCCCAGTCCGCGTCGCTGTGGTCGGCGGAGATGTCGTCGGCGATCGAGACCGTCTCCTCGTCGCCGGTGCGGAAGTCGACGATCCGCAGGCTGGCCCCGTCGCCGTCGATGTAGCCGTGGGTGCCGAAGAAGCGGGTCTTGCGCTGCTCGAAGGGGCTGAACGCGGTCATCGTGAACGAGCAGGTGGTGCCGTCCGCGAATTCCATGCTCACCACCTGGTGGTCGACCGCGTCGTTGTCGCTGTCGTAGACGCACCTGCCGTACGGGCCGGTCCGCAGTGCGGCGAGGACGCCCGCCTCGGTGTGGTCCGCGGTTACGGCGGAGAGCGGCCAGAACTCGCGGTCCGGGTCGCCGAGGCAGCCGAGGTAGAGCTGCTTCGCGGAGTACGGGCAGGTGGGCTCGATCGGGCAGTCCAGGCACCTGGAGGCGGCTCCGGCCGGGCGGGACGAGGGGCGGAAGTGGGAGAGCCGCCCGAACGAGTGGACTCGGGACACCGGGCTGCCGATCAGGTACAGCAGCCAGTCGATGTCGTGGCAGGCCTTGGCCAGCAGCATGGGGGAGGAGGTCCGGCTGTTGCTCCACTCGCCGCGGACGAACGAGTGGGCCTGGTGCCACCAGCCGACCGGCTCCAGGTGCTGCACGCTCATCACCTGCCCGATCCGGCCGCTGTCGAGCAGATCCTTGAGCACCGAGGTATACGCCGTGTAACGGAGAACGTGACAGAGTGCGAAGATGACCTTGTTTCGGGAGACCGCGTCGGCGATCAGGATCGACTCTTCCTCGGTCGGCGCCATCGGCTTTTCAAGCATCAGGTGATAACCCAGGTCGGCGAGCGCGACGGCCGGGCCGGTGTGCACGCGGTCCGGCGTGGCGACGATCGCCGCGTCCGCAAGCTTTCCGGCGGCGGCGAGCTGCTCCCAGTCCTGGAACTGAGCCGAGGGGGAGAGGCTGAATTCGGCCGCGAACCGTGTGCGGCGTCCTTCGTCGGGTTCGGCCACGGCGACCACCCGGGCGGCGCCGGTGGAGACCGCGCGCCGCGCGTAGCCCTGACCCCGGAGTCCGGCGCCGACGACCACTAAGCTGACCTGATTCACGTTGTCTCACTTTCTATGGTCTCCACAATTAGTGGCGTGCGGGACCGCCTTGTCAAGACCGGAAGAGGAGGGCCGATGCCGGAGGAGATCCTCGGCGGCGACCTGTCGCGGCTGCGGCAGCTCAACACGCAGACCGCGCTGCGGGTGCTGCGCGCCGCGGAGTCGATGACGCTCACCGAGCTGGCCAAGCGCACCGGCCTGTCCCGCGCCTCGACCGAGGACGTGGTGGACGACCTGCTCGCCCAGCGCTGGGTGGCGGAGGTGCCGCCGGCCGCGGGCGTGATGGGCCGCCCGGCGCGGCGCTACCGGTTCCGCGGCGACGCCGGTCATGCGCTCGGCGTGGACATCGGCGGCCACCGGGTCCGGGCCGTGGTCACCGACCTGGACGGCACCGTGCTGGGCCGCGCGCAGGCCGAGGTGCCGGAGGCGGCCGGCCGGGAGAAGCGCCTGGCCGCGGCGGACGAGATGGTGGCCGAGAGCCTGCGGGACAGCGGCGTGGACGCGGCCGATCTGTGGGCCGTGGGCGTGGGGACGAGCGGCCTGGTCGACCCGACCGGCAAGGTGGTGCTCTCGGTCGCCATCCCGGAGTGGACCGGGCTGAACCTCGCGGAGCACTTCCACGGGCAGATGCGCAAGGAGGTGCTCGTCGACAACGACGGCCGGCTGGCCGCGCTTGCGGAGCAGTGGCGCGGCGTGGCCCGCTACGCCAAGGACTTCGTCTACCTGCTTGCCGGTCTGCGCACCGGCCTGGGCCTGGTGATCGACGGCAAGCTGCACCGGGGGTTCGGCGGCGCGGCGGGCGAGGTGGGCGCGCTGCCGGTGACCGGCTGGATCCGCGCGCAGGAGCACCTGGCGAAGTGGGACGGCGATGCGGGCGACCTGTTCGCGGCCGCGCGGGCGGGGAACCGGGCTGCGCTCGGGGCGGTCCGGCGGTACGTCAAGGATCTGTCGATCGGGACGGCCTCGCTTGTGATGACGCTCGACCCGCAGATGGTGGTGCTCGGCGGCGGTTTCTCGCGCTCGGCGGACGTGCTGCTGGAGCCGTTGCGGCGGGAGCTGGACAGGCAGTGCCTCCGGACGCCCGAGGTGCGTGCATCTACACTCGGTGAGGAAAGCGTCGCTCTGGGTGCTGTTCGTCTCGCGCTGGATCATGCCGAGCGCACGATGTTCGCCGGACCCGGCCCGGCCGAAGAGCTGAAGTCTTGACAAACTTTCTGTGGAGACCATTAATAGTCCCAACCCTGACGGCTGACAGGGCCGGTGCGGAAGGACTATCCCCATGGCATGGATCGGACGGGCTGCTGCCACCCTTGTGGGTGTCACTGCTCTTCTCGTGAGCACCACGGCCTGCGGCAGTGGTGATACCGGTAGTGACGACCCGAACGCGAAGGTCACGTTGTCGTACGCGGTGTGGGACAAGAACCAGGTCCCTGCCATGCAGCAACTGGCCACGGCGTTCACCCAGGAGAACCCGAACATCACCATCGACGTCCAGCTCACCCCGTGGGAGACGTACTGGACGAAGATGAAGGCGGCGGCAACCGGAGGCGCGGCACCAGACGTCTTCTGGATGAACGGGCCGAACTACCAGCTCTACGCGACAAACGGCGTGCTGGCCGAGCTGGACGAGAAGATCGCGGCCGACAAGGTCGACCTCACCGCGTACCCCAAGGCGCTCGTGGATCTCTACACGGTCGACGGCAAGCACTACGGCCTGCCGAAGGACTTCGACACCGTGGGGCTCTGGTACAACAAGGAGCTGTTCGACGCGGCCGGCGTCGCCTACCCGGACGCGACCTGGACGTGGGACACGTTCAAGGCCGCGGCCGCGAAGCTGACGGACAAGGGCAAGGGCCAGTACGCGATCGGCGCGAACCTGTCCTCCGCGCAGGAGTACCAGTACAACACGATCTTCCAGGCGGGCGGCTCGGTCATCTCGGCCGACGCCAAGAAGAGCGGTTACGCGGACCCGGCGACAATCGCGGGCCTGAAGTTCTGGACCGACCTGATCAAGGCGGGGTACTCCCCGGACCTGAAGACCATGACTGACACGGTGCCGCTCAACCTCTTCGAGTCCGGCAAGACCGCGATGTACTACGGCGGCTCCTGGAACGTCGCCGAGTTCACCGCCAACGACTACACAAAGACGCGGGTGGACGTGGCGCCGCTGCCCAAGGGCGTCAAGGCCGCCACGGTCATCCACGGCCTCGCGAACGTGGTCTCCGCCAAGAGCGATCACCCGAACCAGGCCTGGTCGTTCGTCAAGTACCTCGGCTCGCAGAAGGCGGCGGAGCAGCTCGGCAAGAGCGGCGTCATCCCGGCCTACAACGGCACGCAGACCGCGTGGGCCGCGGCGCACCCGGAGCTGAAGTTGCAGGCCGCGTTCCTCGACCAGGTGCCGACCGCGGTGCCGTACCCGATCTCCCGGAACACCGCCGCCTGGCAGGAGCTGGAGACCACCTACCTGACGCCCGCCTGGAACCAGCAGAAGGACGTCGCGGCCGCCGCCGCGGAGCTGGCCAAGGCCATGGACGAGAGCCTCGCGAAGGAATGAGCGTCGTCTCGGAGGCGCCCGGCGCCGCGGTGAAAGCCGCGGCGCCGGTCCGCAAAAAGCCACAGGGCAGATGGGCAGAAGCCTTCTGGGGGTACGCGATGATCGCGCCCACCGGACTCGGGCTGATCGTCTTCTACCTCTGGCCGGTCGTGCAGACCGCGTACCTGAGCTTCACCAAGACCGGGCCGTTCGGCGGCGCGGCCGACTGGGTGGGCCTGGACAACTACCGGGAGCTGGTCTCGGACCCCGAGGTCGGTACCGCGCTGCTCAACACCATCGAGTACACGGTGCTCGGCCTGGTCGGCGTGCCGGTCGCGGTGATCTTCGCGGCGCTGCTCAGCCGGCCCGGACTGCGCGGCGTGGCGATCTACCGCACGTTCTTCTTCCTGCCCGTGGTCACCACGCCGGTCGCGGTCGCGATGATCTGGAAGTGGCTCTACAACGGCGACTTCGGCATCATCAACTACGTGCTGTCGCTTGTCGGCATCGAGGGACCACACTGGATCGCGGATCCGGCGACCGCGCTCTACGCGATGGTCGTGGTCGGCATCTGGATGGGCCTCGGCTACAACCTGGTCATCTTCATCGCGGGCATCCAGTCCATCCCGAAGCACTACTACGAGGCGGCTGCGCTCGACGGCGCCGGGCCGATCGCGCAGTTCCTCCGGATCACGGTGCCGCTGCTGTCGCCGACCATCTTCTTCATCTCGGTGGTCTCGGTGATCGGCTCGCTGCAACTGTTCGACCTGGTCTACGTGCTGATGGGCGGGTCAAGCCAGAGCTCGCGGGCGAACCCGGCGTTCCCGAGCACCGAGACGATCGTCTACCTGTTCTACTCCAAGGCCTTCCAGACCAACGACAAGGGGTACGGCGCCGCGATCGCCATGCTTCTGCTTGTCATCATCGTCGTGCTCACCGCGGTGCAGTTCCGCCTGCAGAAGAAGTGGGTGACGTATGCGTAGCCGGCCGCTTGTGCACGTGCTGCTGGCGCTCGGCGCGCTCGGCATGGTCGCGCCGTTCATCTGGCAGTTCCTGACCTCGCTGAAGACGCTTCAGCACGCCACCCAGGTGCCGCCGACGCTGACGCCCGACTGGCGGTGGCGCAACTACACGCAGATCTTCGAGCTGGTGCCGTTCGGCCAGCAGTTCCTCAACACGCTGATCATGACGGGGGCGCGGGCGCTGGGGCAGGTGCTGTTCTGCTCGATGGCGGCGTACGCGTTCGCGAGGTTGCGCTTTCCCGGGCGTACCCTCATCTTCGGTGTGTTCCTGTCTGTTCTCATGGTGCCGCCGCAGCTGTTCATCATCCCGCAGTACGAGATCATCGCGCGCCTCGGCTGGCTCAACAGCCTGCCCGCGCTGATCGTGCCCGGCCTGTTCAGCGCGTTCGGCACGTTCCTGCTGCGGCAGTTCTTCCTCGGCCTGCCTGTCGAACTCGACGAGGCCGCGCGGCTGGACGGTGCGAACCCGCTGCGCATCTGGTGGTCCATCATGATGCCGCTGGCCCGGCCCGGCCTGGTCGCGCTCGGCATCCTGACCACCATCTGGTCGTGGAACGACTTCTTCTGGCCGCTCGTGGTGAACAACGACCCGGAGAAGATGACGCTCTCCGCAGGTCTCGCGTCGCTGCAGGGCCAGTTCATGACCGACTACCCGGTGCTGATGGCCGGGTCGCTGCTCGCGTCGCTGCCGGTCATCGCGGTCTTCGTGGTCATGCAGCGCCAGTTCGTGCAGGGCATCGCGTTCACCGGCTCCAAGGGCTGAACCGGCTCCAAGGGCTAAGCCGGCGCCAAGGGCTGCATCGGCTCCAAGGGCTGAGCACCGGCCGGACATATGCGGGAGGGCCGCCGGTCCTCCCGCATATCGGACGTCACCGAGCCCGCGTCCCGCCTCCCTCCTGACGGGTGTCCGACATGGACAACCGATCCCGGCGCCCATCGCGTCTCTGGGTGAGGAGTCCGAGGAGGCACACATGCGCCGACTGTCCATCGCCCTCGTGGCGGGTGTTCTGACCGCCCTCACACTGAGCGCGCCCGCCGAGGCCGTTCCCGTCCCGCCGGATCCGTCGCTCGTCAGGGCCGCCACCGCCGCCCCGCCGCCCGGGTCCGGCTGGGTGCTCATCCCCAGCCCGCCGTTCGACCTGCCGGCCGGCCCGCTCTGCGACTTCGCGGTGCACGGCGACCCGATCGAGGACGAGGTCTACTACAAGACCCTGAGCACGCACCCGGACGGCTCGGTCCACGTCGAGACCGCGACCGGCCCGCTTGTCTACCGGCTGACGAACGTCTCCACCGGCAGGACCGCCGTGGGCGACGCCAGCGCCAGCGGCTTCCTCATCCACCATGCGGACGGCGCCCGCACCTATCTGAACCACGGGCCGCTCCTGGTCGGATTCCGGGAGGGGCAGGGCAACCTGGCGCGGGGCTTCTACGAGATCGACGGCCCCGCCTGGACGCTGCAGATCACTGCCGACAACCACCGCACCGTCTCCGGGGCCTACCACGTCGTGCAGAACGTCTGCACGACGCTGAGCTGACGGAGTCGTACCGCCGCGCGTTTGTGAATGACGGGGGCGGTCGGCGCCGGGTCCCGGGGGTGGACCCGGCGCCGACCGGGGTCAGTCGGTCCAGCGGCGGATCAGCGCGGCCTGACCGGTCCTGTCGCCGGACGGGCCGATGAGGTTCCAGATGGTGACATCCTCTATCCAGAACGGCTGGCCGTCCGCGGTGACCCGGGGTCCGCGGTAGTCCGAGGCGAAACCCTTGAGGCGCACCGACTCCAACACGGCGGCGCGGGACTCCCGGTCCTGTGCGCCCGCGGAGAGCCGGGACGGCAGGCCGACGAAGTCGTCCCAGGAGTAGCCGAACAGCTGCTGCGCGGTCAGGTTCGCGTAGATGAACAGCGGGTCAGCTGACGTGTCGTGGGCAAGCAGGCCGAACGGCGCCTCGTAGAGCCACTCGGCCGCCCGCAGGCCGCGCAGGCCGTCCGGGACCAGCGGCTCGCCGACAAGCGTGCGGTAGCTGTCGGCGAGCAGGTCGGCGAACATGTCCAGGGTCATCGCTGTTCCTCACCGTCCTCGGCGCGCGGCCGGTCCGGCGCCCACCGAAGCGACGTGCGGCGAGCCCGGAAGGTAGACGACTGTGACCGTCCCCACGGAAATCGGCGGGCCGGCAACGGCGGGCTGCTCCGGGGAAGCCCGCGATCACCCCGGGTACGGCCCGCCGCCGACGGTGAAGGTGGCGCCCGCGCCGGGCTCGCTGCGCACCGTCAGATCGCCACCGTGCGCCTGGGCGATCTTGCGGGCGATGGTGAGGCCGAGCCCGCTGCCGCCGGTGGCCCGGCTGCGCGACGCGTCCGCCCGCCAGAACCTGTCGAACACGCGCGGCAGGTCCCCGGGCGCGATACCGGCACCGGTGTCCGCGACCTCGATCCCACCGGGCGTCAGTGCGAGCGTGACCACGCCGCCGTCCGGCGTGTGCCGGACCGCGTTGCCGACCAGGTTGCCGATCAGCTGACGCGTCCGCTCCGGGTCCACGACAGCGGTCCGGGGCTGCGGTGCGTCGACGAGCAGCGTGACGCCGGCGCGCGCGGCCGTGCCCCGGTGCGCGTCCGCGACCTGGCCCAGCAGCTCCCGCAGATCGCAGCGGACCGGGTGCAGGCGCAGGTCCCCGGCGTCCGCGGCGGCCAGGTCGCGCAGGTCGTCGATCACGTGCTGGAGCAGCACCGCCTCGTCGAGGAGCAGATCGACGAGCGGGCGGTCGATCGGCGCGAGCCCGTCCTGGGCCGCCTCCAGCCAGCTGCGGATGTTCGTCAGCGGCGTCCGCAGTTCGTGCGCGACGTCGCCGACCATCTCCCGCCGCCGCGCCTCCGTGCCGACCCGCCGCGCGTCCAGGTCGTTGAGCGCGGCCGCGAGCCGGCCGATCTCGTCCGCGCGGCCGACCGGCACGACCGGGAAGCCGCCGGTACGCGTCGCCGCCTCGGTGAGCCGGGTCAGCGGCCGGACCAGCCGCCCGCCGATCACGACCGTGACAAGCACCGCGACGGCAAGCACCGCGGCGGTGACGGCGGCGATCCGGGCCGTGTTGCCTGTCGACAGGTCGAACACCGGTGGCGCCTCGGCCGACGCCGGATCCGTGACGAACAGCAGCACCGGCGGGGCCGTGTACGGCCGCAGCTGCGCCTTCCGTGCCTCGAACGCGCACTCCCGTACCCGCTGATCGCTGTCCGCGGCGGCGCCGGCAAGCGTGAACCCGACCGGGTCGAACCAGATCTCCAACCCGTCGTGGGGGAGCCCGGCGCAGCGCGCTGTCGCGGCAGTCAGCTCCCGCAGCGGCCCGGCCTCGGTCGGCGTCGGCGCGCGCAGGTCACCTGGGTCGCACGTCCCGGCCGGTCCGCCACGCACTGCCAGTCGCCCGGTGGGCAGTGTGACGATCTCCGCCTCCACACCGCGGTTCCGTATGCAGTCCTGGATGGACCGCGCCGACTTCCACATCTGTGCGGTCTCCTCGGGCGGCAGCCGGTACGGCCCGGTCACCCGCGGATCGATGCGGCCCGGCGCACCGCTGATCGTGAGGTCGAGGTCGAGCGGGTCGATGAGCGCGGACGGCCGGGCACGGAGCAGCGACGGCCCGGCCCCGGTCTCGGCGATCAGCTGCCGGTCCGCGGTCATCAGCGTGATCCGCCGATCCCCGCGGCCGCTGAGCAGCAGGTCCGCCGCGCCGGCCCAGTCGGTGTGGGTGGCCGCGTGCGCGATGAGCGAGTCGTAGAGCGCCCGGTCGTCCGCGAGCGCCCGGCCCTGCTCCTGGCGCAGCGTGCGCGTGGTGGTCTCGACGGCAAGCCAGGCGGTGGCCGTGATCGCGCAGACCGCGATCAGCACTGACACGGCAAGCAACCGGACCACAAGGCTGCGCCGCCACGGTACGCCGCCCGTGCCGCTCATGGGGCGAGCTTGTAGCCGACGCCGTACACGGTCAGCAGCCGTACCGGGTGCCGTGGATCGTCCTCGATCTTGCGCCGCAGGTTCATCACGTGCGAGTCGATGGTCCGCTCGGTGGACTCCCGGATCAGCCCGGCGGTCTGCACGAGCAGCTGGGCGCGGCTGAACACCCGGCCCGGCTGGTCGGCGAGCGTGGCGAGGATTGCGAACTCGCCCGGCGTGCAGTCGACCGGCCGCCCGTCAAGCAGGACCTGGTGCCGGTCCAGGTGGACGGTGAGCGCGCCGGCCCGGCGGACGGCGCCGGGCTCCGCACGGGCGCGCCGGAGCAGCGTGCGGACCCGGGCCATCAGCTGCCGTGGGCTGTACGGCTTCGTCACGTAGTCGTCCGCGCCGGTGTCCAGCCCGGTCAGCACGTCGTCCTCGGCGGCGCGTGCGGTGAGCATCAGCACCGGCACGTCTGACCAGGCGCGGATCCGCCGGCAGGCCTCGACGCCGTCCAGGCCCGGCATCAGCAGGTCCAGGACGACCAGGTCCGCATCCGCCGCCATCGACACCGCGGCGTAACCGTCGGTGACCATGATGGCCCGATGGCCCTCGGCCTCAAGGTAGCGCCGGAGCACCTCGGCCTGACGCGGGTCGTCCTCCGCCACGAGCACGTTCGCACACATGACGGCAGATCCTAGAGCGTCCGGGCCGTGCGGAACGTCGACGAACCTCACAGCGCGCTCCCGACAGGTTCCACACAATCCGTGATCAGGATCGGCGGGCAGGTTTCGTCCCACAGCACCGGAGGATCACCACCGATGAAGCGATTCACCCTCGTCCTGGCCGCGACCGGCGTCATTGCGGCGCTGACCGGCTGCGGCGGTGCCGACCCGCAGGCCGGCGACGACGTGCCCACGTTGGTGACGCCCGGCGCGGCTGCGGCGGCCTCCGGGTCGGCACCCGCCGGTGCGGAGCGGCCGGTCATCCGCCCGGACGCGACCGAGGAGGAGATCACGCGGCTGGAGAACCTCTGGGCCGCGTGTCTGGTCGCCGCGGGCGTGCCGCACCACGTCGACGAGGCCGGCAACTACGGCAAACCGGAGGTCGACCTGGCCGATCCGCAGTACCGGGCCGCCGTGGACTCCTGTGCCGCCACCCAGCCGGAGAGCTGGCTCGACCGGGAGCGCCGGACGGACCCGAAGTTCACCGACCGGCTGCTTGAGGCGGTCGCCTGCCTCAAGGCGAAGGGATATCAGGCCCGGGTCGACACCGAGGGCGACCCGCGCATCGCCTACGCCACCACCGAGGAGTTCATGAGGGCGGACGCGGACGAGAACACCTGCCTCCGGGAGGCGTTCGCGCCCGCGGGGTAGGCCTTACCGCTGCGGCCGGTGCAGGCTGTCCACCGAGATGGTGAGCAGGACGCGCTCCTGACCACCGGCGCCGCTGTAGCCGGGGTACGGGCGGCCGATGTACCGCTGGGCCAGCTCGTCGATGTTCTCGCGGGCGCCGTCCTGGGTGGCCGACACCACGGTGCCGCGCACGGCCCAGGACCGCAGCGGCGCGTCCGGGTCGGCGATGCCGACGGCGACCCGGGCGTCCCGCGCGATGTTGCGGTTCTTCTGGTGGGTCTCCACCGTGTTGATCAGGATGTGCTCGCCGTCCGTACCGGCCCAGGTCTGGGAGATCTGCGGGGAGCCGTCCGGCATCAGCGTGGTGACGAAGCAGATCGCCTTGCCGTTGAGCACGCGGAGCAGGTCGTCGGGGAGTGGCATGTGCTGTTCCTTCATCTCTTGGGATCCTGGTAGAGGTGGTCGATGACCGTCTCGTCCGGCGCGGTGCCGGGCAGATCGGCGTGTTGCAGCCCGGCCAGCGCCACCGCGAGCGCCCGGCGCCACAGCTGCGGCGCGACGGTGCGGGACGCGTCCATCACGCTGCCCACCATCAGGTGCGCGGCCGCGAAGTCGCCGGACGTGACGCCGGAGGGCAGTTGGCCGGCGCGCACGGCCCGCGCGACCAGCCCGGTGATCACCGGCGTCATCCGCTCGCCGGCCCGCAGCACCAGCGCGGACGACTGCCGGCGGCCGCGGAGCAGCTCGCCGAGGCCGCGGCTCTCCGACTCCAGCTCCAGCTGCCGTTCGAGGAACCGGGTGAGCCCGGCGAGCGCGTCGTCCTCCCGCGCCGCCTCCTCCGCGAAGCCGATGACCGCGTCGATGTGCGCGGAGAAGAGCGCGTCGAGCAGGTCCTGCCGCTGCGGGAACCGGCGGTAGACGGTGCCCAGCCCGGTGCCGGCCGCGCGGGCGATCTCCTCGTAGGTGACGTCCAGCCCGGCGGTGGCCATCAGGTCGTAGGCGGTGCGCAGCAGCAGTTGCCTGTTGCGTTCGGCATCGCGGCGCAGGGGAGGGGGCGGCTCGGTCACGCCCCGATACTACGGAAGTGGAGGATCTTTTTCCAAGTTGATTTTTTATTCCACTTTCTGCGTACAGTGGCGGCGTCCACAGCACGCACCACACCTGGAGCACCGATGGAAGACCTCGTCACGCCGTTTCCGATCTCGGTACCGGACGCCGATCTGCTCGACCTCCGGCGCCGCCTGGCCGACACCCGCTGGCCGGACCGGGAGACGGTCGCGGACGCCGGCCAGGGCCCGCAGCTCGATCGGATCCGCGCGCTCTGCGACTACTGGGCCACCGGTTAACTTCAACCTCCCGCTTGTGTTCCCGACGGCGGCTGAGATGAGCGAGGCGACGCCCGAGGGACAGCGCATGATGGCGCGCGCGCAGCACTACCAGGACCAGCTCGACGGGTACGCCCGGGAGCAGGCCACCCGCCCGCAGACGATCGGATACGCGCTCGCTGACTCGCCCGTGGGGCTGGCCGCCTGGATCTACACGCTCTTCCAGGACGTGACTGACAACGACGGCGACCCGGAGAAGGCCGTCGACCGGGACGAGATCCTCGACGACATCATGCTCTACTGGCTGCCCAACGCGGCCGCGTCCGCGGGAGCGGGAAGATGGGTTCAGGTGTGGTGGGCGAGCGCGTCCGGGGTGTCGACGTCGAGGTCGTCGGCCACGTCGCCGACCTCGACAACTGTCACTGCGGCGGCGTGCGTGCGCAGGTAGTCGCGGGCACCGTGGTCGCCGGTCGCGGAGGCGGCCACCCCGGCCCAGTGCGCGCGGCCGAGCAGCACCGGGTGTCCGCGACGAGGTCCGTAGCCGCCCATGACAAGCGCGTCCGGCGAGGCGTGCGCGGCGACGCGGCGAACCGCCTCCGGGGTGACGCCGGGCATGTCGACCAGGAGCACAAGCGCGGCGTCGGCGGTGGTGGCGGCCAGGGCGGCAAGGCCCACCCGCAGCGACGAGGCCATGCCGGTCGCCCAGCCGGGGTTGTCGACGAAGCGCAGTTCCGGCGCGGCGGCCCGCACGGCGGACGCCTCCGCACCCACCACCACGAGGGCACGGCCGCAGCCGCCGGCCAGCGCGAGCCCGGCGGCGTGGCGCACAAGCGGCTGCCCGCGGAACGGCACCAGCGCCTTGGCCATCCCGTATCGCCGCCCGGCGCCGGCGGCGAGCACCAGCCCGGTCACGTCCACCGGGCGAGCATATCGGCCGGCCGGTGGCCGACGGCATATCCGCTGCCGGGGCCGGGTCTGTCGTCCGTGTGTGGGGTGCGTGGGGCGGGTATGGTCGCGCGGGGCGCGTGTGATCAACACCGGGCGCCCGCGCGAAAGGGGACACGGTGGGGCATCCGGGAGATCGGGACAGCGTGCGGCTGGCCGTGGTGGTGGGCGCGCTCGGTGTGGTCTTCGGTGACATCGGGACCAGCCCGATCTACACCATGCAGATCATCTTCAATCCGGCCGACCCGCATCCGGTGCCGGTCAGCACCGGCAACGTCTTCGGCGTGGTGTCGCTGATCTTCTGGTCCGTGATGGTCATCGTGACTGTCACCTACGTGCTGCTGGCGATGCGGATCGACAACGACGGCGAGGGCGGCATCATGGCGCTGATCTCGCTGCTGCGCCGCCGGGCCGCGCCGGGCCGGCGGACCGCACCGGTGCTCGCCGCGCTCGGGATCTTCGGTGCATCGCTGTTCTTCGGCGACAGCATGATCACGCCGGCGATCTCGGTGCTGTCCGCGGTGGAGGGCGTCAAAGTCATCCAGCCGTCGCTCGAGTCGCTCGTCGTGCCGATCACCGCGGTCATCATCGTGGTGCTGTTCGCGGTGCAGCGACGTGGGACCGCCGCTGTCGGCCGGGTGTTCGGCCCGGTGATGATCGCCTGGTTCCTCGCGATCGGCGGGCTCGGCATCACCGGCATCATCATGCGCCCGGAGATCCTCAAGGCGCTGTCGCCGACGTACGCGATCGGGTTCCTCGCCGGGCACTTCGACATCGCGTTCTTCGCGCTGGCCGCGATCGTGCTCGCGGTGACCGGCGCGGAGGCGCTCTACGCGGACATGGGCCACTTCGGGCGCCGGTCGATCGCTCGCGGCTGGCTGTTCCTGGTGCTGCCCGCGGGCACGCTCAGCTACCTCGGCCAGGGCGCGCTGATCCTTGACGACCCGGCCAACATCAGCAGCCCGTTCTTCCTGCTCGCGCCGGAGTGGTCGCGCCTGCCGCTGGTGCTGCTGGCCACCGCGGCCACGGTGATCGCGGCCCAGGCAGTGATCACCGGCGCGTACTCGGTCGCGTCGCAGGCCGGGAAGCTCGGCTACCTGCCCCGGCTGCGGATCGCGCACACCTCGGAGTCGTCGATCGGCCAGATCTACGTACCGTGGATCAACTGGCTCCTGATGTTCTCGGTGCTGACGCTTGTCTTCGCGTTCCGGAGCTCGGCCGCGCTCGCCTACGCGTTCGGCATGGCGGTCACCGGCACGATCACCATCGCCACTGTGCTGTTCCTCTACGTGGCCCGGCACCGCTGGGGCACGTCGTGGTGGCTGCTCGGCGCGCTCGCGTTCGTGCTGCTCGGCGTGGACCTGCTGTTCCTCGCCGCGAACCTGACGAAGCTTGTGCACGGCGCCTGGCTGCCGCTGGCCATCGCGCTGACCGCGTTTACGCTGATGACCACGTGGCAGCGCGGCCGGCAGGTGGTCACCGCGGAGCGGGAGCGGATCGAGGGCTCGCTGCCGGAGTTCATCGAGCAGGTGCACACCGAGATGGCCGGGATGCCACGGGTGCCGGGCACGGCCGTCTTCCTGAACCGTGGCAAGCGGACCGCGCCGCTTGCCCTGCGCGCGAACGTCGAGCACAACCACGTGCGCCACGAACACGTGATCATCCTGTCGATCGAGACCGAGCCGGTGCCCCGCGTGCCCCGGGAGGAACGGATCACGATCGACGACCTGGGGTACGCCGACGACGGCATCTTCCACGTGGTCGCGCGCTTCGGCTACATGGAGCGCCCGGACGTGCCCGATGCGCTGCGCATACTCGACCCGGACACGACCGAGGGCCGGTTGAACATCGACGAGGCCTCGTTCTTCCTGTCAAAGATCGAGCTGCGCACCGGCACCGCGCCGACGATGGCGCTGTGGCGCAAACGCCTGTTCGTGGCGACCTCGCACATCACCGCGGACGCGGCCGAGTACTTCCGCCTGCCCCGCGAACGTACCGTGATCATGGGCTCGCACATCGAGGTGTGATCGGCTTGACCTTGTGGTAACCGGAAGGCGCACGCTTGTCACATGCTGACGATCAAGGACTTCAGCGAGCTGAGTGGGCTGACCGCACAGACGCTTCGTTATTACCATGCGGAAGGGCTGCTCGTGCCCGCGCACGTCGACGAGCACAGCGGATACCGGTCGTACGAGTTCACGCAGATCGAGGCCGCCGTGCTTGTGACTGTGCTGCGCGGCGCCGGGCTGAGCGTCCGGCAGGTCCGGCGCGCGCTCGACGAGCCGGACACCGCGCTGGAGCTGCTGAACCAGCACGCGGAGGAGGTGGCGGCGCGGCGGCGGGAGCAGGACGAGGCGATCGCGGACGCCCGGGGGCTGCTCACCGAGTGGCCGGATGCGCGCGTGGTGGACGTACCCCCGATGATCGTGGTGTCGGGGTTGACGCAGGGCCGGTACGAGGCTTCCGGCTGGGACGACGGCCTGGCCGACGCGGCGGAGACCGCGCGCGAGCTGGCCGCGCTCGTGGGGGAGGGCGCCGGGCCGCCCTGGTTCGAATGGCCCGCCGTCCGGGAGCTCCGTCAGCAGTGGACGACCGGTCTGGGGAGGCCGCACTGGCAGGTCGGCGTGCCGGTCGAGGCGGAACCCGCGAGCCTGCCCGAGGGCGTGTGGTCGCATCGGCAGGACGGCGGCGCGCACGTCGCGGTGTGGATCCCCGGCCGGTACACGCTTGCGAAGTACGGCGCCGCGCTGTCCCGGCTGGTCGCGCGGCCGGACAGCATGCCGGACTTCACCCGCATCCGGTTCGTGCTGCACCCGGACGGCGTCGAGACGATCGCACCGGTCCTCACGTCGCCCTGACACGGCGACTGCCCGGCCGGAGGATCGGCCGGGCAGTGGGGTCGCACGGTCAGCGGTGCGACCGCAGCCAGGTGCGGACGTCGTTGACGACCTTCGGGTCGGGGTCGCGGAACTGCGCGGCGAACTTCGGCGTGATGTTCATGGTGTGCGCCATGCCCGGGTAGATGATGATTGTGTGGTCCTTGTTGCCGGAGGCGGCGACGGCGGCGTCCGCGGCGAGGGCGGCGCGGGCCGGGGTCTGCAGGTCGTTCTCACCGTTGAGCATCAGCGTCGGGCCGGTGAACGACGGCAGTGCCTCGGTCACGGTCGGGAAGCGCGCGAAGTCGGTGACGTACTCCTTCAGCTCCTCCAGGCCCGGCACGTCCGGGTAGTTGTCGATCCCGGTCGCGGCCCGCAGCACCGGCCCGGCCTCCGCGTCGATCGCGATCTGGCCGTCGCGGTCGGTGTCAGTGCTGTCCAGCACGCCGTCGCCGTCGAGCAGGATCGCGCGGAACTGGTCGGCCGTCGCCTGCGGCAGGCCCACCAGGCCGTCCGACGCCTCGAGTGCGGTCAGCCGGCCATCGGCGTCCACGTCGAACTCGTCGTGCATCTGCAGCAGCTGGCGGCCGTACAGCTGGAGCGTCAGCAGCGTGCGGATGTCCTTGCCGACCACGCCCATCGCGATCACGCCGGCCGGCTTCGGGATGTTGTATTTCGCCGGATCCGAGGCCAGGTTCGCGGCGACGTTCGTGCCCTCGCTGTGGCCGAGCAGGTAGATCTTCGACGGGTCGATCTCCGGCCGTGCCGCACCGAACCGGATCGCCGCGGCGGCGTCCTGCTGGATCTGGTGGTACGGGTTCTCCGGGTGCAGCTGCGCCGGGTCGGTGCTCTCCACCGGGCCGACGTCTGTCACGCCGCGCTTGTTGAACCGCAGCGTCGCGAAACCCTCCCGGCTCGCCCCCTGTGCCAGCGGCACGAACGTCGAGCCCCCACCGTCCGGCAGCGTCTGGTTCATGTCGTTGTAGCCGCTGCCGTGAAGCATGACGACAAGCGGCAGCTTGCCCTTGGCATTGCGCGGGACGGTCAGCTCGGCCTTGGTGACCCAGCCCTTGCCGAAGTCGATCTCGACCTGGGTACGGGTGACACCGGCCCAGCCGGACTGTTCCGCAGTGGTGGCGGTCGAGGCCTTCATGACATCGGCGTTGGCAGCCCCGACGCCCACGCCGACGCCGCCGGCGAGCACGGCGCTGGCGCTGAGCGCGATGAGCAGTTTGCGGTGCTTCTTCGCTGTAGTCATGACAAGAACGCTATTCGCCGGATGCGCCCGCATCGATCCCGTCAGCTGCCCGATCAAGGTACAGCAGGCTGTACCTCGGGGATGCTCGCGGATGCGATCAAGGGCGGAGTCGGATAGACAGTGAGCTATGACGGCGGTCCTGAACGTCCTGCTGGTGGCCACGATGAGCCTGACACCCGTACCGCCGGGGGTGGGTGTCGCACCGGGGGCGCCCGGCGTCGACGAGCAGTACCTTCCGGCGGACAAGTCGGGGCTGCTCACCTCGCGGACGCGGGAGAGCCTGGTCTGGGCGACAGTACAGCGGGAAGGCGGGCTCGGGGAGATCTTCTACCCGACGATCGACGGGCCGAGCGCGCGGTCGCTGACGTTCGCGGTGACGGCGCGCGGCGGCCTGTCCACTGCGGCACGGGTACGGACCGAGCAGCGTGACGGGCTGCGCTTCCGGCAGACCTTCGACGGTGCCGGGTGGCGGCTCACTGCCGACTACACGACCGATCCGGCGCGGTCGACTGTGCTTGTCGACCTGGCGTTCGCGGCGCCGCCCGGCTATGACCTGTTCGCGATCTACGATCCGGCGCTGGGGAACTCCCGGTCCGGCGACACCGGCCGCACCGCCGGGAAAGCGCTGCTGGCGACGGACGGCACGGTGTCAAGCGCGCTGATCGGGGACTTCACTGCCACGTCGAACGGGTTCGCCGGGGTCAGCGACGGGCTCACCGATCTGCGGGACGGGCGGATGGACTGGCGCTACCACCGGGCCGAGGCCGGCAATCTGGTACAGACGGCGGCGCTGAAGGGGCGGCACAGCACGCTCGCACTCGGCTTCGGCGTCACTGAAACGGACGCTGCGGCCACCGCCCGGCGCTCGATGCGGGACGGGTTCGGGGCGGTCGCGCGCGCCTATGCCGGCGGCTGGAACCGGTATGTGGCGGGCCTGACCGAGGCGCCGGCGGGTGCGACGTTGTGGAACACGTCCGCGATGATCCTCGCCGCGTTGGAGGACAAGACCCACCCCGGTGCGTATGTGGCCGCGCCCGCCTCGCCGTGGGCGTTCGGCACTGATGATCCCTCCGGCCCGTACCACCTGGTCTGGTCTCGTGATCTTTATCAGATCGCCGGTGGGCTGATCGCTGCCGGTGACCGGTCCGGGGCCGGCCGCGCGCTCGACTTCCTCTTCACGGTGCAGCAGGGGGCGGACGGCTCGTTCCCCCAGAACTCGAGAGTGGACGGTACGCCGGTCTGGGGCGGACTACAGCTCGACGAGGTGGCGCTGCCGATCGTGCTCGCCTATCAGCTGGGCCGCACCGACACCTGGCCGCACGTGAAACGGGCGGCCGACTTCCTGCTCGGCTATCCGGGGGCGCCGTTCACGCCGCAGGAGCGCTGGGAGAACCAGTCCGGCTACTCGCCGAACACGATCGCCACCACGATCGCGGGACTTGTCTGCGCCGCCTCGATCGCCCTTGCGAACGGTGACCCGGCGTCGGCGGCGCGCTACCTCGACACGGCCGACTCATGGCGGTCCCGGGTGAAGTCGTGGACGGTCACGACCACCGGGCCGTACTCGGCCGAACCCTACTTCCTGCGCCTCACCAAGGACGGGCAGCCGGACGCCGGGACCGCCTACGACATCGGCGACGGCGGCCCGACCGGCGTCGACCAGCGCACAGTCGTCGACCCCAGCTTCCTGGACCTGGTCCGGCTCGGGATCTTCCCGCCGTCCGATCCCGACGTCACCAATAGCCTCGCCGTCGTCGATGCGCAGCTCGGCGTGTCCACTCCGCGCGGCTACTTCTGGCATCGTGCCTCGTTCGACGGCTTCGGCGAGCAGCTCGACGGCAGCCAGTGGGAGTACGACGAACCGGCCGGGTCCCGCGTCTCCCGCGGCCGTGCCTGGCCGCTGCTCTCCGGCGAACGCGGTGAATACGACATCGCGGCCGGGGACGTGCGCACCGCCCGTACCCGGCTGTCGGCGATGACCCGCGCCGCCGGGCCGGGCGGCATGCTCCCCGAACAGGTCTGGGATCTGGCGCCTCCGCACTTCACCCCGGGGACGCCCACGTTCTCGGCGACGCCGCTCGCCTGGTCCCACGCCCAGTACCTGCGCCTCGCCCGCAACCTGGACGCCGGTCGCCTCCTCGACCAGCCGGCCGCGGTCGCGGACCGATACCTCACGAGCGCCGGATCACCGTCATGACAGATCGTCGATGCGGGTGATCACCTTGTCGGCGCTGTGGTGCAGCGTGCGCAGCTCGTCCGGGGTGAGGACGTCGATGAACACGTCGCGGACGCGGGCGACGTGCGCGGGCGCGGCCTGGGCCAGGTACGCGTAGCCGGCGTCGGTCAGGATGGCGTGGGTGTAGCGGCCGTTGGCCGGGTCGGGTTCGCGGGTGGCGAGACCGCGCTTCTCCAGGCGGCTAACCAGGTGCGACAGGCGGGACAGCTCGGCGTTGGCAAGGATGGCGAGGTCGCTCATCCGCATGCGGCGGCCCGGCTGGTCGGCCAGGCCGGCGAGCACGTAGTACTCCAGGAAGCTGAGCTGCGAGTCGCGCTGAAGCTGGGCGTCAAGTGCGCCGGGCAGCCGCTGCAGGAGTTTCATGAAGCCGCGCCAGGCCGCCAGCTCCTCGGTGGTGAGCCAGCGCGGCTCGGGGTCGGACATGCGGTCAGCGTACAAGCCGAGAGTTGACTTGAATGTTCATGTCAGTTAGCTTTTGACTTGAACATTCAAGTGAATGAGAGGGGGAGGGCCGTGATCCAGTCCGACAGCCGGCTGCGCGTGGTGTTCACGGATCTGCGCCGCGCCGTCGACGACGTCATCCTCAAGCACCAGGTCACGCCGGACGAGCTGTCCGCCGTGCTCGACTGGCTCCAGGAGACGGCCGACGCCGGCGAGCTGCGCAGGCTGCGGGTGCTGTTCTTCAAGACCGTGCTCCGGGCGACCGAGGGTGCCGACTACGCGCACCCGGAGAAGGACGGCGCGAGCAACTGGGACATGGGCGGGTCGGCCTACCGCCCCGGCGCGCCGGTACTGCACAGCCCGGCGGTGCTCCCGATGCGCCCGGACGAGCCCGGTGAGCCGCTGTTCGTGTCCGGCGCGGTGCGCACCACCGCTGGCGACCCGGTGCCCGGTGCGGTGCTTGAGGTCTGGCAGATCGGCGCGGACGACATCTACTCCGGCATCGACACCAGCGACTTCCTGCCGCTGAACATCCCGAACGACTCGTCCGGCATCCCCGAGTGGAACCTGCGCGCCACGATCGTCGCGGATGGCGACGGGCACTACGAGTTCCGCACCGTGATGCCGGGCACCGAGACGCTCGGCCTCGACCCGGACGGGCCGCTCGGCGCGCTTACCGAGTCGCTGCGACTACCCGGCCTGCGGCCCCTGCACATCCACTCGATCGTCACCGCCGACGGGATGCTGCCGCTGACCACCCAGATCTACTTCGACGGTGACCCGCTTGTGGAGGCCGCAATCGAAGGTCCGGTGCCCGCGGCCTCGGTCGAGACCACCACGGTCCACGACGACTCCGCGGGCCGGCCGTACCGCACCCTCACCCACGACTACGTCCTCCGTACCCGATGATTGTGGAGTTCCTCATGCGTGCACTGCATATCCCGGCCGCCGGCGAGAAGCCGCAGCTCGGCGAGATCCCCGTTCCGGCCGTCACCGACGGCACCGTGCTGATCCGGGTCCGCGCCGCCGGGCTGAACCCGATGGACAATGCGATCGGCACCGAGTTCCTGGCCCGGATGATGCCGCACGAGTACCCGGTGGTGCTCGGGCGGGACGCCGCAGGTGTCGTGGAGGCGGTCGGTGCCGGGGTGACCCACGTGCGGCCCGGCGACGAGGTGTTCGGCCACATCCTGCGCACCCCGCCGATTCACGCCGGTACGCTCGCCGAGTTCGCGCTGCTGCCGGCCGCGTCGGTGGTGCTCAAGCCTGCCGGGCTCAGCTTCGTCCAGGCCGCCGCGCTGCCGCTTGCCGCCGCTGCCGCCAGTGCGGCCGTCGACGCGGTCGACCCGCAGCCCGGTCAGACCGTGCTGGTCAGCGGCGCGTCCGGCGGCGTCGGCTCGTTCGCGGTCCAGTTCCTCGCCGCGCGGGGCGTCACAGTCGTCGCGACAGGTGCGGACACCGCGCGTCTCAGCGACCTCGGCGCCACCACTGTCCTCGACCGGGCCGCCGGTCCGATCGCCGACCAGGTCCTCGCCGCCTACCCGGACGGCGTGGACGCGCTGGTCAACCTGTTCGGCCGCACCGACGCGGACGTTCCGCTGGCCGCGGTGCGCCGTGGCGGCGTCGTGGCCACGCTTGCGCTGGCGCCCGGACCCGACACGGACGGCCTCACCGTTCACAAGATCATGACGGATGCGCGTGGCGACATCACCGGCCCGATCGCCGCCCGGGCCGCCGCCGGCGAACTCGCCATCGCGGTCGAGTCCGTCGTCCCGCTCGACCAGGCCACCGACGCGCTCGCCGCCATCGCGGCCGGCCGGGCCAAGGGCAAGACCGTGGTGACCCTCGACAGCTGATCGGCGTGTTTTATGTGGGGGCCGGAGCAAGGCGGGTTCCAGGCGCGGGGTGCGCGGCGTGGCTGGGTCCCGCAGCGGCCTCCAGGTCAGTGGGCGTGGTGGTACCGGTGGACGACCGCGTGGCCCCGGCCGCGCGAGATCATCCACCGGTTCACCGGCGTGGTCAGCACGAACGCCACCACAAGCGACCCGGCCAGCGAGGCCCAGAACAGCGCGCTTGTCAGCCCGGCGTCAAGCGCGCCCGGCACGGTGAGCATGACCGCATTGTCCAGCAACTCCATGATCGCGATCGACACGGTGTCCGCCGCGAGCGCCACGCCCAGCGCCGCGCGAAGGCCGACCCCGGCCCGCAGCACACCGCGCATGGTCAGCGCGTAGCCGAACACGAACGCCAGCGCGACCGACAGCACGATCGTCGCGGCGTTGTGCAGCCCCGCCGCCGTCCCGATCACCATGCCCAGCACTTCACCGATCGCGCAGCCGGTCAGGCAGTGCAGCGTCGCGGACGCCGCCGTTCCCCAGGACGTGGTCGCGTGCTCCTTGTGCTCCATGCCGTCAAGGTACCCCCGGGGGGTATTGGTGGCAAGAAAGCACAGTCGTGAATTGCCTCTTTCCGCTCTGTGGGTGGTCGCGGGCCGCGCGCTCCACATCTGTTGCCCAGTCGCGTCCGGCTGCCTGGGGACCCAGGATCGAATGGGCTGGGGCGTGGTGAGTGGTTTCGGCTGGTCGTTGTGGTTGCGAATGGCGAGAGCAGCACTGCCGTCGTCTTGGCGGCTGCGGGGCGAGGCGGCTGCGGCTTAGGTGGGCGCAAGGACTGGCACCGAGGCCGCGAGTTCCGCGGGTGTGCGGGTTGGTCGCGGCACTCCGGCAGGTCTCGGGGTCGGGATGAACGCGGAGTCGCACCGGATCCACATATGTCGGGACACAGCCCGCGCTCGAGACCCGCGTCATGTGGAGGTCCGCGGTCAGTGTCCAGGTTCGAGCGCTGCGCGCCCGACATTTCGTTATATCAGTGCCTCCCTGTGCGTTCATCCTGGCGCCGAAGGGTCAGTAAGGCCCGCGTCAAGATCCTTGCGACTCTGGTGGCCCTTATCGGAGCGGGATAAGGGCCACCAGAGCCGCAAGGATCTTGCATCCCGTCAGGTGGACGCGAGATCCCGCACAACGAGCCAAACTCGGTGCGGAGCGCCCGAGCTGCCGTGGCCCTGGCGCGGCGACACGTGAGAGCCAAGATCGAATGGCACTTCGGCAGCTCCCGGCTTCGGTGCTGGTCCTTGCGGCTGCCTAGGCTGAGGTTGATCGGCTTTCCCGCTGCCCCGGTGTCTCGGTGCTAAGCACCTGTCCAAGGGTTCTGCTCGTAACCAACGGCACCGAAGCGAGGAGGGTCGGCGCTTGCGCTGGTCGGCGGTCTGGGGGCCTTCCGGAGTTAGCGACAGGACCTCTGACCAGGTGCCTAGCCCTTGCGACCGCCCAGGCCGAGGTCAACCGCTCCTCCCGCCGTCCCTCGGCTTTGGTGCCGACCCTTGCGACCGCCCAGGCCGAGGTCAACCGCCCCTCCCGGCCTCGCCCGCTCTCTCGGTGCCAGCCCTTGCAGCCGCCCAGGCCGCAGCCGTACTGACCAGCCGCCGCTCAGACGATGACCGTTCTGCCCCGCGTGCCGCGAGACCGCCGACCAGCCGGAACGACCCGCCACGCTCCTGGCCTCGATGCCAAGCCCGTCGATCGTCAGGCTCCGGACCGCCGCACGCGAACGGGCAGCAGAGTCGCTCCCGCGGGCACCGGTTCCGTAGTGGAACTAGGAAGAGCCATCCCGGCGGTGCGGACCCCATCGTCCCGTTCGCCGGGCGAGGGCAGGCCGGCGACCAGGGGTAGCGCGGCTCGGCGGGGCCACGAGCGGGGTCGGTCGAGCGGGCAGGTAGGTCAGGCGTTTCGGGCGTGTGGCGTTACGCCCGGTTCGTACCCCCTGAATGTTCCGATAGGTGGAAATCCCTGCCGGAGCGGAAGTGGTGTGGATGAACGACAGGCCGCCGCAGGACGGTGCCGGACGGCGCTTCAACCCGCCGCCCGGCTGGCCGGTGCCACCACCGGGATGGACGCCGCCGCCGGGCTGGCGGCCCGAGCCCGGCTGGCCGCCCGCGCCTCCCGGCTGGGAGTTCTTGGTGAGCGAGACGCCCACCCGTCGGCAACGACGGCTGACCGCGCTGCAGAAGGGCTTCATCGTGGTGACCACGATGGTGACCACAGTCGCCGCGGTCATTGCCGTGGCGATCCAGATCCTCGACCGGCCCCAGGACACGTTCGCGGAGTGGCAGCGGAAGGCCGGCGCGCAGTGCGAGCAGGGACTCGGCACCCTCTCCGTGCCGCTGTTCGGCGTGCTGTCGACCTTGACCGAGGTCAATGCTGCGATGCCGGGCCCGGGGGTGTCGGATCAGGGGATGCAGCGCGCGATCGTGGAGCTCGAACAGGCCGGGACCGCGCTGCTTGCGGTGGTCGGTCACGTGCGGGAGATCGAACTGCCGCGGCGTCTTCCCCCGGAGCGGGAACGGCAGATCACCGGGTTCCTCGAATCAGGCACCGCGGTCTCGGCGGTCTTCCGCAGCGTGGCGCGGGTGCTGTCGAACTATCAGCTCGGCCAGGTGACGGCCGGGGAGTTGGCGGCGTTGGGCACAGCTATCGAGTCGATGGACGACCTCTTCGCGCAGTGGTCCGCGTCGGCTGACACGCTCGGCGTGCCGACCTGCGCGGGACTCGACGTGCCCGGCCCGGCGCGCTCCGGCGGCGCCACACCGTCCGTGCAAGCCACTCCGTCGGTGCAGGCCACTCCGTCCGTGGAGGCCGAGGTGACGCCGTCCGGATCGGCGGCGCCGGACAGCCGGGCACGGCGGCAGCTCGAGGCGGCGCTGGATCCGGCGCTGCTCAGCGGCTGTGTCGGCCGGCCGGACTCGGAGAACGGCGGCGTGATCGCGGCACTGAACTGCGTGAGCGCCGATCCGGGCCTGATCCGACGCCCGCTTGTGCTCGCGTTCGCCACCGACGCGGATCTGACCAGCTGGTTCGACTCCGAGGTGGAGGCGAAAGCGTTCGTCCCGTGCATGGAGGGGGCCGACCGCGGTCTGTGGATCGACGGAGACGGCGAGGAACTAGGCAGGTCGCGGTGCGCGGTCCCGGAGGCGGGCGTCTTCCGGATGACCTGGAGCTTCAACGGCGCCCGGATCGTGATGGTCGCGGAGGCGGCCGACCAGGAGACGGGGATCGCGTGGTGGCGCCGGAACGCCCGGGCGGTCGTACCGTGAAGTCCGGACGTGTGGGGGCCTGACGTTCCTGGACGCGTGAGATCTGGACTGACTTTCCGCGGTCAGGGCGACTGCGCGTAATAGAATCCTATATTACGAAATTTCGGGCGCGGAGTGCCCGACTCCCACCCAGACCGCGAAACCTCAGGACGCTCAGACGCGTAAGGCCGTGACGCCCCCGGACGCGTGAGACCGGGACGCGCGTCCGGAGACGCAAGGCCCAGGCGGCGTGATCGGCGACCGGGTCCGAACAGTGTTGAGGTCCCCGGCCGGGAGCCGGGGACCTCAACTGACTGACGTGTCAGAGACGGGCCTGGCCGGCCGCCTCGGCCTCGTCCACGGCCACCTCGTGACGCTGGGTAGCGCGCTCCTGCGCCGCGCCGTCCCGGTCCGCCGCGGCCTGGCGCTTGCCGGCCGCCGCTGCCGCCGCCGCGGAGTCGCCGACCACGCCGCCGCGGATCCGGTTGTTCGCCGCGACCTGGGCGGCCGGGGTGTTCCGCTGGACGGTAAGCGAGCCGTTGATGATGTTGTCGTCGAGCGTCACGCCGCCTGTGGTGTTGGTGATGCTGACGTTGGTGCCGAAGTAACCGCCGGACGCGCAGCTGTCCAGCGGGCCGTTCGGGCCGACCTGGACGCCGCCGACGTTGCCCGCGAACGTGGCCCGGCCGGCGACCGCGCTGCCGCAGACGACGCTGCCGGTGGCGCTGTTGAGCACCGAGAGTGAGCCGTCGACGAACGAGTCGCGCAGGTCGGTGTAGTAGGTGCCTGTGGTGTTCAGCGAGCCGGTCACGGTGGTGCCCTTGTCCAGGCTCACCACACCGGCGTTCGCGTTGATCGCGCCGGTCACGGTCGCGCCGTCGGCGAACAGGAACGTGTCGATGGTCGACGAGCCCTTCGGCTTCACAGTGATCGCGCCGCTGTCCGACTCCTTCAGGTAGACGCCGTAGCCGCCGGCCGCGACCACCACGTCGCCGCGCACGGTGCTGTTCCGGGCGTCCAGGTAGCCGTCCGAGGCCACGTCGACCTGGCCGTCGACCCGGCCGCCGTCGACGACGAGGTTCGCACCGGCGGCCACTGCCACGTTGCCGGTGATGATCGTGCCGGTGAGCGCGCAGGACTCGCCCGGCGGGACGTAGAGGTCGTTCGGCACGGTGACCGCGCCGCCGGTGCCGATGCAGTAGGTGGTCAGGGCCGCGCTCGCGCTCGGCGCGGCGCCCAGGACGGCGGCGGCCACGGTCGCAGAGGTGACAAGAGCCATGGTGACGGTACGTTTCATCGTCAGTCTCCCGTGATCAGTCATGAACCGATTGAGGACCGTGCGGCGGCGCGCACGATCGTTCCGGCCTGGCGGGTGGTCAGGGTGCCGGCCGCGACGAGCCCGCTGGTCACGGTCTCGACGTGGCGGACGAACGCGGCGTGGTTCGGGTACGAGGCCCGCTCCGCGATCCGGTCGTTGATCGTGCAGCCGGCGCCGGTGTCCCGGTTCGCGACGCCGGTGTCGTCACCGCCGATGATCACGGTGTCGCGCAGGTCGGAGTCGGCGCAGTCGTCAGTGCCGTCGCCGACCACCGTGAACTGTACGGAGCCGGTTTCGGACAGGTTCCCGGCGTTGTCAGTCGCCCGGAACCGTACGGTGTGCGCGCCGGGCGTGGAGACGCGGAAGGACGCGGCGTACGGCACGAACTCGCCGCCGTCGATCGCGTACTCGACCCGGGCCACGCCGGAGTCCGCGTCGATGGCGGTGATGCTGACGGTGACCACTGCGGTGCCGTCGCCGGTGACGGAGCCGGTCACTGTCGGTGCGGTGGTGTCCGGCTCGGGCGGTGCCGCGACCGTGAAGTGCGACATCTGCTCCGCGGAGAGGTTCCCGGCGTTGTCGGTCGCCCGGTAGTGAAGCATGTGCATGCCGGCCGTGGAGACCACCACCGGCGCGGTGTAGACGTTCCACGCGCCGCCGTCGAGCTGGTACTCGATCGTCGCCACGCCGGAGTCGTCGTCGGTCGCGCTGATCGTGGCGGTTACCGGGCCGGCGTAGGTGCCGTCGGGGTTCTGCGCGCCGGTCAGCGCGATGGTCGCGACCGGCGCGGTGACGTCCTGCTCCGGGTCCGGCGCCACGACCGTGAACTGCACGGAGTCGACGCTTGAGAGGTTGCCGGCGTTGTCGGTGGCGCGGAACTGGACCGAGTGGTCGCCGGGCGTGCCTACCGCGACCGGCGCGGTGTAGGCGACCCAGCTGGTGTCGTCGATCTGGTACTCGACGGTGTCGACGCCCGAGCCCGCATCGGCGGCGGTGACGGTCACCGTGGCCGTACCCACGAAGGCTCCTGATGGGTTCTGGGTTCCCGAAACCGCACCTGTGACAGTGGGCGGCGTGGTGTCCGGGGTGCTGGGGCCGTCGGTGACTGTGAACTCGCCGACCATTGTGCTGTGACCCGGAATTGTACAGAAATAACGGTATTTGCCGGGGGTGAGCGTCACGGTCGTGGTGTGCAGGCCGTTTGTCGCGTCGAACGGGTTGGCCAGGATGTTCACCGCGACGTCGTGGTTGTAGCCGGGCGTGTCGGTGTCGAACGTCAGCGTGTGCGGCATGCCGACGGTGTTGCCGGTGGCCGCGCTGTTCTCCCACACGATCGTCGTCTCGCCGGCCACCGCGCTGGTCGGCGCGGACTTGTACCGGGTGATGTCGCTGTCGGCGGTCCAGGTGAGCGTCTGTGCGGCGGCGTAGGCGGGGACGGCGAGGCTGGGGGCCAGCACGAGCAGCAGGCCGGCCAGCGCCACCCCGGCACGCCTGAGCATCTTTGGTACGGACATGGCACCTTCCTGGGTGGAGCGCGGGGCCGGCCGGAGCCGGCCCCGCTGGAACGGAAGAGCTAGAGCGACCGCACCCGGACGTTGCGGAACTCGACCACATCGGCGTCGCCGTGGTTCTGCAGGCCGATGTGACCCTTGAGGAACTGCCGCAGGTCGGTCGGCGGATCGCCGGCCCGCGAGGACTGCTGTCCCGGGGTGTTGTCGAACTCGTTGATCACCACGCCGTTGCGGATGATCGTGTAGTGCTGGCCGACGACCTTGACCTCGTAGTCGTTCCAGACGTTCTTCGGCGTGACACCGGCGTTGGCCAGGGGCTGCGGGTCGAAGTTGTAGATCGACCCGGTCTTCTGGGGCTCGCCTGTCGTACCGTCGTAGATCTGGATCTCGTGGCCGCAGAAGATCGCCACCCAGGCCGGCGAGGACACCGCCGATCCGGTCCTCCCGCACTCCGGCCGCTGCTCGACCGGGGTACGCGGGTCCGGGAAGCGGGCGAACACGCCGGTGTTGGCGCGCGTGTCACCGGTGGCCAGGTCCCGGAACTGCAGGCGGAGCGAGAAGTCGGCCAGCTCCTTGGTGTGCCAGAGCATGCCCAGGCCGCCCGAGGAGCGCAGGTTGCCGTCCGGCTGGAGGGTGAACTGCCCCGAGGGTGCCATCTCCCAGCCGCGAAGCGACTCCGGCGTGCCGTCGAACAGCGGCTCGTACCCGGTGACGCCTGTCATCCCGATCGGTGACGCCGCCGCCGCACGGGTCAGCACGCCCGCCTCCCGGCTGGTGATCGTTCCGGCCTTGACCAGCCGGTTCGCCACCGCGGTGACGTCCCGGACGAAGGAGTCGTGGTCGGCCCAGACACCCTCGTCGTCGATCAGGTCGTTGATCGTGCAGGCGCCGCCGGTCGTCTTGTTCGGCACACCCGTGTTGGTGTCACCGATGAAGACGGTGCCGCGGGTGTCAGGCGCCGCGCAGGCCGCGGTCACTGTGGACTGCACGGTCACGGTCTCGCCGTCGGCGTACGTCACCGTGTGCTTGACGACGTAGGAGCCGGCCGTGGCGTAGACGTGGCGCGGGTTGACCTCGGAGGAGCTGGTGCCGTCGCCGAAGTCCCACAGGTGGCTGACACCGCCGGAGGAGGAGCCGTTGAACGCGTACGTCAGCGCCTTGTTCTGCACCGCGACGGACGCGGCCTTGGGCGCCGGGGTGGCCGGCCCACCGGTGTACGACACCTTGATCAGCTTCTGCACGTTGCTGAGGCTGAAGAAGCCGGTGCCGTAGTCGAGCATGTAGAGCGCGCCGTCCTTGCCGAACTTGGCGTCCATCCACGAGTACAGCTGGTTGTCGGCCCCGCCGGTCGGCAGGATCGCCCGGAGCGTTTCCGCGAACGGCGGCGGCGACTGGGTGGGCACGCCCGCCGGGTCGACCGTCACCGCGACGCGGTTCGCGCCGTTCGACTGGTCACCGAGCAGCCACTTGTCGTCCCAGTACTTCGGCCACGCCACGCCGCTCGCCGTGTCGACCTTGTCGTAGTGGTAGGTCGGCCCGGACATCACGGCCTGGCCGCCGCCGCGCAGGTACGGCTGGGTATAGGTGGCCTCCGCCGCCTTGTACGACGGGATGCCGTCCGCCCGCAGCGGGAACACCGGGCCGCCACCGTCCGGCGCGTACCAGATCATGTTGTCCCGGGCGTCCGGGATGTCCACGATGCCGGTGTTACGCGGCGACTCGTTCTTCAGGTTGTTGCAGTCGTACCAGCCGGTCAGCTGGGTCGCGTCAGTGCTGCTGCGGTCGCGGTACGGCTGCCGGTTGCCCATGCAGTACGGCCAGCCCTGGTTGCCCGCGGAGGTGAGGATGGTGGCCGTCTCGTACTTGGCCGGCCCCAGCTCCGGGTTCGGCGCGGAGGCGTCCGGCCCGACCCAGCCCGCGGTCAGCCACTGCCGTTCCTCGTCGATCTGCAGGCGCGAGATGTTCCGCACGCCCATCACGTAGATCTCCGGGCGGGTCTTCTCGGTGCCCGGCGGGAACAGGTTGCCCTGCGGGATCGAGTAGGTGCCGTCCGCCTCCGGGTGGATGCGGATGATCTTCCCGGCCAGGTCGTTCGAGTTGCCCGAGGTACGGCGCGCGTCCTGGAACGAGATGCCCGCGTACTCCTTGGTCCAGTTGTTGCCGGAGTAGCCGGACGAACCCTCGGACGAGTTGTTGTCGCCGGAGCCGACGTACAGGTTGCCCTGCGCGTCGAACGCCATACCGCCGCCGGCGTGGCAGCAGCTGTGGATCTGCACCGGGAACTTCAGCAGATCTTTGCGACTTGCCAGATCAAGGGCGCCGCTCTGGTACGTGAAGCGGCTGATCGTGCGCTCGCCGACTCGCTTCTCGCGGTCGATCGAGGCGTGCGGCATCCAGTAGACGTAGACCCAGCCGTTCGTGGCGAAGTTCGGGTCGGTCACGATGCCGAGCAGGCCCTCCTCGTTCTTGACGAGCTCGTCGCCGCTGCCCCGGTTGCCCATCACCGGCAGCGTGGCCAGGAGCTTCACCGCCTTGGTCTTCGGGTCGTACGTGTGGATCGTGCCGCAGCCGAGGCCCACGTTCGGGTTCGTCCACTCCACGATCGGGCCGGACGGGCAGGCCGCCTTGCCGACGTAGAAGATGAGGCCGTTCGGCGCCACTGTCAGCCCGTGCGGCTCACCGATCTGGTCCAGCTGCCCGGTCTGGTTCTGCGGGGTGAGCCGCTCGATCTTGTAGTTGCTCGCGATCGTCGCCTGGCAGTCACCCCGCACCCGGCCGGACGTCCAGTTCAGCGCGCCGGTCAGGTGCTTACGGAACGCGTCCTCGCCGTACCCGCCGTCGGTGTGGCCCATCCCGGTGTAGAAGGACCGGCCGCCGTCGTAGTCCCGGCACCAGGAGACCGGGTGGAACGCGCCGTTCGCGTTCGCGCCAGGGGTGTAGTGCCGCTCCTCGACCTGCGCGACCGTGTGCACGGTGCCCAGCGGGTTCGGCTCCCAGTTGTACCAGCGGTCCGAGCGCTTCACTGTCAGCGGCAGGTCCCGGGTGGCCGGGTGGTTCCGGTCCAGGATGTCGACAACGGACTCGGCCACGGCCGGCGACGGCGGGAACGTGCTCACGCTGCCGAAGAGCTTCCAGTCGGCGAGCTGGATGAGCGGCTCACCGCTGTTCGCAGTGATGTTCAACCGCCAGAACCTGTACGACGCGGGCGCCGCCAGCTGGTAGCGCTTCACCTGGAACCGGCCGGGGAAGTCCTCGACCGTCCGGCTGTCGACGTCGGTCCACGCGCTGCCGTCCGCGGAGCCCTGCAGCGTCCAGTCCCTCGGGTCGCGGCCCTCGAAGTCGTTCGCCGAGGTAAGCGAGTACGCCGAGATGGTCCGCGCCGCGGCCAGCTCGTACCTGGCCCAGCCGGTCGTGGCCCGGACCAGCCACTTCGTGTTCGGATCGCCGTCCGCGAGCTTGACCGCAGTCTCACTCGGCGGATTCTCCCCGCTCGCGGTGACCGCGGCGACCGCCTCCGCGCCCGCGCCGGCCGGGCGGGTGCCGATCAGGCCGGTGAACCAGGACGAGTCGATCTGCGCCTTGGCCGCGTCACCGACGCCGAGGAAACCGTTGCCGGCCTTCACGTAGGCCTGCAACGCGGACTCCTGCCCCGCGTTGAGCGTGGCGCCGGTGGCCGACAGGTACACGACCGCGCGGTACTTCGCCAGCTCGGTGGTGGTGAAGACGGCCGGGTCGCTGCTCTCGGTGACCGCCAGGCCGGCCTGCCCGCCGAGATCCTTGATTGTCTGCGTGGCCTTCGCGACCGGGTCCTCCTGCTGGGCCGCGGGGCCGTGGAAGACGAGCACCTGATCCTGGGGCGCCGCCGCGGCAACCTCAGCTGCCTGCGCGACCTGTGGAACCGGCCCGAGCAGCAGCGTTGCCGCCGCCGCAACGGCCAAGCCCTGTCTTACCTTCCGTTTCATCCGGTGTGCCCTCCATGTCCACTCTGGCTATCGGTGGTGGATGCCGCCTTGTGGCTGTGTCCCTTGAAACGGTCGATGGCCTCCTGCGCGCCGGCCGGCATGCTGCCGTCCGCGTTGCGCACCAGGAAGATGCCGGACATGCCCGCATCCGAATGGCTCTGCACGTGGCAGTGGTACATCCAGGCGCCCGCGCCACCGCCGTCCCCGGCCAGCACCTGGAAGCCGAACGAGCTGCCCGGCCCGAGATCCTTGTTGTCGATCGATGCGCTCGAGTCCGTGGGCCCCTCGAGGTAGCCGGTCCGGTTGTCCGCCCAGCGGTGCGCGTGCAGGTGGAACGTGTGGTAGAGATTGCCGTGCCCGATCGCGATCCACTCGACGCGCTGACCCAGGTTCGCCTCGAAGAGCGGCGTGTTCGGCGCGATCAGATTGTTGATCGTGGCGTCGTGCAGCACCGCGGTGAACTGCTTGTCCGGCAGGATGTCGCCGCGCCGCCGCACGATAAGCGCGCCGTAGAGTCCGCGCAGCACGCCCGCGGTACCGTGATCGGTGCCCATCGCGTGGTCGTGGTAATGCCAGTAGCCCGCGCTGCCCGGCATGAACCGGCGCCCGGCCGCGGCCGTCATCTCGTGCGAGCGCCAGGTGTAGGTGCGCGTCTCGCCCGGGTTGTTGAACGAGCCGTTGAACGGCGCACCGTCCGAGTCGGTGCTGTAGTCGACGCCGTGCGGGTGGATCGACAGCCGCTGGTCAGTCGTGTTGACCAGGGTGATCTCCAGCGTGTCGCCCTCGTACATCTCCAGGATCGGGCCGGGGATGGTGGCGGTGCCGCGCTCGAACCCGTAGCCGTACCGGTTGTTGCCGAGCGCCTCCGCGTACATGGTGATCCGCCGGACCGCGCCCGCCGCGCGCGCGGGCTGACCGTTCGAGGTGACCGCGGCCGTGAGCGCGGGCACGGCCAACCCCAGCGCCCCGACGCCGACCAGGGAGCGACGCGAGAAGCCCCACTTCCGCCCAGGTTTGTCAACGTTGTCCATGCGTCTCCGTTCAGGTCGGGACGGCAGCAGCACACTTCGGAAGCCGACTGCGGAGCGTCACCGCAACACCGGCACATCGAATCCCATGACTTTTGTCGGACAGCGACAAACGTAGGCACAGCATCGACAAAAGTAAAGGTCCCTTATGGAAAAGTGCCTGAGGGGTACGGTGATATCGGCGCAGCTCAAGAGCATTTATCGACGGTACGTCGTGGGGGCCTCGGGGGGCGTGGGAGCGCTACCGGGGGTTGTTACCAGGCTTTAACCCGCATGATCGACCGTAATCGACCCGCAATGTGCTCACTCTGGGTGAGCGATTAGGCATTCCGGCTCCCGATGCCGCCGAACAGCGCGTGCGGCCCCTTTCGTCGTCGTAGGCGCCGGACGCCGGGTCCACCGGACCGGCTCCATCAGGAGGCCGGTGATGACGGGCACGGGTCGGTGTCGGCGCGACGCATCGCGTGGGGGAGGGCGCCTCTCAAAGCGGAACCGCGGACCCTGAAAGGCTTGAGAACCATGGGCCGGAGCCGATCACCGTTCCCGCTCCCGCGGTGGTCCGGCCCGCATGCTGCCGACTCTGTTGCCGATTCGCGTGCGGCGGTCTGGGGCCTCACGATCGAAGGGCTGGCATCGAGCCGAGAGTCTGGCGGGTGGTTCCGGCTGGTCGGCGGTCTCGCGGCACGCGGGGGTGGCACGGTCATCGTCTGAGCGGCGGCTGGTCTGGGTGGCTGCGGTCTGGACGGTCGCAAGGGCTGGCACCGAGGGAGCGGGCGTGGCCGGGTGAGCCGGTTGAGCTCGCTTTGGGTGGTCGCAAGGGCTTGCACCGAGGGAGCGGGCGTGGCCGGGTGAGCCGGTCAAGCTCGCCTTGGGTGGTCGCAAGGGCCGGCGCCGAGACAGCGGGCGCGGCCGGGTAAGCCGGTTGAGCTCGCCCTGGGCGGTCGCAAGAGCTGGCACCAGGACAGCGGGCGCGGCCGGGCAAGCCGGTCGAGCTCGCCCTGGGCGGTCGCAAGAGCTGACACCAGGACAGCAGACGTGGCCGGGCAAGCCGGTCGAGCTCGCCTTGGGCGGTCGCAAGGACCAGCACCGAGACAGCGGACGCGACCGGATAAGCCGGTCGAGCCCGCCTTCGGTAGTCGCAAGGACCAGCACCGAAGCCGAGAGTTGCCGAAGGGTCAGTCGATCTTGGCTCTCGCGTGCCGCCGCGCCAGAGACAACGGCAGCTCGGGCACTCCGCGCCGAGATGGGTTCGCTGTTCGGGATCTGCGTCCACTTGGCGGGATGCAAGATCCTTGCGGCTCTGGTGGCCCTTATCGCGCTCGGATAAGGGCCACCAGAACCGCAAGGATCTTGACGTGGGCCTTCCTGACCCTTCGGCGTCAGGACGAAACGCAGCGGGAGGTGCCCAGATGATGAAATGTCGGGCGCGTAGCGCTCGAACCTGGACACTGACCGCGGATCTCCAGATGAGGCGGGTCGTGAGCGTCGCCTGCGTCCTGACATATGCGGAATCCCGTAATGGCTCCGTCTTCATGCCCGACCTGAGACCTGCCGGAGTGCCGCGACCAGCCCGCACACCTGCGAAACTCTCGGCCTCGGTGCCGGCCCTTGCGACCGCGCAGGCCACAGCCGCTTCGACCCGCGGCCGCCTCGGCCCCCAGCCGCCTCGAACCAAAGCCGTCACGAACCAAAGCCGTCACGAACCAAAGCCGTCACGAACCAAAGCCGTCACGACCCAGAGCCGCCCCGGCCCGCAGTCGCCGAGACGACGGCAGTGCTGCTCTCGACCTCCGCGACCATAACGACCAGCCGAAACCACTCACCACGCCCCAGCCCATTCGGTCGTCGGTCCCGGACGGCCGGACGCGAATGGGCAACAGCGTCGCTTCCGCGGGCAAACGTGCGTGTCGGGCTCCGCTGGCGCTCCGCAGCCGGTCCCGCCGTGCGCGGGCAGACCCGGCGGTGCGCGATCCCATCAGGATGGGCGTGCGGAGACGAAGTCACGGTAGGGCCCGGTCGCCCTGATCATCGTCGCGCTTCTCATCTGCGGCGCGAACGTGGTCAACCTGTTCGTCCACCTGGAGACGGTGCTGACCGGCACACGGACCGACGCCACAGTGGTGAGCGTGCGCGGCGCCCGGGGCTACGAGCTCTTTTACACCTAGAAAGGCGAGCACCTCGACGCGCCGACCGACTGGCTCGCCGGCAGCCCCTACGCGGCGAGACCGTCAGCGTCTATGTGAACCACCGCGATCCCGGCACAGTCATGGGCGGGGGGACCGTGGGAATGCGCCTCGACCTTTCTGCTCCGGACCTGTTCCTGGTCGCCTTCCTGGTCGGCATGGCCTGGGTGTTCTACCGACTCTGGCGACGCCGCAACCCGAACCCGAGAAAGAAGTCGAAGCGACACCCTGTCCCCGCCGTCAGCCTGAACGGAGCACAGCGTCGCGCCCGCCGGCCATCCCGCTGATCGAGCACACACTCCAGGCGGGCATGCGGTGTCGACGGTCTCCACCAGATCGTCAAGCCACTCGCGGACCGTTGGAGAGCCGGTCGGGTCGGTATGCCGGTGTCACCGCTGGCATGAGCCCTCAGGAAGTTGTATGAAGATCGGCCGCTCGCCAGGATCGGTGGCTAACTCGTAAGCGCTTGTCACCTCCCGCGCCGCCTGGCCACGCCGCGGCAACAGCCCTATGTCGATCCAGTAGGGCCGTCCCATCGTCACCCTCCGCCGCCTGCCCGGATGCCTGCCTGAGGCTCGGCCGTGGCGATGGTGACCACGTTCCTTAGCGAGACCGAATTCCCTCCGTAGCCGTAGCCGTAGCCGTAGCCGCAGCCGGACCTCCGCACATTCCACAGCACCGTCGTCCCAGAGCACCGGGCCGCGCATTTTGGACTATCCATCCGCACGTTAAGTCACGCCGATGGAGGTGTTGAGGCCGACGTCAAAGCTTGGGAGAGTCGTACCGGTGAGCCTGGTGTGTCGGGTCATTGTGTCTCGCGGTGCGGTCAGCGTCGCGACATCGACGAGTGCCGCCGCGGCTACCACCGTGTAGTCGCCCCATATGCCGAACGCCTTCGACGGCGTGGCGAAGGCCAGCAGTACATCGGCTGCGTGGTGCCGCAAGCAGAAGGTTTCCGGCACGGCGACCAGCCCCTCACCTGTCGTGCCAGGGTGGCGGCCACCATGACGCATCTGACAGGTCCTCGGGCCTGGCGCCTTTTCGGCCGCGAGCAGCAGTTCGGGCGCGGCCGGCCGGGTTCTTCGACAGCGCCCGCCGGAATTCGCCCACTCTGGCGGGCCCTGCCTTCTCTGCGGCGTTCCTGAGAATCCCCACCGCGCGTCTGGTAGCTGGAAATCCACACAGGCTTTCTGAAAGTCTGCAGGCGCGCCTCCTGGTGACGGCGACACCCCGAGCAGATGGAGCCGAGCATGGACACGCCGGACAGCACCGCCCGCCAAGGCGCCCTGCGGACGTTCCTCCGACGCGTCGTGTTCGGCGCGGCCCTGATCGTCGCCACGTTGATCGCCGTATTCGTCGGCCAGGCAGTGCTCAGCGCCGCGGGATTGACCTCCGACCCGCACGGCTACGACATCATCTTCGGAATCCTGTTCGCGACAGTCCTGACGCCCGTCGCGCTCGTGCTGTGGCTCGTATACCGATCACTGCGATGACACGGCACCCCCGTCACGACAACCCGCGGGCCCGAACGCGGACCCCGGCACGCACCTCGGCCGGATCCGGCAGGTCAGTCGGCCGGGGTATTAGGGGTCGAGCTGCCGTGAGCCCTCCGGCAGGCATACGCAGAGCGGCCCCTCGCAGGGGCGGGGCTTTGACGTGCTGGCGGCGATTGCGGCGGTGGACCGAAGCGGGCGGCTGCGACCGGCTGCGGATCCTCCCGGCGGAGCTGAACGCGGCGGGCCGCATCGACTGGTCACGGCGGTCATGGACGGCGGGCACGTCGATGCGAGAAAGGGGTTCCGCTACGGGTCCATCGCCGGCCAACCGCGGCAAGCATCATCTGATCACCGACAGCGAAGGCACCCCACTTAAGGCGTTCGCGACCGGCGGCAACGTGCCGACACCAGCATGGCCGTCACACTGCCTGGGCTTCGTGCCCCCGATCGCCGGCCGAGTGTGCCGGCCACGGTGCAGGTTCCCAGCTCTTTGGCAGGCAAAGGCTACGGCTGCAAGGGATTCAGGGCCGAGTGCCACCGTCGCGGCACCGAACCGACCATCCCGCGGCGCGGCCGCAAGCACATCAAAGGCCTCGGCAGGCTGCGCTACGTCGTCGAACAAGGCATCGCCCTGCTCCACCAGTTCCGCCGGCCTGGCCATCCGCCGGGAACGCCACCTCCGCGAAGTCTTCGTCAGCCTCGGCTGCGCCCACATCTACTGGTGCCGCTTGATCACAAAGCCAAGACGAAGATCGTGTTAAAAGCTCAAAGAGCCAGAAAATGATCTCCCGGGTACGACGCCGCAGTACGCGCTCGCGCGCAGTATCGGAGACCGAGCCGTTCATACCTCCAGTCTCGCGGCTGGGTCGAGTGCATGGGTTCGGACTCCGAGTTGGCGGCCGGACTCGACTGAACGCGCCTTCTCGGAGTGGATCCATGCACTCAATTGCGGGCTCCCCGCTCGGCAGCCGTGGCATTGCAGAGATAAGCCCGAGATGGTACGGCGGTGCGCGGTTACGATCACTTACCAAGGTCTGATATTTGCTCCGCTTTGCCAACGCGTGCCGAACATGCCATTTTGACGAATGGCAAAACGTGGCGATTTTTGCCGCTACTTCATTGAGGTCAAATCGGATTTTTGTGTCAGACGCCGTGTCCCGCATGACGGTGCCTTCATGTGGTGCGGTTTCGTGCTTCTGAACGGCGGTTTCTTCGGTGGTTGCCGTCCGGTGCGAGAAGGGCGCGCGGCTGTCGAGGGATGCGGCCGGCAATCCGGCGTGATGATGCCTGGACTGGTCGGGCTTGTTGTCGGCTGCCGTGGGTGAGGTGGTTTCGGGAGGACAGTGCGTGTCGGTATGGCCCGCCTCGACCTGGACCGTGCGCTGGTCAGCGGCGGGATCTGCGCGGTGGTCCGGTCGGCGGCTCGCGGGCGTGGTCGCAGCGTGGTCCCGGTCGGGACGTAATCCGTCCACCACTGCCGCCGCTTCGGCATAGGAACAGCCGCGCACCCGGCGCAGTCGATCGATATGACCGTGGCGCTTTCCCCACTCGCGGTCCCGCTGGTGCGTTCGCCGGAATTCATCGCGTGCGGGTGAGTAATGTCGGGACGCGGTGCGGTCCCGCATCTCGGCCAGGGTCGCCCCGGTGAATAACTGTAACTGGCCCACAAGAGAAGCATTTCACGCAACGACGCCCACCGCCGCCCCGAAACGGCACATGATCTCCGCCGCACCTTGCATTATTCGCGATTCCAGGCTATCTGCCCTAAGTGAAATATCGCTGGCGATCACACGCCCAAGGCGTTCCCATGAAGCAATATCCACATCCGCTCAAGTGGTCGGCGATGAGAATTGAGCGTCGGTAATAAGGCGATCGCCTCGACCTGCGATGCGGGTCAGCCGGTGGTCCTGCGCCACGGTCCCGGCCCGCCCGGAGGACCGCTACGGTGGCTCGCCGAAGTGAGCTTCTACGACTCCGGCGACAACTGGAGCTGCTTGCTTCGGGATCGCTGCGGGCGAAGGTATGGAAGAGACTTCAGGGGGTCTCGGATCGCGGTCTGCGCTGATGTCCTATCACGATTGCCTCAGCGAGTGGATTACGGATCGCCAGTCGCGCGCCGGGTTGACGGCGGCATCAGCGGCCGGTTGCGGGTCGTCGAGCAGGGCGCCGAGCCGGTCGGCGGGTATGCGCGGGCAGCGGGCCATCGCCGTGCGGATGGGGGTCGGTGGTCAGATGGCCGATCACCATGGGGTCCGCCTCGGGATCGCGGGCGACCAACGGTCGCACGTGCGGATCGGGGTGATCGGCGGAACGAGGCAGGCCAACGCGGGGAAACTGCGGCAATGCGAGCAGCTCGATCCGGTTCCGGTCATCGAGGTAGCAGCTCAGCAGTAGTTCGCTGGAAGCGCCAGAGTGGTCCAGGGCCAGGTTGGCACGTACTCCCGCATCTGGAGCGGTGGTAAGAATGGCGACCATCTGAACGGACAGGCCGGGGTGCTGTGCCGCTCGGTGGGTGGTCCGCACATGCCCGCCGCAAAGCCCGATCCGTGTCCAGGCCAGCGTCGTCGGCGAGGATCTCCCGTGGGAAGGTGCGCTTGGGTGGTGACTGCCATGCGGACGGCGCGGTCGGGGTCCGCAGCCGAAGCGGTGACCTGCTCGGAAGTGAGCCCGCAACCGGTGGCGACCTCGGTACAGACAGCCGGGCCGGATCCGCGGACATGACGGTGAGGCTCCATGAGCCGCTCGCGTCGGACTCGGCGCTCCTGCGGTGGCTGCCTGCTGGTAGAAGGTGCGGAGATCGGCGACGTTGGTCCAGGTGTATTCGAAGTCGGTGTCGTCGCGGGCGCCTGCGTAGTCCGGGTCATTGATCGCGTCGAATCGGTGGCGTAGTGAACACCCAGCACGTCGAGATCTTAGGAGCCGGCGCGCCGACCTCCCACGAACGCTGCCTTCCTGCACGCCGTGTCGCCGGCCTCGAAAACGATGACACCGGGTCTCAGGCATCAACGACGAGCTGGTCGCCGTAATCGGCCGCGTCGTCCGTACCCCCGCCGGGTCTAGGGTGTCGCCGTGAGCACGCAGCCGGTTCGTGACGCCTACTCGTCACTGTCGCAGCAGTACATCGACCTGTTCGACGGTGACTGGCAGACCTTCGAGGATGAGACGGCTCTCGTCCGGGATCATCTCGTCGGTGTGGACGGCAGGGTGCTCGACCTCGGTTGCGGGCCGGGGCATTGGACCGCCTACCTGCATGCGCACGGCGCCGACGTGACGGGCGTCGATCTGGTGCCGGAGTTCGTCGCGTATGCCCGGGAGTCGTTTCCGGGGCCTGAGTTCCGGCTCGGCTCGATGACCGAGCTGGGCCTCCCGGACCGTTCGGTGGCCGGCATCCTCTCCTGGTACTCGACGATTCACCTGCCGCCGGAGGAGCTGGACGAGGTGCTTGCCGAGTTCCAACGGATGCTCACCCCGGCGGGGCGTCTGGTGATCGGCTTCTTCGACAGCGACGACACGGTGGCCGCCTTCGACCACGCGGTGCACACGGCGTACCGCTGGCCGGTTGACGAATTTTCCGCACGCCTGGTGGGGGCGGGCTTCATCGAGCTCCGCCGCCTGCGACAGCGGTTCCCCGACCGCCCGGACCGCAGGTATGCGGCGATCGCCGCGGGCGTCAGTTAGCCCGGCTGTCACGCGGACCGGCGCCGCGGATGCGGTCCAGCTCGGCCAGGTACATCTCCTGCAGCCGGTCATGGTGCCGGATGAGCAGCGTGATCTCCTCGGTGCTGTAGCCCTCGACGAGTCGTCCCGCCCGTTCGGCGAAACGCTGGTAGGGCCGGTCCAGCTCGGTGGCCCGCTCCGGCCTGAGCGTCACGATGACCCGCCGCCGGTCGCCCGGGTCGCGGTCGGCGGTGACCCAGCCCGCCTGCTGGAGACGGCGGAGCATGCTTGTCACGGCCCCGGTGGTGAGGTTGGTGCGGGCGGCGATCTGCCCGGCGGTCGCGGACCCGGCATCCGCAAGGAAGTCGAGGCACTCCAGGTCGCTGACGGTGAGGCCCAGGCGCTCCGCGATGGCGTACCGGAAGACCATGGACAGCCGGGAGGTTTCCCGCCCGGCGCTCATGAGGCCGGCACTCGCGGACGCTCGGGCCGGCTCGTCGGACATGCCGCAATCATGCCTCCGGTACGGTCACCCGGTGCAGCCGAGGTAGCACGCGGGTAAGCACCCAGTGTGGTGCGGCGGCGCCACCGGTGAGGCGGCGCATCAGCGCGGCGGCGGTGTCGACGGCGCGGAAGGCGTAGGGGACCATCTCGTCCTGGTAGCCGGCGATCGCCTCCTCCACCGGCGTGCCGTTCAACCGGGCGTCGACCAGCCGGTGGCCGAGCAGGGCGGCGTCGCGGAGCGCGGTGTTGCCGCCGTGGGCGCCGAACGGGGGCATCACGTGCACGGCGTCCCCCATCATCGTCGCGCGGGGCTCCGCCCACCGTTGCGGGCGGCGGCCGGTGGCGAAGAGGTTGAGCACTGTGGAGTCCAGCTCGGCGGTGTCGACAAGCCGCCGGACGAGCGGGTGGAAGTCGGCGCTCAGGCCGGCTGCCAGGTCCCGCAGCGCCAGGAGGTTCCCGTGGACGCCGGTGGGCACCTCCTCCTGCCGCAGCAGCAGTCCCCACATGACGTAGTCGTCGCCGGTGGGCGCGTAGCTGCCGGGGGCCAGGCGTGCGAACGCGTCCCGCGGGCTCTCGCCGAACCGCATCGAGGTGAAGAAGAAGGCGCGACCCGGCCGGTCGGCAAGGGCAAGCACTCCGCTGGTACGCAGCGCGTCCGGGATGACGCTCGCGTCGCCCTGCCGCAGGGGTGACCGGCCGTAGACGCCCGCCATCGGGGTGTTCACCGGGCCCGCGTCCGGCATGAGGTGTGCGCGTAGTGCCGAGCCGACGCCGTCCGCGCCGACGATGACCGTCGCCGGGGCGGTCCCGCCGTCGGAGAACCGCAGACGCAGTCCGGCGGGGCCGTCGCTGTCCACCGCGACGGCGGTCCTGCCGTAGTGGACGCGCCCGTCCAGCCCGGACAGCAGGATCGACCGCAGGGTCAGCCTGTCGACCTGGCGGGTGGCGTGCGGCTCGTCCTTGAAGGTGATGGTGAACGCGTCCCGCAGCCGGCTGTCGGTGAAGCGCAGGTGCCCGCCGGGCTCGTCGCCGGTGGCCAGCGCCAGCCGGTAGAGCGGCCGGGGCAGGCTCTCGCGCAGCGCCGCCAGCCCGTACCGGTCGAGGATGATCCGGTAGCCCTGCCGCCTGACGAACGGACCCGGGTCGCGTTCGTAGACCTGCACGTCGATGCCGGCGCGCAGCAGGTACTGGGCGAGGCAGAGTCCGGAGAGGCCGGCGCCGGAGATCGCCACCGAGAAGTCGGTCGATATGCCCATGCAGTTATCTTAATGACTAAGATGATTCGGGCAAGGCCACCCGCATGCCAGGGTTCGCCGGACTCAGATGCGGCCGACGCCACCGAACAGGTAGACCTCCGGCTCGCCGGCCTCCGGGTCGGGCCGCCAGCGCGAGCACGTCACGACGCCCGGCTCCAGCAGGTCCAGCCCGTCGAAGAAACGCGCGATCTCCACCCTGGTCCGGGCCCGGATCGGGGTGCCGCCGCGCTCGGTGGTCTCCCGCATCACGCGAAGCATCGGCTCGCCGTGGATCTCCGCGGTGGAGTGGGTGAGGACCAGGTGGCTGCCGGTCGGCATGGCCTGCACCAGCTGTGCGACGGCGCCGTACGCCACCTCGTCGTCCATCAGGTGGTTGACCACGCCGAGCAGCATGAGCCCGATCGGCCGGGAGAAGTCGAGCGTCCGCCGTGCGGCCTCGAGGATCGTCGCCGGGTCGCGCAGGTCGGCTTCGACGTAGTCGCAGGTGCCCTCCGGCGTGCTGGTCAGCAGCGCACGCGCGTGTGCCATGACGAGCGGGTCATTGTCGATGTAGAGCACCCGGCAGTGCGGGTCGAGGGACTGCGCGACCTCGTGGGTGTTGTCCGCCGACGGGAGCCCGGTGCCGATGTCGAGGAACTGGCGGATGCCGGCGTCCTCGACGAGGAACCTGACCACGCGCTTGAGGAACGTGCGCTCGGCCTTGGCGCCGATCGGGATGTCCGGGATGTGGGCGATCACCTCGTCGCCGGCGGCGCGGTCGACGTCGAAGTTGTCCTTGCCGCCGAGCCAGTAGTTCCAGATCCGCGCGGAGTGCGGAACCGAGCTGTCCAATGTGGACTCCCAGGGGAGGTCCCTATCTGCGGTCATGAAGGCATTCTTCCGCACCGGAGGGGTGGTGACGCAACGGTTCGCACCACAGCGAAAGCGGGAAAACGGCGATCATCGGTTGTTGAGGCGGGATGCCTGGCGGGTGAGGTGGTCGCGTTCGGTGAGGCTGGAGGCCTTGAGCGCGGCCTCGGCGTAGAGGCGGGCGGCGGTCGCGATATCGCCGTCACGCTCGTGGAGGTGGGCGGCGACCGCGGTGCGGCGGGGCAGAGACTCGTCGAGCAGGGCGAGCGCGGCCAGCCCGGCGCGAGGGCCGTCCGCCTCGCCGATCGCCACCGCGCGGTTGAGGCGGACGATCGGGCTGTCCGTCAGGCGGATCAGCTCGTCGTACCACTCGACGATCTGGACCCAGTCGGTCTCGGCCGCGGTACGGGCGTCCGCATGCAGCGCGGCGATGGCGGCCTGGGCCTGGAACTCGCCGAGCCGGTCGCGGGAGAGCGCGCCCTGCAGGATCGCGACGCCCTCGGTGATCGCGGCGGTGTCCCAGCGGGTGCGGTCCTGGGCGGCCAGCGGCACCAGGCCACCGTCCGGCGTGGTCCGGGACGTACGGCGGGCGTGGTGGAGCAGCATCAGCGCGAGCAGGCCGGCGACCTCCGGGTGGTCGATCGCGGCGGCGAGCTGGCGGGTGAGCCGGATGGCCTCGGCGGCGAGGTCCACGTCGCCGGAGTAGCCCTCGTTGAAGACCAGATACAGCACGCGAAGTACCGTCGCGACGTCGCCGGGGCGGTCGAAGCGGACCCCGGTGACCGTGCGTTTGGCACGGCTGATCCGCTGCGCCATGGTCGCCTCCGGCACCAGGTAGGCAGCGGCGATCTGACGCGTGGTGAGGCCGCCGACCGCACGGAGCGTGAGCGCGACCGCTGACGACGGCGTCAGCGACGGGTGGGCGCAGAGGAAGTAGAGCCGGAGCGTGTCGTCGACGCCGGTGACCGGGTTCTCCGCAGCCGGCTCGACCAGCTCCTCACGCCTGCGGCGGGCGGTGTCGGCCCGGGTCGCGTCCAGGAAGCGGTGCCAGGCCGTGGTGACCAGCCAGCCCTTGGGGTCGCGCGGCGGGTCGGAGGGCCAGCGCCGGACGGCCTCGACAAGCGCGTCCTGGACGGCGTCCTCGGCCGCCGCGAAGTCTGCTCCGCGGCGGACGAGGACGCCGATGACGCCCGGCGTGAGGCTCCTCAGCAGGAACTCGTTCACTCGGAGACGGTGGGCGGCTCGGTCAGGAACGGCCGCAGCTCGAGCCACTCGTGGATCGGGCGTCCGCCGGCGCCGGGGGCGGCGGACAGTTCACCGGCGAGCGCGAGCGCACGTTCCCGGCTGTCCACGTCGATGATCATCCAGCCGGCGATCAGGTCCTTGGTCTCGGCGAACGGGCCGTCGGTGACCGGCGGGCGTCCCTCGCCGCCGTAGCTGACCCAGGTGCCCTCGGGGGAGAGCGCCTGGCTGCTGACGAACTCGCCGGTCTCCTCGAGCCGGGCCGCGAAGTCGTTCATGTACGCGATGTGGGCGGTGATCTCCTCCTGGGTCCACTTGTCCATCGACACGTTGTTCACCGGGGCCGGTGCGCCGCGGTAGTGCTTGAGCAGCAGGTACTTCGCCATTGTGGTTCCTCCTCGGTGCCGGTGCGACCCATTGTCGTCACGCTGCACCCCGGGGACGGAGCACGACACGACTTCTCGACATCCGGCCACTACCGTGTTCGAGCAAGTACCTTGACTGTCACAGTACTCGGACATACATTGGTGTCGGAGGTGACGGATGAGCACGAGCAAGGTCACGTCCGATCTGCTGCGCGGCAACACCGACACGATGATTCTGCGGCTGCTGACGGAGTCGGACCGTTACGGCTACGAGATCGTCAAAATGATCGCCGAGCGATCGCAGGGTGAGTACGAGCTCAAGGAAGCCACGATGTATTCAAGCGTCCGGCGACTTGAAGCGGACGGCGACATCACCTGGTACTGGGGCGATGAATCGCAGGGCGGCCGGCGCAAGTACTTCCGGATCACGGACAAGGGCAGAGCGACCTACGCCCGCAACAAGAGCAATTGGGAGTACGCGAAGCGCGTGCTCGACACTCTGCTGTGAGGGGACACACCGGTGAGTGACAGGCTCGATGACTATGTGGACGGGGTCTTCAAACCCTACGAGGGTGCGAAGAGCATTACCGAGCTGAAGGCGGATCTCCTCGCGGACCTGCACGAGCGGTACCGCGATCTCAAGGCCGAGGGAAAGGACGACGCGACCGCGTTCGACCTGACCGTCGACAGCATCGGCGACATCGAGCAGACCGTGCAGGAGGTCTCCAACCTCTCCCACTCGCTGCAACGCAAGCTGGTGACCAGGTTCAGCGCCAGCGACCTGCGCAACGGCGACTTCTCCGGCACGTCCGTGCCGAACGGGACGTTCAGCGCGAGCGACCTGCGGAACAGCAATTTCGCAGGTGCGTCGGCGCCGGGCGGGAAATTTACCTCAAGCGATCTGAGTGGCTCCACCTTCACCCGCGCCGATCTGACCGGCGCGTCGTTCCGGACCAGCGACGCCTCCGACACGACCTTCGACGAGGCGAATCTGACCGATGCGACAATGACGGTCATGGAGCTGGCCCGGTCCAGCTTCCGCGGCGCGATCCTGGTGCGCACCGACTTCAGCAAGTCCGGGCTGGCGGATACGCGATTCGCCGAGATCGCGCTTACCGACGTGAAGATGCGTACCACAGATCTGCGCAAGACGGTCTTCGAGAACTGCGCCTTCACCGGCGTGGACTTCTCCTACTCCGACCTGCGTGGGCTGAATTTCGCCGGCGCCGCGTTCACCTCGGTGCGATTCGACCGGGCCGCGCTTAACGGCCTGTCATTCCGGGGTGCGATCCTGCGCGACGTCTCGTTCCATTCCTGGAGCCGGAAATACCGCACCGCCATGCGCACTGTCGACTTCGGCGGCGCGCGGATGGACAAGCTCACCTACGCCGGGCTCAAGGGCCAGGGCGCGGACCTGCCCACAGTGATCGTCGAGTAGGGGACACCCACATGATCCAGGTAGCGGGACTGCGCAAGGCGTACCAGAAGCAGGATGTTCTCAAAGGTGTTGACTTCACAGTGGCCGGCGGGAGCGTCTTCGCACTGCTCGGGTCGAACGGCGCCGGCAAGACCACGATCATCCGGATCCTCAGCACACTCCTCAAGCCGGACGCGGGCACGGTAAGCGTCGGCGGCTTCGACGTGACATCCCAGCCGGCGAAGGTACGCGAGTCGATCAGCCTGACCGGCCAGTTCGCCGCCGTCGACGACATCCTCACCGGCCGGGAAAACCTGGTCATGCTCGGCCGGCTGCGGCGGGTGCCCGACCCGCGCCGGGTCGCGACACGACTGTGATGCTCGGCCGCTCCATGCGGCACATCACCCGCAGCCTCGACACCATCATCACTGTCACCCTCACGCCGATCATGTTCATGCTGCTGTTCCGCTACGTCTTCGGCGGCGCCATCCAGACCGGCACCGGCAACTACGTCAACTACCTGATGCCCGGCATCCTGCTCATCGCGATCGCCAGCGGCATCACCTACACGTCGTACCGGCTCTTCAACGACCTGCAGAGCGGCATCTTCGAACGCTTCCACTCCATGCCGATCGCCCGGTCAAGCGTCCTCTGGGGCCACGTGCTGACCTCACTGGTCTCCAACGCGCTCTCCGCCCTGATCATCGTCCTCGCCGGCCTCGCCATCGGCTTCCGCACCTCGGCCGGCCCGCTCGCCTGGCTCGCCGTCATCGGCATCCTGGCGCTCTTCACGCTCGCCCTGACCTGGGTCGCCGTCATCGCCGGCCTGCTCGCCAACTCGACCGACGGCGCCACCGCGTTCGCGTACCCCCTGATCTTCCTGCCCTTCATCAGCTCCGCCTTCGTCCCCACCGCCACCATGCCCGGCCCGGTTCGCGCCTTCGCCGACCACCAGCCGGTCACCGCGATCGTCGACGCCCTCCGCGCCCTCCTGGACCGCCAGCCGGTCGGCACCGGGATCTGGACCGCGCTGGCCTGGTGCGCAGCCGTCCTGCTCATCGCCTACGTGGGCGCGATGGCCGCGTACCGCCGAAAGATCTCTTAAAAGCGTCACATGCTGTTCCCGCTTCCGCGGTGGTGCGGCCCGCATGCTCCCGCGGGCCAACCTCCGGTGGGCGGAAGACTCCGCTGGCGCTCCGCTTCCGCCCACCGTCGGAGCCGGTCCCGCCGCTGGTCACCGAAGACCCGCGAGCCCCGCGTCAGCGCCCGTCCGGGCGGCGCCTCAGCGTGTGGAGTCCGGAATCTCCGCGTAGTCGGGCAGGTCGACGCCGTTGAGCGCGCGATCGACGACCGCCATGAGTGCCTCCATGTCGGGCTCCGGCGCGGGTTCGGCGTCCGGTGGCCGGACCGCGCGGCTCTGCACGTGCAGCCGGCCGATCTCCTGATTGGCCTCGACGATCGGACGCATCAGCCGCTCGTATCCGGCGTAACCGGCCTGCGGGTCCCAGCCGGCGGCGGCCAGCTCTCCGGCCAGCAGGTAGGCCCCGATCAGGGCCAGCCCGGTGCCCCCGCCGGAGAACGGCGACGGGCTGAACGCGGCATCCCCGAGCAGCGCCACCCGCCCGTCGGACCAGCGGTCCATCACCACCTGGGCGACCTGGTCGAGGTAGAAGTCCGGGGTGTCGTCGAGGTGCGCGAGGATGCGCGGGGTCGACCAGCCGAAGTCGGCCATCCGCGCCCGGAGCAGCTCCTTCTGGGCCGCGACGTCGCGGTAGTCGATGTCGAAGTCGGGCGCGGGAAAGGAGAGCATCGCCATCGCCCGGGTGGCGTCCGGGAGGGGCCGGAGGCCGGCGGAGCGCCCGGACGCCGGGTCCTGGTAGTCGATCACCCAGCGGTCCAGCCCGAACTCGTTGGGCACGCTGTAGAACGCCAGCACCAGGCCGAGGTGGCGGATGAACCGCTCGTGCGGCCCGAAGACCGCGGTGCGCAGCGCCGAGTGCAGGCCGTCCGCGCCGACCACCAGGTCGAAGCGCCGCCGGCCGCCGCTCGCGAAGGTGACGTCGACCCCGTCCGCGTCCTGGCCGAGCGCGGCGATCCGGTCGCCGAACACGTACTCGACACCGTCCCGGGTGTCGTCGTAGAGCACCTGGGACAGGTCCCCGCGCAGGATCTCGATCTCGGAGATGTACCCGTCGCCGCCGTCGTCGTCCGCGCGGAACGTCTCCAGCACGGTGCCGTCCACGTCGACCGTGTGCGCGCCGGCGGTGTCGGTGCGGGCAGCGCGTACCGCGGCGTCCAGCCCCATGCGCCGGATGACCTCCCGGGCCACCCCGCGGGCGTCCACCGCCTGCCCACCGCGGCGCAGCTCGGGAGCGCGCTCCACCACCGTCACCGCGGCCCCTCGCCGGCGCAGCCAGTGGGCCAGCGCCGGCCCCGCGATGCTCGCCCCCGTCACCAGCACCCTGATATCGCTCACAACGCCCCCTGCCGTCTCGATTCGAGACAATGATGCCGGTACGGGCCGTCGCACGCCGGCATTGCGACTCGGGCGCGGCGGTCAGCCGGAGATGAGGCTCAGGACCAGTCCGAGGGCGGCCGTGTTGTAGACGAAGGCGAGCAGGCCGTGGCACAGCACGACGCCCCGCATGCGGCTGGTCTGCACGCTCACGTCCGACGTCCCGAACGTGGTGCCGACAGTGAAGGCGAAGTACGCGTACTCCAGCAGTGACGGCACCGGGGTGGCGGGGAAGTCGAGGTGGGCGGGGCCGGTGTTGAGCAGTTCCATGCGGGCGTAGCGTTCGGCGTAGGCGAGCTGGAGGATGGTCCAGGCGACAAGCACCATGGTGATGCCGATGACGCGGACGGTGTACGCGTTCTGGTCCGTGCCGCCCTTGAACACGATGACGTTGCCGGCGCTGCCGAGCACGATGAGCGCGGTGCCGAGCGTGATCAGGTAGATGGTGCGTCGTCCGGCGAGCGAGCTGGACCAGCGGGTGTCGCCGCGGCGGGCGAGGCGGATGCGGCGGATCCGGACGGCGGTGTAGATCAGGCCGAGGACGATCCAGACCATCGAGGTCAGCAGGAAGAGCCTGGTTTCCAGCCCGACCTCGGTGCCTGTGGTGCCGCCCCACATCACTGAGGTCACGGACGCGGCCGTCGCCAGCAGGAGCAGCACGTCGAGCACCCTGCTCGGCCACGGGGCGCGGTGGAGTGGCTGTGGCGTGGTCACAGGTGTGCCGGCCGGCGCGAGCTGGTCCTGGAGCATGGTCTTCCGATCGTCGGAGGCGAAAGTGCTGCTCAGCGACGTATCTCACCGGCGAGAGCGCGACGGAACGTATCGGAGGCGACCAGCCGCGGCAAATCAGCAGTTCAGAGCGGCCGCCACGGCGATACTCATCGTGATCAACACGTCACCGGGCCGTGGTCGCGGTGATTCGATGTGGTCCTGCCGAGACGCCTGGCCGCGCTTGGATTCACCGCCAGCTGGTGAGCTCTCAGCGCAGCAGGTCCCGGAGCGCCGGAACCAGCTCCGGGTGGGCGAACTCGAACCCGGCGCCCGACAGTCGCGCCGGTACCGCGCGCCGCCCGGTCAACGCGAGCGCCGGATCGGTGCGCAGCAGGACCGCGCCGATCCGGACCAGCGCTTCCGGCGTCGGTGGCGACGGGGGCCGGCGCAGCACTCGCCGGAGTGCGGCCATCAGGTCGGCGTTGCGGACCGGTGACGGGCTGGTGGCGTGCAATACGCCGGACATCGCGGGGTCGTCGGCGGCGCGGCGCACGATCGTGAGCAGGTCGTCGATGTGCAGCCAGCTGATCCACTGCCGCCCGGCGCCGATCCGCCCGCCCAGGCCCCAGCGGGTCAGGCCGGCCAGCCGGTCGAGCGCGGGCGTGTCCCGGTCCAGGACGACGCCGGTGCGCAGCACCACCTGCCGGTCCGCCGGTGCGCCCGCCGCGGCCTCCTCCCACGCACGGGCGACCCCGGCCATCTGCGCCGGGCCGTCCGCAGGCGGCGACGCCTCGGTGAGCACGGTGTCGCCGCCGTCGCCGTAGATCGCCAGCGTGCTGGCCTGCACCCAGACGGCCGGTGGCGTGTCAAGCGTGGCCGCGGCGTGCTTCAGCGCCAGCGTCGGCTCGACCCGGGAGCGGGTGAGCAGCGCGATGTTTGCCGCGGTGGGCCGGCGGTCGACCAGTTCGCCGGCCAGGTTGACAAGCACGGCGCCGGCCAGCTCGCCCGCCCACGATCCCACCCTCACGCCGTCCCACTGGACCTGGCGGTAGGGCGAGCCGGGCCGGGCGGTCCGGGTCAGCACGACCACCTCGGCGCCGTCCCCGGCGAACGAGGCCGCGATCCTGCGTCCAAGCGCTCCCGAGCCACCGGCCAGTACCACCTTCACGACTGCCTCCCCTTTTGAGCGTCTGCTCAAACGGTAGCCGATCTTAAGCGATCGCTCAAGTGGCGGCGGCGTCTGTCGACCGGCTCGGGCTGTGGGCGACGTGGGCGGTACCCCAGATCAAGATCTTGGTTCCCGCTCGGTGGGTGGTCGCGGCCCGGATGCTCCCGGCTCTGTTGCTCATTCGCGTGCGGCGGTCTGGGCCCGGCGATCGAAGGCTGGCATCGAGGCCGGGAGTGTGGCGGTTTGTTCCGGCTGGTCTGCGGCCTCGCGGCACGCGGGGGCAGCGCGGCTATCGTCTACTGGGGTTTCGTGGTCGGGGTGCGGGTTGAGCACTCCGCGCCCGAAATTTCGTTATATAGAAGCCTCTGAGGCGCGCTCACCCTGACCGCGGAGGTCAGTAAGCGGCCGGTCAGGGCGGTTGCGGTCTGGGCGGTCGCGGTCATGGCGGTCGCGGTCAGGACGGCTGCGGTCAGGGCGGTTGCGGTCTGGGTGGTCGCAAGGGCCTGCGCCGAGGGAGCGATGTGGCCGGGAGGGTCGGTTGATCTTGGCTTGGGTGGTTGCAAGGACTGGCACCGAAGCCGAGAGCTTGCCGAAGGGTAAGTCGATCTTGGCTCTCGCGTGTCGCCGCGCCAGGGCAACGGCAGGTCGGGCGCTCCGCGCCGAGATGGGTTTCGTTGTGCGGGATCTCGCGTCCATCTGGCGGGATGCAAGATCCTTGCGGCTCTGGTGGCCCTTATCCGAGCGCGATAAGGGCCACCAGAGCCGCAAGGATCTTGACGGGGGCCTTGCTGATCTTCCGGCGTCAGGATGAACGCGCGAGGCGGCATCTATATGACGAAATGTCGGGTGCGCTGCGCTCGAACCTGGCCGCTACCGCGGAACTCCATGAGGCGGGTCGTGAGCGTGGGCTCTGTACCGACATCGTCGGACCCGGTGTCGCCGCTGGCGCTCCTCCCTGCACGTTCCGCGCGGGGCCGGGAAGACCCGGTGCGACGCCCGGCGAGCCGTAGACCGGCCCGGAGCCCATGCGCGTCTCCGGTCAGGCCGTGTGGTGGATGATCAGGTCGGCGATGCGACCGGTGAGGCCGGGTGCGAAGAACGGGTGGTGGCCCATGCCGGGGAGCACCTCCAGCCGCGCGCCCGGGATCTGGGCCGCGAGCGCCTCGCCGTGGGCCGGCGGGAACAGCGGATCCGCGCTGCCGTGCACGACAAGCGCCGGGGCGGTGATCGTGGACAGTGGAGCACGGCGGTCGTCGTCGAAGCGGCGGCCGGCGAGATCGTGGTTCAGTGCGGCGGCGAGGTTGCCGGCCCGGGCGTGGCTGCGTGCGACAAACGTCCGGGCGGCGGGTTCGTCGAACGGCAGGACGTCGCCGTTGAGGACCCGCCAGGTCTGCACGTCGGTGTCAGCACCCGGCGCCCCCGCCGAGGAGAGCACGTGGCGCACGAACGAGGCGGTGGGCGGTGGGAGTTCGCCGTCCAGGGCCGGCTGACCGGCGAACGCGCGGGCCCAGGCCGGGCCCGGCTGGTTGCCCATCGGTGAGGCGGACATCGCGGTAAGCGTCAGCACCCGCGATGCCCGGTGCACCGCCAGCCACTGCCCGATCGTCGCGCCGAGTGAGATGCCGACGATGTGCGCGGCGGCGATACCGTGGCCGTCGAGGACCGCTGTCGCGTCCGCCGCCAGGTCGGCGAGGGCGTAGGGCTCGGCCGTGAAGTCGACGCAGTCGGAGCGGCCGGTGTCGCGGTTGTCGAAGCGGATGACCTGGCGGCCGCTGTCGGCGAGCGCGTCAAGCAGGTCGTCGGGCCAGGCGATGCCCTGGGTCGAGGTACCCATGATCAGAAGGACGGCGGGGGCGGCGGGGTCACCGAATCGCTCCGTCCACAGCCGCAGCCGGCCGGACCTGACGAACGTCTCATCACAGGTACTCACGCCGGGACCGTAGCGACAAGTCGAGACGGCGAATGCCACAACCCCTGGCCGGTCAGAATGGCGACCATGGGATAATGAGGTAGACGCCGACTGATGCATATCTGTCCCTGTACGGCACCCGGGACCGGCCCACGGACCACCGATCCGGCGACATCCGCGCAGCATAGAGCGCGCGCGGGGTGTGGTCCTGGCACGGCGGGACCGGCTCCGAGGCGAAGGGGAAAGCGGAGCGCCAGCGGAGTCTTTGCCCGCAGCGAGGTTTGCCCGCGGGAGCATGCGGGCCGCACCACCGCGGAAGCGGGAAAAGGAACTGGATCGTGGTGTTTCCGCCGAATCCGATCCGGTCGTGCGAGGTGACTGTCGAAGTGCGGCGGTGTCAGAGCCAGCCGCGGTGGTGTGCGGCGCGGACCGCCTCGACCCGGGAGCGGGCGTCGAGCTTCGTCATGACAGTGGACAGGTAGTTGCGGACCGTGCCGTGCGAGAGGAACAGCTCGGCCGCGATCGCCCGGGTGGTCAGTCCCCGGTCCACGAGACGAAGGATCTGCTGCTCGCGTTCGGAGAGCGCGTTGGGGCCGCTGCGCAGGGCGTCCGCGGCGAGCTGAGGGTCGATGACGATCGTCCCGGCCGCGACCGTCTTGATCGCGTCGATGAGCCGCGCCCCGGTCGTCGCCTTGACGAGATATCCGGAGGCGCCTGCCGTCAGCGCCCGGTGTACGTGCCCGCTGCCCGGCAGCGCGGTCAGCAGGATGACCTTGCACTCGGGACGGGCCTCGGTCACCAGCCGGGCCGCCTCGATCCCGGTGGCGCCGGGCATGTCCACGTCGAGCAGCGCCACGTCGGGCCGGTGCTTCTCGACCGCCGGCAGCACCTGGTCGCCGCGGCCGACCCGGGCCACGACCAGGAACGCGGGCTCGGTGCTGAGCAGCGCCTCGAACGCCTCGGCGACCAGCTCCACATCCTCGGCGATGAGCAGCCGGAGCTGTTGCCCGCTCATGAGCCGACCACCTCCCGGCCGGCCGGCGTCCGGGCGCTGTCCGGATCCTCGGCGGGTGAGACCTGCGGATCCGCAGCGGTGCACGGAACCCGCACGATGACACGGAACTGCCCGCCGGGTATCGCCTCGGCCGTGAGCGCCCCGCCCATCGCCGCCACCCGCGCCCGGAGGTCGTCGAGCCCGGTGTGGGCGCCGTCGCCCGCCGACTCGACGACGCCGTCGTTGACGACTGTGACGACGACGGCCGCGGACTCCCGCCGCACGCCGATCCGGCACCAGCCGGGCCGCCCGTGCTTCAGCGTATTCGTCACCGCCTCCCGCACGACCGCGGCAAGCAGCTGATCGACGACATGGTCCTCGACCACTACCGCGTCGATCTCCGCCCGCACGTCGAGCAGTTCGAACAGCTCACGGGCGCTGGCCAGCTCGTCGCCGAGGCTGATCAGCGCCGGCCCGCTGGTAAGCGCCCGGAGCCGCGCCTGACCGTCGATGACAAGCGACTGAAGGGCGAGAAGCTGGGCACGGCAGCGTTCCACGTCGGAGTCGAGCAGCCGCAGCGCGGCCTCGTTGCGAAGCGAGACCGCGACGAGCGTGCGGCCGAGCAGATCGTGCAGCTCACGGGAGATCCGCAGGCGCTCCTCGTCCACCCGGGCGCGGGCCATCTCCTCCCGGGTCCGGCGCAGTTCGTGGAGCACGACACGCAGCCGGGTCATGGCGTAGAGGCCGAAGCTGCCGACGATCACCGTCGCGAACATGGCGAAAATCAGGACGGCGGGGGTGCCGGCCGCCTTCGGGAGCAGCACGACCGTGTCGGCCACGCCGAGCAGCGCCACGGCCGCCACCCCCCGTCGGCCGGTGGCGACGAGCAGCGTCGAGGCAAGCGGCAGCGGCAGCATTATCCAGACGGAGCCCAGGCCGAGTACCAGGAGCGAAGCCACCACCTGGACCCACACGAGCACCTGGACCCGCAGGTCCCTGCCGACAAGCATCTCGAACCGCAGGTAGCACCCGGCGATCACGAAACACAGCAGGTAACACAACACCTCGACCGGCGGCGTCACGTACCCCAGCCCGCGCTGCGCGAACGTCTGCCCGAGGCCGATGAAGAGGATCAGCAGAATGAGCAGCCACACCCCCACGACGGCCACGATCTCACCGGACGCCGCCGGCCGGCTCGCACGGAACATCCGACGCCCTCTCCCCGATCACTGCGCTACGCGGGCCACGATAACCGGTCAGCACCCTCCCGATGACAGTTGTCATGTCAGAGCGCTGACTCGTGACCCTGACGCCGGCCCGGCCCCGATTTCTACAGTGATCAACAGATCGACCGACCGCCGCGCCGCAGGCCGGAGGTAAACCGAGAAGGAGCCGGCATGCCCGACATCATCACCGCCAAAAGCCCCGTATTCTGGGTCATCGTCTTCGCCGGCGCGGTCCTTCCCGCACTCGCGCTGCACGGAGTCGCCCAGGTGGTCGTGACGCTCCTCGTCGTCGCGTTCGTCGTCATCGGCATCATCCGCGCGCGGCGCCAGCACGCCACCGCCGAATCGCGCTGATTCGGCGGTCGCCTCAGGAACTCCTCCGGAGCCGGGGTGCGGGCCCGCACCCCGGCCGGCACGTCCACAGTGATCCGCTATGCGTCCAGGCGGGCGCGGGTGCGCATCAGGATCCGGCCGAGCATGTTCCGGCCGGTGCCGTCACGGCCGCGGCCCCAGTAGCGATCGGTGGTGGTGTCCTCGACGATCTCCTCCGTGCCTGTCGACAGCAGGATCGCGCGGATATCGGCGTGGGCACCAAACTTGGCCGCCACCGCCCGCCGCATCACGTCATCCTTGACACGATCCCAGTCACGGCGCAGCGGGCGGGCCCGATCACGGCCCAGCTCCGCCGCACGCAGCGGCGTCCCGGCACGGCGGATCAGGTCGGCGTGCCGGGCATCGGCGAACTTGCGGGCCTGAAAATAGTGCTCGGACGTCGGCCACCACAGGCCGTCCAGATCGAAACCGTGCCGGGAGAAGTTCGAGAAGCAGCCGTACGGCACCTCGTCCGCACCGTAAAAGTAGATCGTCACCTGGGCCTCGGCATCGTGGGTCCTGCACCGTGACACGCACCGGCGCGGCCCGGCAACCGAGTTCCGCAGAATACAAAACCGACATTCATTGTCCCGCTCACGCGGTGGTCCGGCCCGCACGCTCCCGCGGGCACCGGTCCCGCCGTGGCCGGGAAAACCACAGCGGGGGTTTCGCCCTTCGCCCGGCGGAACCGGCTCCGGAGCGACGTGCGGGGCGCGATGCGGAGCGACGTGCGGGGCGCGATGCGGAGCGACGTGCGGGGCGACGTGCGAAGCGCGATGCGGGGCGACGTGCGGAGCGAGGTGCGGAGCCAGGTGCGGAGCGACGTGCGGAGCCAGGTGCGGAGCGACGTGCGAAGCGCAATGCGGAGCGACGTGCGCGGGTTTGCCCGCGGGAGCGACTCTGTTGCTCATTCGCGTCCGGCTGGCTGGGCCCTTCGATCGAAAGGGCGGGGGCGTAGTGAGTCGTTTCGGCTGGTCGTCGCGCTTGCGGAGCGCGAGAGCAGCACGGTCATCGTCCCAGCGACTACGGGTCGAACTGGCTGCCAGTCGAAGCGGCTGCGGCCTGAGCGGGCGCAAGGACCGGCACCGAGGCCGCGAGTTTCGCAGGTGTGCGGGTCGGTCGCGGCACTGCGGCAGGCGTCAGGGCCGGGCAACGCGGAGCCACAACGGATCCGAAGATGTCAGGACACAGACCACACTCACGACCCGCCTCATGGAGGTCCGCGGTCAGTGTCGACGTTCGAGCGCTGCGCGCCCGTTATTTCGTCATATAGATGCTGCCTTGCGCGTTCATCCTGACGCCGAAAGATCAGCAAGGCCCACATCAAGATCCTTGCGGCTCTGGTGGCCCTTATCCGGGCGCGATAAGGGCCACCAGAGCCGCAAGGATCTTGCATCCCGCCAGATGGACACGAAATCCCGCACAACGAACCCATCTCGGCGCGGAGCGCCCGAACTGCCGCAAGCCCTGGCGCGGCGACACACGAGAGCCAAGATCGACTGGTGCTTCGGCAAGCTCCCGGCTTCGGTGCCGGCTCTTGCGACCACCCGGACCGAGGTCAACCGGCGCTCCCGCTACCTCGGTGCCGGCCCGCGCAACCACCCAGGCCGAAGCCAACCGGCACTCCCGCTACCTCGGTGCCGGCCCGCGCAACCACCCAGGCCGAGACCAACCGGCACTCCCACTACCTCAGGGCCGGCCCGCGCGACCACCCAGGCCCCATCCGGCATTCTCTGTCTATTGGTTGTGCTGGGTGGTTCGGCTGCGGTTCTTTGCCTCCGGCGGCCCTCCGGGGGGAGCGCTCCGGCTCCGGGGCAACCGGAAGCGCAGGTCAGCTTCGCTGGTAGAGCCTTGTCGGTGGTCGGGTTTCGTGTGGCCTGTCTGCCCCGTCTGCCATCGACCCGGGCAGAGCCGAGCAGATCATCGGCAGGGCCGCCAGGCTGAGTGGTGATGGCGGCGGCTTGATCGGGTCTCACGAGTCCGCTGGTCACGCTGGGTTCGCCGGGCTGCGGTCTCGTGGGTGGGCGCGTGTTTCTGGTCGCGCTTGGTGGTGTTGGTATCTGTTCGTTGGTGGCGGCCCTGCCGATGATCTGCTCCCCGAAGGGCGGGTCGATGGCAGACGGGGCAGCCAGGCGGTCACCTTTGTGTGCTTCGCACGCAACACCAAGGTCAAAGGCAGGGCGGCGTGGAGGGGATAGGGGTGAAAGGCGGCGTGGAGGGCGTCAGGTGCGGCATGTGCACGCTATTCGGCGCGAATGACGTGCACATGCCGCACCTGACCGTTGATCTATCGGCTATTGCCGATTGAGGGCGGCGGCAGCGTACCGTGGCGGGGTATTTATCTTGATATTTCGGGCGGACTTTGGGTCTGGTCAGGCCGTCGTCGAGGGTTGCCCGGCATGGGGGACGGAGGCGGGGGCGTGCGGGCTGGACCAGTGCGGGAGCGGGATGAGGGATTGGGGCTTCGCCGGTAATGGCGGTCAGGGGGCGGGGCGAGTGAGGGCCTGTTCGATCAGGGTGACGGTGGCGCGGGGGTCGGGGACCTCGGTGATGAGGCGGGCGTAGCGCTCGTCGCGGAGTTCGATGACGACGGCGTTGCGTGGGTCGCGGACGTCCCAGAAGATGCGTTCGCCGTCGACGCGGAAGGTGCCGGCGGTGATGACGCCGGGGACGTGGGTGCCGGAGGTGCGGATGCCTTTCGGTTCCGTGATCGCGCCGGGGTCGGCGGTGGCGCCGCGGACGTTGCCGAGCGGGATCTCCAGGCGGCTCTTGAAGCTCCAGAGCTTGTCGAGTCCTTCGATCTGGACGACCAGGGTGTCGCCGTCAACGCGGATCTGTGCCATGGCTGGCTCCTTTGTGGATGAGGTCGAGCAGGGCTGTGGCATCTGCGTGGTCGGTGCTGGTACGGGCGCGCAGGCGCAGGCCGAGAAGGGTGGCGGTGATCGTCGGGGCCAGCGCGGACGGGGTGCCGTCGCCGCGCAGGGCGGCGTCGATTGTGGTGTCGAACTCGCGCAGCGTCTCGGTGACCTCGCCGGCGACCTCGGGGTCGACCGGGGCGCGTTCGAGGGCGGCGAGCAGCAGGAGGTTCAGGTTGTCGTCGTCGGACGCGAGCATGGCCGTCAGCGCCTGTGCCGGATCGGGGGCGTCACGGACGGCCGCCAGCAGCGGGCGGACCTGGTGGGTGAGGTGGTGGCGGAGGGCGGCGAGGTAGAGGCCGCGTTTGCTGCCGAAGACCTTGTAGAGGCTGTTGCGGTGTACGCCGAGGTGCGCCACCAGGTCGTCGACGGAGATGCCGTCGTAGGCCCGGTCCGCGAAGAGGCTCACCGCGGCGGCGACCACCTCGGCTTCGTCAAATGCTCTCGGTCGGCCCATGCGAGAACCGTAACCGCTTCAGGAACGATCAGTCAAGAACAATCGTTCCTAAATGCGAAACAGAACCCTATGCGGGGCGCAGGCCGTTGAGGATGAGCACGCAGAGCGCGGTGAGCGCGGCGTCGCGATCGGGGAGAGGCCATTGGGCGGCATACTGGGGGGCGTGGAAGGCCTGGGTGGCGTCGAAGACGGCGCGGGCCGCCGCGGGGGCCCCGCCGGGGAATGCGAAGTCGCCGGCGACGATGCCGTCTTCGATGATCGTCTCCAGCTGCCGGTACAGCGTCTCGATGTGTTCGGTGATGACGATACTGTTCTCCTTGGCGAGCACGCCGACCGTGGCGAACAGGTCCGGCTCGGTGACCGCGCCCTCGCGCTTGCGGTGGAAGAGCAGCGTGATCCAGGTCCGGAGCCGCTCCGGCGCCGGCCGGGCCGGGGAGGACGCGACGCCGGCCAGGTCGCCGAGGTTGCGGTTCAGCCAGCGTCGCGCGACCGCCTCACGGAGCGCCGCCTTCGACGGGAAGTGCCGGTAGACGGCCGCGTGACTGACGCCGAGCACCCTGGCCACATCGACAACTGTCGCCTTCGCCGGTCCGTGTTTGCGCAGCACGTCCTCGGTGGCGATCATGATCGCCTCAGCGTCCAGGGCGGCCCTCACCGCCAGACCCTAACGCTCGCTGTCGAGCAACGCCATCAGCGGCGCGGCGTAGCGGGTGCCGGATACCGCGCCGCTTGGGACCGCCTTCTCGATCTCGGCGAGGTCGTCCGCGGAGAGCGTGATCGAGGCCGCCTCGATGGTGGCGGCGATCCGGGACGGGCGGCTCGCGCCGACAAGCGGCACGATGGAGTCCCCCTGAGCCAGCACCCACGCGATCGCGAGTTGCGGAATCGTCACACCGCGCGCGTCCGCGAGCGGGCGCAGGCGCTCGACAAGGGAGAGGTTCGCGGCCAGGTTGTCGCCGTTGAGCTGCGGCAGGTGGGCGATCTGGCCGCCGCCTGCGGACGCGCCGGTGAGCAGGCCGTGGTTGAGCACGCCGTAGGCGGTGACGCCGATTCCCAACTCGCGGCAGGTGCTCAGGATTGAGCGCTCAGCACCGCGGTTGAGCAGTGAGTATTCGATCTGCACGTCCGCGATCGGGTGGACCGCGTGCGCCCGGCGGATGGTCTCCGCCCCGACCTCGGAGAGGCCGACATGCCGCACCCAACCCTTTTCGATCATCTCCGCGATCGCGCCGACCGTGTCCTCGATCGGAACGTCCGGGTCGAGGCGGCATGGCCGGTAGACGTCGATATAGTCGGTGCCGATGCGTTGCAGTGAGTAGGCGAGCGCGCTCCGCACGTAGGCCGGCCGCGCGTCGAGGCCGACGAAGTGACCACGCGGGTCGCGGAGGGCACCGAACTTGTCGCTGATCGTGACGCGGCCACGGTCGGCGGGCCGGAGGGCCCGCCGGAGCAGTTCCTCATTGTGGCCGTTGCCGTAGAAGTCGGCCGTGTCGAGCAGCGTGATGCCGGCGTCGATCGCGGCGCGGATGGTGTCGATGCTCCGGCTGTCGTCGACACCCGGAGCATCGGACATCGATCCCATGCCAAGGCCGATCGCGGGTACGCGCGGACCGTCACTGCCGAGTTGTCTCTTCTCCATGCGCCGAAACCGTACGCCGTCGGGTTACAGATTACAAATTTTGTAACTTGTGCTGCAGTTGGTGCCGGCCGGCCGGGAGGACCACGTGGCCCTCCCGGCCGGCCTCCCCCGGGTCAGCTGGTCTGACAGGTGATGGTGGGCCAGGTCCAGTTGCCGTTGGCCATGATGGTCACGCCGAAGTTGTTGCCGTTGCCGTTGGGGCGGGCGGTGACGCTTCCGGTCGTGCCGGACACCGCGGCGTTCCAGCTGTTCTGAATGCTCTGGCCGCCGTTGAGGTTGAGCGTGACGGTCCAGTTGCTGGCGTTGCTGACGGCGACGTTGAGGTTGAACCGGTCGCCGAACTGCTCGCCGGCCGACAGCGTCGCGGTGCAGTTGCCGGTGCCGGGGTTGCCAGTGGTCGGACCCGTGGTGGGGCTGCCGCCACTGCCTTCCCGGACGGTGATGTCGGAGCTGCCGCTGCTCTGGTAGCCCTCGGTGGCCATGATCTGGTAGCTGTGGTTGGTGCCGAGGGTCAGGCCGGCACGGGCCCAGGCGTCGAAGTGGTTAGCCGTGGTGATCGTGCCGCTGCTGCGCTTCTGCTGGCGAACGCTCCAGAACTGGTAGAACGTGCAACGGTCACCGTCGATGCAGGGCTGGTTGACCCGCTGGCTGCGGAGGATGTCGTACGTGCCGCCGTCCGTGGTGACGGTGCCGAACCGGGTCGCGCCATTGCTCGGGTTGTAGCTGCCGAAGTTCTCCACCACGTAGTACTCGATGAGCGGGTTCCGCGTCCATCCGTACAGGGCGAGGTAGGTGTTGTTGTTCCCGGGGTTGTAGGTGCCCGAGTAGGAGACGGTCCGGCGGCTGCCGGTGGCCCAGCCCTTGCCGCCGACCCAGTTGTTGGTGCTGCGGTCCCAGCTGCTGGAGTACCGGCCGTCGGCACGCAAGGTCATGCTCGCGTTGCCGCTGTCCTTCCAGAACGAGAAGAAGTAGCCGTTGTGCGTGCCTGTGGTGTTTGAGGTGAGGGTCCGGTCCGCCTCGGCATGGGCGGGACCGGCCAGGATGAGCCCGGCGGCGGCAACCACCGCGGCACAGGCGGCGGCGAGCAGCATCCGGATGCGGCCGCGGCTACTGCGCGGCCACGGTGACGTGTCGGTCATGTGGTGCTTCCTCCTGCTGTCGGCTGGCGGAAGCCAGCAGCGCGGTACGAACCACGCGGCGGTCGACGGCGGCGTGCCGGGACCGGGCCGCGGGCGTGTCGCGGCAGGCCCCTCCCCCTCGACCGGACGGCGCGGGTCGCGATGGGCGACATCGACAAACATGCATCAATGTCGATGGAATCGTAAGAGGAGAGGCGAGACCTCCGCAACACATTCCGGCAACTCTCCGGAAATATCGCCTGTGGACACGCCGAAATTAGTCCTGGCCGAGGAACGGTTCAAGGCTCCACGGCCGACCGTCGCTCCGTCACCGTCGCACTCGGGCAGACCGAAACTTTCGGAGGCGAACTACCGACCGCCCCGCTCCGCGCGGCGGTGTGATCGGCCACAGTGGCCGAACCCGGGCGGCCTACCTCACGTTCACACCTCGGCGCCCGGAGCGCTTGTTCGATGACGTCTTGATTGCGTAGCATTGAGGCGTGTCGACACGTTCTGCACGAGAAAAAGGCGTCTTAGACGACTTTGTCAGCGTTTCTGCGGCACTGACCGGCTTCTCGGTCACCGAGCTCCAGGCCACCGGCCTGACCACGCACTACCTCGCCGTCCTGGCAACCGAGCTGGGCGAGGAACGCGTCGCCGGCCTGCTCCGGACCATCGCCGGCGCACCCGATCCGGCGGCCCTCGCCGATCCGGAGGCGAAAGAGTGCGCACACGCGCTGACCTACCTGTGGTACGTCGGCGTCTGGCCGGGGCGCGCCGCCACCGGCGGGCCGTACGTGGTCTCACCCAGGGCGTACGCCGAAGGTCTGGTGTGGAAGACCTTCCACGGCGCACCCCCGGGCACTGTGGCGCCCGGCTTCGGCAGCTGGGCACGCCCACCGCGCGGAACCGCGGCGTGACCCCGCGCTACGACGTGATCGTCGTCGGCGGTGGCTTCGCCGGGTCGTTACTGGCCAAGGCGCTCGGTGAGCAGGGCTGGCAGATCCTCGTGCTTGAGGCCGGCACCGGCGGGCCGGACACCTGGCAGGACCACCAGGACGCGCTGCGGGCCTTCCGCACGGCGGTGGCGAAGACGCCTACCTCGCCGTACCGCACCACCGAGGCGGCGCCCTCACCTGACGTGCTCGATCTGGCCGGCGGCCCGGACGGCTTCACTGCCGGTGGCTACCTCATCCAGCGTGGCGCGCAGCCGTACTCCAGCCCGTATCTGCGGGTCAACGGTGGCAGCGGGAACGCCTGGACCGGTCTGGCACCGCGGATGCACCCGGAGGACTTCCGCGCCGGCGATCTCGGGCCGGGGCGCAACTGGCCGATCGGGTACGCGGACCTGGAGCCCTGGTACCGCGCCGCCGAGGGGGAGATCGGGGTGGCCGCGGACGTCGACGAGCAGCGGGAGGGCGTCGGGCTGCCGTTCCCGCCGGACTACCAGTTCCCGATGCACGGCATGCCGCGCAGCTTCCTCGACGAGATGGTGGCGGAGGCGGTGGACGGCCGCCGGGTCCACGACCCGTACCTGCCCGGGACGGCCGAGCTGCGGGTGGTCGGCACGCCCCAGGCACGCAATGCGCCACCGAATCCGCGGTACGACGGCGGGAAGGGGTTCCAGGCAGACGGTCACCGGTGCGTCGGCTATGCCAGCTGCGTGCCGATCTGCCCGGAGAACGCGAAGTACACGCCGCTGAAGACGCAGGCGCGGTGGCCGTCGACGGTCACGCTGCGGACCCGCGCGGTGGTCAACCGGCTCACCGCGGGACCGGACGGCCGGGTCACCGAGGTCGGCTTCCAGTCCTACGTGGACGACAACGCCGGCCGGCACACCGCCGAGACGGTCACCGCGGACCTGGTGGTGCTGGCCGCGCACGCCATCGAGAACGCGAAGCTGCTGCTGAGCTCCGGGCTGGCGAACCGCAGCGACCAGGTCGGCCGCAACCTGATGGACCACCCGGCGCTGCTCACCCACGGGCTCACGCCGGTGCCGTGCGGGCCGTACCGCGGCCCGGGCTCCACAGCGGGCATCGAGACGTTCCGGTTCGGGCCGGGCCGGCGGGTCCGCGCCCCGTTCCGCATCGAGATCGGCAACTGGGGCTGGGTGTGGGCGCTCGGCCCGCCCGACGCGGACACCGCCGCGTTCCTGGACCGGGGCGTCTACGGCCCGGCGCTGCGCGAAGGGCTGCGGGACCGGGTGGGCCGCCAGTTCGCGCTGCAGTTCGAGATCGAGCAGGAGGCCGATCCGGCGAACCGGGTCACCGTCGACGCCCGGCTGCGGGACGCGCTCGGCAACCCGCGGCCGATGCTCACCTATTCGCTGTCCGACCACGTCAAACGCGGCATGGTGGCGGCGAAACAGGTCTCCGACCAGATCTTCGCGCTGCTCGGCGCGGAGGACCACACAGTGTTCCGGCCGGAGGCGGGCATGCCGGGCTATGTCGAGTACGACGGCCGGGCGCTCGGCTACCGCGGGGCCGGGCATGGCGGCGGCACTCACCTCATGGGCACGTCCGCGCACGACTCCGTGGTCAACCAGTGGCAGCAGAGCTGGGACCATCCGAACCTCTACCTGGTCGGGTGCGGGAGCATGCCGTCGCTCGGCACCTCGAACCCGTCACTGACCATGGCGGCGCTCGCCCTGCGCAGCGCCGCCCACATGGACCGCGAACTGCGCGCTCTGCACCAGATAACCGTCTCCGCCTCGACCGAGGAGTCTGCCGACCGATGACCGTCCCGCCGCTGCCCCTGCCGCCCGTCGCCGCCCCCTTCCTGCTGCCGTTCCACTACGGCGCGCTGCACCAGGTCGGCATCGATCACCTGGTCGATCCCGGACCCGCCCGCGACCTGGTGGCCCGTCGCCATCCGGGTCTGGAGGTCGCCGAGTTCGACAGCCGGGCGTGCGTGTCGACGAACTTCCAGCTCTACTTCGCGCAGTACGCCAACGGCGGCGGCATCACCCAGGAGATCGAGGTCAGCGTCATCACCGTGCCGCGCGGCCAGGCGCACCGGGTGGCCGCACTGTCCTATGCCGACTACGCCGCCGGCACCGACTCCTCGAAGCTGCTCGGCATCGGGCGCCTGCATGTGTTGTGCGACAACCCGATCGCCATCGAGGCCGGCACGAAACTGTTCGCGGAACCGAAGTACGCCGCCCGGTTCTCGGTGTCGATGCCGTCACCGAACGGGCCCGACACCCAGACGTGGGACGTACGGTGCCTCACCGAGGACGGCGCCGAGCTCCTCTCCCTCACCGCGCGGCTCGACGGGCTGACCGCCGTGCCGGTGCACAGCGCGCCGGTCACCGGATACGGCACCACGGAGGACGGCCGGCTGCTGGCCGGGCCGATGAACGTGTATCAGCCGTACCGGCTGCACCTGCTTGACGCCGCGACCGCGGACCGAGTCTCGGTGCACGTCACGGACCCGTCGTCCCCGGCCGGCGCCGACCTGACGGCGCTGCTCGGTGACGCGTCCGCCGCCGGGGCGTGGACCTTCCAGTCGGCGCCGATCGCGGCACACAACCGCCCGTACTACCTGCCGCACGCCGGATAGGGGCGCGCCCGGACCGCGCCCCGCACCGCCTCCCTCAGTAGCCGTAGATCATCTTGTAGGCCACCTCGGGCAGGAACTGACCGGCGCTGGAGCCGCCGCCGACACCGCAGTTACCGTCGGACTCGCCCGGCGTCTTGAGCCACAGCAGCATCTCGGCGCCGCCGCCCATCTGGGTGGGGGTGCCGATCCGGCGACCGGCCGGGTTGCACCACTGGCCGTTCGCGCCGTTGCCGTTCCGGCTGGTGTCGATCACGAACGGCTTGTTGTGGCCGTAGTTGCGCAGGGTCGCCGCGACCTGGTTGCCGTAGTTGCTGTTCTCGCCGGTGGTGAAGTAATTGGACACGTTGAGCGCGAAGCCGTGCGCGTTGCCGATGCCGGCCGTGTTCAGGCGCTGCGCCATCGTCTGGGCGGCGATCCAGCCGGGGTTGCCGGCGTCCAGGTACGCCCAGGTGTTCGGCGCCTTGGACCGGAACTGGGCGGCGGCCCGGGAGAGCATGCCCGTCCGGTCGTTGATCTGCGACTGGCTCATGCAGCTGAAGTCACCGAGCGAGTCCGGCTCCAGGACCACGATGGCGGGCCGGTTGCCGATCGCGGAGGCGAAGGAGGAGATCCACGCGTCGTACGCACCGACGCTCCCCGCACCACCGCCGGAGTGGCCGCCGCACGCGTCCCGGCCGGGGATGTTGTAGGCCACCAGCAGGGGCAGCTTGTCGGCCGCGTCCGCAGCACCGACGTAGCCGCCGACCGCGCTCCCGATGTCGCCGCTCCAGTTGCCGAACCAGCTTGCCATCGGCTTCTGCGCGATCTGGCTGCGGATCGCGGCGGCGCGCCCGTCATTGGGGTTGGCGGCCGCCCAGGACGCGGGACTCGAGTTCGGATTGACGTAGAAGCCGCTGGTCTGGCTGATCGGGTCGGCGTGCGCGGCGGGCGCGCCGAACAGGACTGCGGGGACTGTCACCGCGAGCGCGGCGGCAAGCATCCGGCGGTAGGTAGGTCGTGTCATGGGCGGGTCTCCCAACGTCGGTGATCGTGGACCGCGGGTTGAACTGGAAGCGCTTCCAGTCATGAACGTCAATGTACGACGCGGGAGTGTGCAGCGGCAACCCGGCGATACGCGACTCCGCCACCGGCACGCGGCACCGGCACGTCCGGAACCGCTTCCAGCCGTCGGCCGCACCTGCCACGCGTCGCCGGTGATCGATATGATGGGCCCTCCAGCCGGCACTGCCGACGGCGGACCGGAAGGACGCGGCATCGAAATGGCGACAGGGAAGCCCCGGCGGCAACCCACCCTCGACGAGGTCGCCGCGCGGGCCGGCGTGTCACGGGCCGCCGCGTCCCGGGCGGTCAACGGCGCGCCACACGTCAGCCGCGCCACCCGCGACGCCGTCGAACGGGCCGTCAAGGAGCTGGGCTACCTCCCCAACCGCACCGCGCGCGCCCTGGCCACCCGCAGGACCGGGATCGTCGCCCTGGCCGTCTCCCACGACGATCCGCAACTGTTCGCCGATCCGTTCTTCGCGCAGGTCATCGTGGGCGTGTCAGCGGCGCTCGAGGAGACCGAACTGCACCTGCTGCTCTGCCTGGCCAGCGCCGGCCGGGGCCGGGCCCGGCTGACACACCTGCTGCGCACACGCGGGGTGGACGGCATCATGCTGATGGCCCTGCGCGGCGACGACCCGCTGACCCGCATCGCGCGCCAGGCCGGCCTGCCCGCCGTCTACGGCGGCCGTCCACTTCACTTCACACCACGCTGGTACGTCGACGCGGACAACCTCGGCGGGGCGCGGCTGGCCACCGAGCACCTCATCGGCCTCGGCCGTACCCGGATAGTCACCATCACCGGGGAGAGCGACACCGAGGTCGGCGACGCCCGCCACCGCGGCTACCGGGAAGCCCTGATCATGGCCGGGCTGACCCCGCACGGCACGGCCGGCGGCGACTTCACCGAGGCCGGCGGCGCCGCGGCGATGAGAACCCTGCTCGCCCGCCACCCGGACCTGGACGGCGTCTTCGCGGCAAGCGACAACATGGCCGCCGGCGCCCTGCGTGCGCTGAGCGAGGCGGGCCGGGCCGTACCCACCGAGGTGGCAGTGGTGGGCTTCGACGACCTCGGCATCGCCGAACGCACCGCCCCGCCGCTGACCACAGTGCACCAGCCCATCCAGGCCCTGGGCAGCGAGATGACCCGCATGCTCCTCGGCCTGATCGACGGGCAGGAGCGGGTCCCGGTCATCCTGCCCACCCGGCTGGTGCTGCGCGAGTCCGCCTGACCACCAGGCTGGTGCGAGCCGGTCCGCCTGACCCATCGGCAGGATCGCGCGGACGCGGTCTCAGCCTCTGACCCGGCTGACCGCCGGACCGTCCGCGGCGCGGCGCTGGGCCGGGACCGGCGGCCTGCGGAGCGCGCGGGACATGGAGGCGCCGAGCGGCCTCTCGACGGTGCGATGCAGGAGGACGGCGGCGAGGACCATGACCGCGGTGACGCCTAGAACCAGCGGGTAGCGGCCGACCGAGCCGTCCAGACGCGTGATGACGATCATCCCGATCGTGTGGTGCATCAGGTAGAGGGGGTAGGTGATCGTGCCGGCCGTGGTGAACCAGGAACGGCCGAGACGCTCGGTACGGCGGGTGACGACAAGCAGCAGCACGGTGAGACAGAGGTGGATGACGATCAACGCCGGGATCGGTGAGATCGTCTCGTGGTAGCGGGCGCCGACCTCACCTGCGAACAGCGCGCCGCGATAGAGCGCGTTCGCCCAGCACAGGCCGATGAGCGCGATCAGCGACGGGGACGGCCCGAAGCGGCCGATCAGGAACATCGCCATGCCCGCGATGAAATAGTGCGAGTAGTGCGTCTGCAGCGCCAGATCGGCCACGCCGGCGACCCTCCCGGGCAGCAGACCCGCCTCGAGGACCAGGGTCAGGCCGAGCCAGATCCACAGCGCCGTCAGAACCCGCCGCCGGGTCATGCCGACCACGATGAGGAGGACGACGACGAGGTAGAAGCGGACCTCCGACCAGAGCGTCCAGTAGACGACGTCGATGCTCGCCACGTCGAGCGCCGGATGCAGCATCGTGAGATTCGCGAGAAACTGCCCTGGCGTCGCCCGAAAGTGCGGCGCCCCGGCAACCGCGACGACCGCCGCGGTCAGGCAGCACGCCACCCAGAACGCCGGGTAGAGCCGGGTGGCCCGGGAGACGAGAAATCCCCGGACGTCCCGATCCCAGGCCGACATCAGGACGACGAGGCCGCTGATCAAAAAGAACAGGTCGACGCCGAGATATCCGTACCGTGTGATGTCCTTGATCTCCGGGAATTCCACATTTATGTATCCGTTCTCCGGGCCGGAGAAGGTGTAATGGAAGACCACTACCGCGAGGGCGGCCACCAGTCTCAACAGGTCCAATTCCCGAAACCGGCTCGTTCCGCGTGCGGCCTCCGACACCTGGCACCTCCACCGATCATGCGCTTCACGGACCCGCTTCCGAACAATTCTCGGCACTGGGTCCGTGATGGACGATCAGCATTATGGCCTCAGCGGAATTGCATCTCTCCCATTGTTTAACGGCATTTATCACCCGCAGGAATTAGTTGTCGGATTGCGGACCGGCGCAATTCAATTGATCGGCACCGGCGGCGGCCCGATCGGCCGCGCGCACCATACCGATCGGCACGGCCGACTCCCCCTTACGGCCTGAGCGGGCGTCGACCGTGTCCGGGGTGGCAAGCCGGATCCGGACGTCGTGGTCCGGGCCGGCCACCCGCTGGAAGCGCCACGACGCCTCGAACAGGCCGTGGTCGGGCTCGGTGATCGGGTGGGCGGCGGCGCCGGTCCAGCTTCGCGGGTTCCGCCAGATCTCGGTGATCTCGGTGGCGAACGAGTCGGGGGTCACCTCCGGGGTCGCGCCCCACGTGATGCCGGTCTCGACCTCGACGCGGTAGGTGATCAGCCGCTCGCCCTCGCCGATCGTCTCCGGCGCGCCGTCCGCGGCGGCGAACTCGCCACCTCCGGATTCCGGCACTGCCGACGTGCCGGCGCACGCGGCGAGCACGATGGACAGCACAAGCACTCCGGCGATCTTCACCTGCGGAAACATGACCATGGCAGGAACCTACGGACGACGCCGTAAGCCTCCGATAAACACATCGACAGACGCAAATTCCCAGATCAGAGGCAATTCACCGGGGTACGCCTCCAGAGGCATGTCATGACGTTCATTGACATCGATATCTGATCATCAATAGTCTTCTCTGGGTCGGAGCTCCCCGGGAGGCAGCCGTGCGTCCGAGATCGTTCGCGATGGTTCTCGTGCTCTTCGCCGGTCTCGGCGTCGTTCCGGACGCGCCGGCGGCGGAGGCGGCCGTGGTCACCCAGGTGATCACCAGCCCGGTGGATCCGGCCGGCGGGCCGAAGAACGCCGACGACGTCTACGGCTACCTCGACGATCCGGAGAGGATCGGCGAGGGGCAGCAGACCCCGCACGTGGATCTGCGGCCCTACCGGGACGCAAGGACCGCGGCCGAGGACGTCACCGAACGGTCCGCCGCCTCCCCCTATGTCAGGACGCTCAACGGCGACTGGCGGATGCGGCTGTTCGACAAGCCCGGCGACGTCCCCGCCGCGTTCCACACCGACGGCTACGACTCGCGCGGCTGGCCGCAGGTGAGCGTGCCGCACACCTGGCAGTCGGACTTCATCGACCACCCGGTGTTCCGCAACATCCCCGAGGAGGTCTGGCCGGACGACCCGCCCGCCGTGCCGAGGGACGTGAACCCGACCGCCGCCTACCTGCGCACCGTCGACCTGCCCGCGGACTGGGACGGCGGCCGGGTGTTCCTGCGGTTCGAGGGCGTGACAAGCGGCTGGTTCCTGTGGGTCAACGGCGGATACGCGGGCTACGACCAGGGCGGCTACACCTCGGCCGAGTTCGACGTGACCGCGCTGCTGCGGCCGGGCCGTAACACGATCGCGGTGCAGGTGCACAGGTGGAGCGCCGGGTCGTACCTGGAGGACTACGACCAGTGGCGGTACAGCGGCATCTTCCGCGACGTGTGGATGTACCGCACCGAGACGTCCCGGCTGCGCGACGCGCACATCACCACCGACCTGGACGCCGCCTACCGCAACGCGACCCTGAAGGCGCACATCGACGTGGACGGCCCGGCCACCCGGGTCCGGGCCACGCTCAAGGACGACCGGGGCCGGACGAAGGCGGTCGCCGAGGGCACCGACCTCAGCATGCCCGTCACCGCGCCCGACCTGTGGAGCGCCGACGACCCCCACCTGTACGCCCTGGTCCTCGAACTGCTCGACGGCAACGGCCGGACGCTTCACGTCACCTCGCAGCCGGTCGGGTTCCGGGAGATCGAGGTGCGCGACCGGCAGCTGCTTGTCAACGGCAAGAGAATCCTGATCAAGGGTACGAACCGGGCGGAGACCGACCCGGACACCGGCCGCTACAACACCCGTGAGCGGCAGCGCGACGACGTGTTCCTGATGAAGAGCCTGCATCTGAACGCGGTCCGCACCTCCCACTACCCGTCCGACCCGTACCTCTACCGGCTCGCCGACAAGCACGGCCTGTGGATCGACGACGAGATGGAGGCCGAGACGCACGCGCACGAGTCGTGCCCGTCCGACTGTCTCGCGGACCGGCCGGAGTGGCAGGCCGCGTTCGCGGACCGGTTCCAGGCGATGGTCGCCCGGGACCGCAACCACCCGAGCGTGATCATGTGGGACACCGGCAACGAGGCCGGGCTGGGCGCCGCGCACACCGCGATGGCCGCGTGGGCGACCGCCAACGACCCGAGCCGGGTGCTGTACCACCAGTCGAACAGCCCGGACGGCGACGCGCCCTACGCCGACGTGGCCGGGCCGCGCTATCCGACGCCGGCCCGGCTGGAGCAGCGGGCGGCGAGCACCGACAAGCCGATCGTGATGGGCGAGTACGCGCACGCGATGGGCAACGGCCTGGGCAACTTCGCCGACTTCTGGGACCTGGCCCGCCGGGTGCCGAACATCCAGGGCGGCTTCATCTGGGACTGGGCCGAGCAGAACCTGCGCCAGCCGTTGATCACCACGCCGACCGAGAACGGGATCCCGGCGTTCCTGGTCGGCAAGCCCGGCGTCGAGCCCGGACACCGCGGCACGGCGGTCGCGCTGTCCAGCCTGGACGACTTCGTGGACGTGTTCCGCGACCGGCGGCTCGACATCACCGGGCCGCTCACCCTGGACGCGTGGGTCAAGCCCGGCGAGTGGGCGGGCAGCCTGCCGATCGTGACCAAGGGCCGGGGGTACGCGCTGCAGATGCGCGACGCGGACACCCTCGAGTTCGGCCTGGACACCGGCGGCTGGAACACGGTGGCCGCGGACGTACCAGCGAACTGGGTGGGATCCTGGCACCGGGTCACCGGCGTCTACGACGGCGGCAGCCAGCGACTGCTCATCGACGGCGTCGAGGTGGCGCGCGCGGCCCGCTCCGGCGCGGTCGACCCCGGCCTCTACGAGGTCAACATCGGCCGGAACGCGGAGACGCAGCAGGACGGCACGACCACCCGGCTCGCCGGCGCGCTCATCGACGACGTGCGCATCCACAGCGGCGCGGACCTCGTGCTCGCGCTCGACTTCGACAGGTTCGACCGCAGCGGCGACTTCCTCTCCCTCGGCGTGAGCATCTCCGGCACGGACGGCCTGGTCGGATCGGACCGCTACCTGCAGCCGGAGACCGTGGAGATGGCGTGGGCGCAGGCGCCGGTCCGCTTCACCGACCTCGGCGGCGGCCGCTACCTGGTGACGAACGGGCAGACCGCTGGCCCGCTCGACCTGCGGCTGCGATGGACACTTCAGGAGATCGACCGGACGCTGCGCGAGGGCGACCGGCGGCTGCGGCTCGCACCCGGCCAGAGCACCGAGCTGACAGTCACGCCCCCGGCGAACCCGGACGACAGGGAACGCCTGCTCACGCTCACCGCCGAGAGCGTCTCCGACCTGCCGTGGGCGAAGGCCGGCTGGGTCCTCGGCCGCGACCAGTTCGCAGTGGGCGGGCGCGTGGTCCCCGGCGTCCTGCCCGGCCCACCCACCACCACCGCACCCACAGTGACCAGGGACGGGACCACGATCACCGTGTCCGGGGACGGCTGGCGGTACCGGTTCGACGCCCGGTCCGGCACGCTGACCTCGATGAACGCCGGCGGCCGGGAGCTGCTTGCGGGCGGGCCGGCGCTTGACGTGTACCGGCCGCCGACGAGCAACGAGACCTACGGGTGGGGCACCGCGGACCGGGAGGTCTGGCACGACCTCGGCCTGGACGCGCTGACCACCACCGTCACCGGCACGACGGTGACCACAGACGGGCCGGACGCGGTGGTCGCGTTCGACAGCACGGCGGCCGGCAAACCGGACCTGCTCACCTTCCACCAGAGCATGCGGTACGCGATCGACGCGCGCGGCACGATCACGCTCGCCCACGACGTGCAGGCGTCCGGGTCGCGGGTGTCGTCGCTGCCGTACCTGCCCCGGGTCGGTGTGCAGCTGCGGCTGCCCGAGGCGATGAAGCGGTTCAGCTACTACGGCGAAGGACCGGAGGAGAGCTACAACGACAGGCGCAACGGCACCCGGACGGGCGTCTGGAAGTCCACTGTCGACGACGAGTACGTGCGCTACTCGAGGCCGCAGGCGTACGGCAACCACACCGGCACCCGCTGGGCCACGCTCGGCGACGGCCGGTCCGGGCTGCTCGTCGGCGGGGATATGGACGTGTCCGTCACGCCCTACGACGACCTCGACCGGGCCGAGTACGACAATCAGCTGCCGCTGGTCCGCAACGACGGCTGGGTGACGCTTCACGCCGGGGCCGGCGAGACCGGCATGGGCGAGACGCCGAACTCGGTGCTCGCGCCGTACCGGGTCTCCCCCACCGCCCGGCACGCGTATGAGCTGGTCCTGCGGCCGCTGACCGGACGCGAGGCGCGCACCGGCGTGATCGACTCGACCGTGGCCGCGCCCTGCCCGCCGGACGTGGCGCTGCGCACCGACGGCACTGTCGCCCCGGGCACCCCCGAACCGGTCGAGGTCGTGATCACCGACCGGTGCGCCGCCCCGGTCACGGATGTCCGCGTCACGCTGTCCGCGCCCGCGGGCTGGACCGTCACGCCGACCGGGAGGACCGCGTTCGCGGTGACCGCGCCGGCCGGCACCGACGTCGGCACGTTCGACCTGGCCGCGACCGTCGTCTCCACCTCGGCTGGCGGGTTCGTCTCCACCACGACCGCGACCGCCCGGGTCGCCACGCCGCTGCCGCCCGGCACCCGCTGGCTCAGCGATCTGCCGTTCACCGAGGTCACGAACGGCTGGGGGCCGTCCGAACGGGACCGCAGCAACGGCGAGCAGGGCGCGGCCGACGGCGGGCCGATCACTGTCGGCGGTGTCGTCCACGCCAAGGGGATCGGCGCGCATGCGGTCTCCCGGCTCACCTACGAGGCCGGCGGCGCGTGCACGTCCGTCCGCGCGGACGTCGGCGTCGACGACGAGATGGGCGGCTCCGGGTCGGTCACGTTCGAGGTCTGGGCGGACGGGGTGCGGCGCGCCGCGACCGGCGTGCTGACCGGCAGCTCAGGGCCGGAGCCGCTGACCGCCGATGTGACAGGCGCGGCCACGGTGGAGCTGCGGGTCACCGACGCGGGCGACGGCAACGGCGCCGACCACGCCGACTGGGCCTCGGCACGCATTCTCTGCACCTGACACGGAGGGCCGCCTCCACATCGGATCGGCGACATTCACAATCAAGGGCCGGATTTCCCACTCTGTGGGTGGTCCGGCCCGCACGCTCCCGCGGGCACCGGTTCCGCAGTGGCCCGGCCCAGAGCCACACGGCTCTCGCGGCCCGTGCCGCGCCGCCGGGTCCGCGGTGCGGCGGAGGTCGCGTGCTCTTCCCCGCACCGCGCGGGACCGGCTCCGAGCCGCCCGGCAAGCGGAGCGCAAGCGGAGTCTTGGTGGGCGGCGAGGATTGCCCGCGGGAGCATGCGGGCCGCACCACACGCAGAGCGGGAAAATGATCTTGATTGTGGGGCTTCCGTGCCGTTAATCGGTGTCGCTGCGCGGCGGCGACCGGTACGACGGTGCCGTGCCCTCTCTTCTGCTGCTCGGCACCCGGCGTGGGACGGCCACCGACGTCGGCGGCGATCGACGTTTGTAACAGGATTGGAAACTCGGATCCACTGTAGAGATCGATGAGCGGTGATAGCGTCCGCGGTGCCTACCAAGATTCACTGACATCTCGGCGAAGAAGGGTGCAACCATGCCTCCGCTCTCCCGGATCAGATACTGGCGCCACGGCGCGGCGATCGTCGCCGCCGGGGCGCTCACTGCCGCCTGCACCAGCTCCACCACTGAGGGCTCCGGCGGCGACGCCGGGGCGGCCATCACGATCGGCACCACAGATCAGGTCGCCAGCCTCGACCCGGCCGGTGCCTGGGACGCCGGGTCGAACACGGTCGAGCGGGAGGTCTACTCCACGCTCGTCGCCACCACCTACGGCTCCACCGACGTGAAGCCGAACCTGGCAGAGGTGAAACTGACCGGGCCCACTGAGTACACGGCGACGTTGAAGCCGGGGCTCACGTTCGTCAACGGGCACAAACTGACCGCTTCGGACGTGAAGTTCAGCTTCGACCGGCAGCTCGGCATCGCGGACGAGAACGGGCCGTCGACGATGCTCTACAACCTAGCCTCGACAACCGTCGTCGACGACGCGACGGTGACGTTCACCCTCAAGTCGGCCGACGACGTGCTCTTCCCGCAGGTGCTGACGACCGCGGCCGGGTACATCGTGGACGAGGAGGTCTTCCCGGCGGACAAGGTCCTCGACGACGACGCGATCGTCGCGGCCAAGCCGTGGAACGGGCCGTTCGCGATGGACAGCTGGGCGAAGAACTCGCTCGCCTCGTTCCGCGCCAACCCGGGCTACCAGGGCCTCTACGTGCCGAAGGCGAAGGCTGTCACGCTCAAGTACTACACGGACGCGAGCAACCTGAAGCTTGACGTGCAGCAGGGCAACATCGACGCGGTCTACCGCACGCTTACCATCCCTGACCTGCAGGATCTCGGCACCAAGAGCGACGTCAAGGTGCACACCGGGTCCGGAAACGGCATCCGCTACATCGTGTTCAACCTCCGGACCCAGCCGTTCGGGTCGAAGACGCCTGATGCGGACACGGCCAAGGCGCTCGCGGTCCGGCAGGCGGCGGCGAACCTGATCGACCGGGCGCAACTGGCGGAGCAGGTCTACAAGAACACGTTCAAGCCCCTCTACTCGTACGTGCCGGAGGGCATCACCGGGGCGGCCGAGTCGCTCAAGCCGCTCTACGGGAACAAGCAGGGCGGTCCCGACGCGGCGGCCGCGAAGTCGGTGCTCCAGGCCGCAGGCATCACCACCCCTGTCGCACTCAACCTGCAGTACAACTCCGACCACTACGGCTCCTCGTCCGAGGACGAGTACGCGCTCGTCAAGACACAGCTGGAGGCGGGCGGGCTGTTCACGGTCAGCCTGCAGTCGTCGGAGTGGGCGAGCTACGGCAAGGAGCGGGTCGCGGACCAGTACCCGGCCTACCAGCTCGGCTGGTACGCGGACTACCTGGACGCGGACAACTACGTCGGCTCGTTCTTCAACAAGGGCAACTTCATCGCCAACGGGTACGAGGACCCCACGGTCATCGGCCTGATCGCGGAGGAGCAGACCGAGCCGGACGCCGCGGCCCGCCTGCAGCTGCTCACCCGCATCCAGGACGAGGTGGCCAAGCAGGTGCCGGTGCTGCCGCTGCTGCAGGGCTCGCTCGCGATCGTCACCCGCACAAGCGTGCAGGGCGTGCCCGAGCAGCTGGACAGCTCGTACGAGTTCCGCTGGTACACGCTGAGCAAGAGCTGATGACCGCGCTCGTCGAACTCGGGCCGGAACAGGACCCCGCCGCCACCTCGAAAACGGGTGGCGGCGGGATCGGCCGCTACCTCCTGGTCCGCTTCCTGCTGATCTTCCCGACCGTGTTCTTCCTGGTCACCGTCGTGTTCTTCCTGATGCGGCTGACCGGCGACCCGATCAGCAGCGCGCTCGCGGACCGGCTGACCCCACAGCAACTGCAGGAACGACTGCACTCCGCGGGGTACGACCGGCCGCTGCTGGTCCAGTACGGGGACTTCCTGCGCGACACGGCCACCGGCGACCTGGGCCGGACCGCCACCGACAACAGGTCGATCACCGAGCTGCTCGGCACCTACGGCGCGGCGACAGTCGAACTGACCGTGTACGCGCTGATCGTGGCGCTGCTTGTCGGCATCCCGCTGGGCCGGCTCGCCGCCCGGCACCGGGACAGGGTGCCGGACGCGCTGCTGAGGTTCGGGGGCATCCTGGCGTACGCGATGCCTGTCTTCTTCGTGGGGTTGATCCTGAAGTTGATCTTCTCGGTGTGGCTCGGCTGGCTGCCTGTCGCGGGCCGAGCCGGCACGTCCACCCAGCTGTTCCTGCAGAACCGGACAAGCGTCACCGGCATCTACCTGATCGACGCGCTGCGCAGCGGCGACGGCGGCGCGGTCGTCGACGTGCTCCAGCACGCCGTGCTGCCGAGCCTCGCGCTCGGCCTGCTCTGCGGCGGCGTGGTCCTGCGCCTGGTCCGGACCAACCTGATCGGCACGCTCTCCGCCGGGTACGTCGACGCCGCGCGCTCCCGCGGCGTCGGCGAATCGAGGCTTGCCAACCGGCACGCCACCCGGCCCGCGCTGATCCCGATCATCACGGTGCTCGGCCTGCAGGTCGCGGGCCTGCTCGGCGGCGCGGTGCTCACCGAGACCACGTTCGAGTGGCGCGGCCTCGGCTACCAGCTCGCGCACTACCTGACCGTGCGCGACTTCGTGGCCGTCCAGGCGCTCGTCATGGTCTTCGCCGTCGTCGTGGCAGTCACCAACTTCATCGTCGACGTCGTGGCCGCGTTCATCGATCCCCGGGTCAGGTACTAGATGTTCGCCGTGTTCCGCTATGGCCGGGGAGTGCAGCGGTTCATGCTGCTCGCCGGCACCTCGCTTACCGCGCTCTTCGTGCTGGTGTCGGTCCTCGCACCGCTGCTCGCACCCTACGAGTACGACCAGCTCGGCGACGCCGGCGGCCTGTTCGGCTCGCAGCGCCCACCGAGCGCCGCGCACCCGCTCGGGACCACAGTGACCGGCTACGACGTGCTTTCCAGAACCATCTGGGGTACGCGGACCGCGCTGGAGATCATCGTGATGGCCGTGGTGGTGGCGATCGTGCTCGGCGTGTTCCTCGGGCTCGTCGCCGGATACTTCGGCGGGCGGCTCGACCAGTTCCTCACCGGGCTCGCCGACGCCATGTACGCGTTCCCGTCGCTGCTGCTCGCCATCGTCGTCTCGATCGTGATCAGCCAGGGGCGGTCCGGGCTGTTCGCCGGGCTCACCTCCGCCGCGATAGCCGTGAGCGTCGTGTTCATCCCGCAGTATCTGCGTGTGGTGCGCGCCGAAGTGGTCCGGATCAAGGCGGAGCCGTTCGTCGAGGCGGCCCGGGTGATCGGCACCGGCACCGTCCGGATCCTCACCCGGCACGTGCTGCGCAACTCCACCCGCACGCTTCCGCTGATCATCACGATCAACGCGTCCGAGGCGATCCTCACACTCGCCGCGCTCGGCTTCCTCGGCTTCGGCATCGAGCCGAACTCGGCCGCCGAATGGGGATACGACCTGAACAAGTCGATGCCGGACGTGACCGCGGGCATCTGGTGGACGTCGATCTTCCCCGGCACCGCGATCGTGCTGACCGTCCTCGGCATCACCCTGCTCGGCGAGAGCCTCAACGACCTCGCCGATCCCCGTCTGCGCCGCCGGGCCGCGGGTGGGGCCTCGGCTTCCGGTGTCACTTCCGCCTCTGGTGCTTCTTCGGCTTCCGGTGCGCCTTCGGCTGCTGGCGTGCCTTCGGCTGCTGGCGTGCCTTCGGCTGCTGGCGTGCCTTCGGCTGCTGGTGTGCCTTCGGCTGCTGGTGTGTCTTCGGATTCCGGTGTGTCTTCGGCTTCTGATGTGTCTTCGGCTTCTGGGGAGGCGGCGCGCGATGAGTGACCTGCTGACCATTGCGGACCTGCACGTGCGCCTCGACACCGACCACGGCGAGGTCCACGCGGTCCGCGGCGTCGACCTGACAATCGCGCCCGGCGAGGTCGTCGCGCTCGTCGGCGAGAGCGGCAGCGGCAAGACGATCACCGCTCGCGCGATCCTCGGCCTGCTCCCGGAAACCGCGCGCGCCACCGGCCGGGTCGACCTCGGCGGCGACGACATGCTCACCGCCGACGCCGGCCGGCTGCGCACGCTGCGCGGAAGCCGGGCCGCGATGGTTTTCCAGGAGCCGTCGACAGCGCTCAACCCGGTCTACCCGATCGGCTGGCAGATCGCCGAAGGGCTGCGCGCGCATGGAGTAACGGGCCGGAAAGCCCGCCGGGAGCGCGCGATCGAGGCGCTGGCCGACGTCGGCATCCCCGAACCGCGAGTCCGCGCCGACCACTATCCACACCAGTTCTCCGGCGGGCAGAAGCAGCGCATCATGATCGCGGCGGCGCTCGCGCTCGAGGCCGGCCTGATCGTCGCGGACGAGCCAACAAGCGCACTCGACGTGACCGTGCAGGCGGAAATTCTCGACCTGCTCCGCGCGGTACGGGCGAAGCACGGCACGGCCATCCTCATGATCACCCACAACATGGGGGTGGTCGCGGACATCGCGGACCGGGTCGCGGTGATGCGGCAGGGAGTGCTTGTCGAGCAGGCGACCGCGGTGACGCTGTTCGGGGCGCCGTCGCACGCGTACACGCGGCAGCTGCTGGCCGCGATCCCCGAACTCGGCTCGTCCGCACCAGCGGCCGCGCCGTCGCCCATGACAGCGGACGCAGCGTCGTCATCGTCATCCCCCACAGCCGCATCCTCGCCCCCACCAGCGGCGGAGCCGTCCTCTCCGTCATCCCTGCCACCTGCCGCGCCGTCATCTCTGCCAACGACCGCGCTGCCGCCCGCGACTGCGGCATCCTCATCCGCTCACCCGGCCGCGCCGTCATCCGTGACAGCGGCCGCGTCACCCCCGCCACCGGCCCCGTCCTCCGCGTCACCTGGTGCGTCACCGGCCGTGACGTCGGCCGTGACGTCGGCCGCAGCATCGGCTGCGGTGGGTGAGGCGGTGGTCGACGCGAACCGACTCGGTGTCACGTTTCCGGGGCGGCTGGGGCGGCCGTCGTTTCGGGCCGTGCACGAAGTCGACCTGCGCATCCACGCCGGCGAGGTGGTCGGGCTGGTCGGGGAGAGCGGCTCCGGGAAGACCACGATCGGGCGCGCGGTCGCCGGGCTCACCCCGGTCACCGGCGGCAGCCTGACCGTCCTCGGCGAACGCATCGACGGCCGCCGTCACCGCCGGTCCCGCACGGTGAGCGCCCAGATCGGCTTCGTCTTCCAGGACCCGGCCACCAGCTTCAACCCGCAGCTGTCCGTAGGCGACTCGCTTGCCGAACCGTTCCTCGTCCACCGCCGCGACCTGGACAGGCGTCAGATCGCCGCCCGCGTCGCCGCTCTTCTCGACCACGTGGCCCTGCCCGCCGACTACGCCCGCCGGTACCCGCACGAACTCAGCGGCGGCCAGCGCCAGCGGGCAAGCGTCGCCCGGGCCATCGCGCTCGAACCCCGCCTACTGATCGCGGACGAGCCCACCTCCGCCCTGGACGTCTCCGTCCAGGCCACAATCCTCGACCTGATCCTGCGCCTGCACCGGGACATGGGTTTCGCCGCCCTGTTCATCAGCCACGACCTCGCCGTCATCGAGACCGTCGCCAGCCGCGTCGTCGTCCTCCACCGGGGCGAGGCCGTCGAACACGGCGACACCGCCCAGGTCCTCCACCACCCGGCCCACGCCTACACCCGGCGCCTGGTCGCCGCCGTCCCCGTCCCCGACCCCACCCGCCAAGCCGCCCGCCGCGCCGCCCGCGCCACCGACGCGGCCTCCCTCTGAGGCAAGATCGCCCGTCCGTGCCGCACCGCGACGCTCGTGCCGCGGAGGAGGTCGGCCGCCCGCACCATCGGCCCGGCCCGGCCCGGCCCTGCCCGGCCTGGCCCCGCCCCGCCTGGCCCCGCCCCGCCTGGCCCGGCCCGCCTGGCCCGGCCCGCCTGGCCCGGCCTGGCCCGACACCAAGGGGCCGCGCCGCGGGTCCGGTGGCACGGCGGAAGTCGCGTCCTCTTGCCCGCGCCGCGCGTGACCGGCTCCGAGCCGCCCGGCGAGCGGAACGCCAGCGGAACACCAGCGGAGTCTTGGTGGGCGGGGAGTTTTGCCCGCCGGAGCGACTCTGTTGCCCATTCGCATGCGGCGGTCTGGGGACCCGTGACCGGAGGGCTGGGGCGCGGTGAGTCGTTTCCGCTTGTCGTCGTGCTTGCGGAGCCCGAGAGCAGCACGGCTGTCGTCTCAGCGGCTGTGGGTCAAGGCGACTGCGGCGTGTGGGTGCAAGGACCGGCACCGAGGCCACGAGTCCCGCAGGCGTGCGGGCTGGTCGCGGCACTTCGGCGGGTCTCAGGGCCGGGCAACCAAGGCGAAGCCAGACCGGATCCGCATATGCCAAGACGCAGCCCACGCTCGCGACCCGCCTCGTGGAGGTCTGCGGTCACTATCGGCGTTCGAGCGCTGCGCGCCCGACATTTCCTCATATAGATGCAGCCCGGCGCGTTTATCCTGACGCCGAAAGATCAGCAAGCCCCTGTCAAGATCCTTGCGGCTCTGGTGGCCCTTATCGCGCTCGAATAGGGGCCACCAGAGCCGCAAGGATCTTGCATCCCGCCAGATGGACGCGGAATCCCGAAAACCGGAACAATCTCGGTGCGGAGCGCCCGACCTGCTGTGGCCCTGGCGCGGCGGCAGGCGAGAGCCAAGATCGACTGGCCCTTCGCCAGCTCACGGCTTCGGTGCCGGCCCTTGCGACCACCCAGGCCGAGATCAACCAGCTCTCCCGGCCACACGCTCCACGGCGCCGGCCCGTGCGACAGCCCAGGCCGAGATCAACCAGCCCTCCCAGCCACACGCTCCACGGCGCCGGCCCGTGCGACAGCCCAGGCCGCAGCCGCCCTGACCAGCCGCTGCTTAGACGATGGCCGTGCTGCCCCGCGGGCCACGAGACCGCCGACCAGCCGAAACGGCCCGCCACACTCCTGGCCTCGATGCCAGCCCTTCGACCGTCAGGCCCCCAGATCACCACACGCGAACGGGCAACAGAGTCGGGAGCGTGCGGGCCGGGCCGGCACGGGAGCGGGAGGATCTAGATCGTGAACGTGGTCTCTGCTCTATCGGCTGAGCAGGGTGTTGGCGGTGGTCGCGGCGGTGGCGCGCAGGGTGCGGAGGTGCTGGGTGCGGGCTTGCAGGGCCTGGCTTCGGCTCTCCAGAGTGGTGGCCGCGGCGGTGATTGCGGGCCACATCTGGGACTGCTGCTGGCAGGTGGCGTCGGCCGTGGCGATCTCGCGCTCCTGGGCGAGAGGCTTGTCGGAGGCGGCCTGGCGGGCGTCGGTGAGGGTGCTGAACTCGTAGCCGCGGTGCCGCATGCAGGTCGACCAGGCGGTGTGGGAGGCGGTGACGCGGGGGTCGGCCTGGACGTCGTCGGCGAAGGCTGCGGTTTCGGCGCTGACCTGCATGTAGAGCGCGTCCCACGCGGGGCCGACGACGCGCAGGTGTGCCTGGTAGGTGCAGGCGTCGGAGCGGTAGCTGAAGATGCTGCCGTCGCTGAGCACGATCTTTTGAAGGTTCCGGTCGGTGCCGAGGAGGACCTGGCGCCAGTGGTCCTGGGCGGGTGGGTCGAGGCGCGCCACGAGCGCGGTGTTCGGGTCGGTGGTCTCGCGCGCGGCGAGGGCGTTGAGGCCGTAGCCGGTGGCCCGGGCGTCGTCGGCGGAGAGCAGACCGTAGGGGTTGCCGGGGTCGGGGGTGGGGCGGACCGGCCGGCTGAGGTAGGTCAGGCCCTGGCGGGCCATGCAGTCGGTGACGGCGAGATCCTCGGCGCTGGCGAGCACGGCCTGCTCGGCGGCGCTCACGTGGCCGGCGCCGCCGAAGGGGTATCCGACCGGCGGTGACTCCTGGTGGGGAGACGCGGTGCATCCCCCCACCAGCAGCAGCGCCAGCAAGGAGCCGAGAGTTCCTCGCCGGGGCATGGTCAGCACCAGGTGTTGGAGGCGATGTTCTTGTAGAACGGGCGGTTCTGGTTGTAGAGGTTGGCGTATCCGGTGCCGCGGGGCAGGTAGACGCTCGTGCCGGACCGGCCCAGACCGTTCCAGATCGTCACGCCGCAGCTGGTGCCGTTGTTGAACACCGAGACGGCGTTGTCGAACTTGGTGTACTGCAACAGGTTTGTGTTGTTGCCGGCGACGGTGCCCGGGACGCCTCGGTAATCGGTGTCCAGGTAGGCGCACAGCTTGGTGGCCGGGCAGGAGTCGGCGCTGGCCGGGACGGATGTGACGCCGAGAGTCGCCGCGGTGACGGCCGTGACCGATGCGGCGCCGATGGCCAGCCTCTTCAGCCGAGCGTTCATGTGTTCCGCCCTCTTCCTTCGGTGAGTGGTGCCTCACCAGGATGGGCTGCGGGCCGGGGGTGACTGAAGGCGTTTCCTGTCGGCTGACGAGGGAGGAAACCCTGCGGGGTCAGGTGCACGAACGGCAGTGGTCGCGGCCGGAGAAGTCGGTGAGGCCGAGGTGGGCGGGGCTGAGCGACGGCTGGCCCAGCTCGGCCCGCACGCTCATCCGGTAGGTCCAGAGCGCGCCGGAGAACGCGTGATAGGCGCGGTGGTAGGCGGGCGACTCCAGATCCGCGCCGAGACCTACCGCGGTCCGGATGTCGAGCAGCCGCCGGAACGCGGCCTCGGCGGCCTGCACAAGCGTGGGTGAGCCGGAGACGAGCAGGTGTTCACGGGCGGCGTGCAGGCCGGACTCCTGGACCGCGGTCGTCACGTCGAGGCCTGCCGCGCCGCGGGCCACCCGGCGCAGCCCCGTGTGCGCGAGGTCAAGCGCGACAAGCACCTGCAGACCGTGCTCGATCATCAGGCGCGCCGACTCGGCGTAGCGGCCGGGCGGGCGAGGGTCGGCGGGCTCCTCAAGCTGCGCGGTCAGTTCGCCGCCGGCGGCAAGCACGTCGTCGCAGAGCGCGGCCAACTGCGGTGAGCCCTGCGCCCTGCCGGTCTCGACCTTGCTCAGATATCCCTTGCTGTAATGCACCTCGCGGGCCAGGTCTGCCAACGACAGGCCGGCCGTCTGCCGCCAGTGCCGCAACGCCGCACCGAACTCCACGCTCAGCCACTCCCTCATCTGGCCTGCCACACCACGCGCTGAAGCCGCGGTGCGATGAGGTGTCGCGCCGCGGCCGGCAGGCGGTCCCGGTGACCGCGCCTGAAGCGTAGCCGCCGGGAAACGCGTCTGAGCTGCGTGCGGGTCTGAACGGACACGTTCGGGGCACGCCGTCACCCGGCCCCCGCGCGGAGTCGCGCCGAGCGGCGCGGAGCCCCGCCGCGCCGATCCGCGCGGAGCCGAGCCGCGCCGAGCCGATCCGCGCGGAGTCGAAACGGTCAGCGGCGCAGCTCGACGCGCCGGCCCATCCCGAAGTCCGCGGCCTTCTCGTCGGTGATCCGGGCGAACACGCCCGCGGGGACGCCGTCGAGTGCCGCGACCCGGGACGCGACCTCGATCATCGTGGCCTCCTTGGCGCCGGCGATGAAGAAGATGTAGGTGTCGCCCCACTCCTCGGCGTCGTCGAACACCTCGATCACACCCTGCTCGTCGAGGCCGTACAGGAAATCCTCGACCTCATCGACCCAGGGGTACGTGTCCCCCGGCGCGATCGGGACGTGGATCTCGACGTGGTTTGCCATGACGACAGGATCTCAGGCGTCCCCGGCCGCGGTACGCCGGGTCAGCGGGTCCGGTAGCGCACGTAGAGCAGCCCGGAGTCGAACGCGCGCTGCTCGACCAGGTCGAGATCGAGACGCACGCCGCCGGGGAAGAACCGCTTGCCGCCGCCGACCACGCTCGTGGTCATGAACAGGTGGTACTCGTCGACCAGGCCGGCCGCGATCGCCTGGGCCGCGAGGTGCGGGCCGTCGATGGTGAGGTCATGATCGGAGGCGGCCTTGAGCTCACGGACCTCGTCCGGGTCGAAGGTCCGCGCGATCCGGGTCCGCGCGCTTGACGGCGCCTCGAGCGTCGTGGAGTACACGATCTTGTCCGCGGCCCGCCAGTCGCGGCTGTAGTCGAGGATGTGCGCCGGCACGTCCGGCTGGGTGTGCACTGTCTCCCAGAAGAGCATCGTCTGGTACATGCGCCGGCCGTAGAGGAACGTGCGGACCGGGCGGAACAGGTCGCCGATGAAGGTGTGCACCTCCTCGACCTCGGCGCCGGCACCGAGATCACCCTCGGCCGCCTCGGCGTACCCGTCGAGCGAGGTGATCATCGAGTAGATGAGCTTTCCCATGTGTGTCCTCCAGGATGCGTGCGGTTCTGCAGGTATGACGCCGCACGCCCCGGAAAGTCATCACCCGGATGCCCGGCCCCGCTAACACCTCGCTGCCACCGCTGACGGCCTCACTCCCGAGGAACGTGAGCAAGCCGACGTTGTTGACCGTACGGTCAAAAACCCGCTAGCGTGGAGTGGCGAGGCCCCGTCGCCCCACACCTGCCGGGCGGCGGCAACCCATCGGCCGAGCATCGAGGAGAACAGACGTGAGAAGCAACGAAGAGGTCGTTCGCGAGGCATATCGGCTTGCGGAAGGTGACACCCTCGACGGGCCCGGTTTTCGCGCCCTGTTCACCGAGGACGGCACGTTCAACGACATGCCGAACTCGCTCACCTTCCGCGGAGACCAGATCCCCCAGGCGCTGACGGGCTTCGCCGGCGTGTTCCCCGACGTCCATCGCGAACTACTCGGCATACATGCGATAGGTGATGTCGTCGCCGTCGAACTGCGCATCCAGGGAACGCATCTCGGCGCGTTCCCGACCCCCGCCGGCGAGATCGGCCCGACAGGCAACCGCATCGACGTGCCGACCGCGGATCTCTGGCATCTCCGCGACGGAAAGATCGAGAGCTTCAACTGCTACAACGCGGCGAACGTGCTGCTCGCCCAGATCGGGGCCACCCCCGACTTCGAGTCGGCGATCGAGGCCGCCAGGACAGCCGCCTAGATCGTGAAGGTGCAGCCGGCCACGCTGAACCGGCCCGGCACCACTGTCGTCCAGTGGCCGTTCCACCGGCCGCCGTAACTGGCGCAGATCGCCGGGCACTTCTCCTTGGCGTCCTCGTGGTTCCAGATCGGGCCGGCCGGTACGTCCATTGTGAACTCGGTGTCCCCGGACGGCGTGCCCTCAAGCTCGATCTCCACCACGCTCATCACGCCCGGCACCATCGTGCGCCACTGCCCGGTGAACCGGCCGAAGTGCGCCGCGGCGATCATCGGGCCGACCTCCTGGGCGTGCACGTTGCTCCACAGTGGTCCGGCCGGCACGGTCACCTTGTACGTGCCGGCACCCGACGGTGTCATCGGCGTCAGCTTCGACTCCGCGAAATCCCCGGCGCCCGCCTCCGCCGCACCCTCGCCATCGGCCACGAGGACCCGCTCCTCGATCAGCCACCGGCGGTCCACCCGGCGCAGCCTGTCCCGATACTCCCCGACCGTCGCGATCACGCTCGGGCCGTCCGGCGGCGTGACGATGATCTGAAACGCGCAACGGCTGTCCGCGACGTCCCCGTCCACCCTGATGACGGGGCCGGACAGGAAGTGCCGCCGGACGCCCACCGGCGGCCCGTCGTCGAACCAGGTGCGCTCCTTGCGGACCACCCGCGTGCCGGACGACGCCCGGAACACCCCGTCCCGGGTGAAACAGCCGGCCCACGCATCGGGGTCGCGCGCGTCCGCGGCGCCCACGCACGCGTGCAGCAGTTCGATGATCTCTTGCTTCGACCTGAGTGACATGGCTGCGCCCTTCGCACGGAGATGGCAGCCGATCTTAGGGCGTCGACGAGCCCCACAGATCAAGACCATCCGGGGGTACGGGTGAGAGCTCCATCGGCGGCCGCTGCGACGATGTCCGGCGCTCCCTCGCGTACCCCCGGATCGTGGTGGTGAAGTGACCACTGTGGATCAGTGGGCGAGGTCGAGGCCCGCGTAGTTCTCCGCCAGGCCTGTCGCGCCGGCCCGGCTGGAGGTCACCCAGCGCAGCTGCGACAACTGCAGCTGCGCGTCGAACGGATCGCCGGACGTGTGCAGCATCGACGTCATCCACCAGGAGAAATGCGTGGCCCGCCAGACCCGCCGCAGCGCATCGTCCGAATAGGAGTCCGCCAGCCGGGTGTCGTGCTCGCGCAGCAATGCCACGAGCGCCCGGCTGAGCAGCACCACGTCCGCGATCGCCAGGTTCAGGCCCTTCGCCCCGGTCGGCGGCACGATGTGCGCGGCGTCGCCGGCCAGGAACAACGATCCGTGCCGCATCGACGTCCGCACGTGGCTGCGCATCGGCAGCACGCTCTTCTCCGTGATCGGGCCGGGCTTCAGCCGCCAGCCGTCCTGACCGTGTCCGAGCCGGGCCGCGAGCGCGTCCCAGATCCGCTGGTCGGACCACTGGCCCGGGTCGGTGCCGTTTGGTACCTGCAGGTACAGGCGGCTTACCGTCGCCGACCGCATCGAGTGCAGCGCGAACCCGTCCGGATGCCACGCGTAGATCAGCTCATCGGTCGACGGCGCCACATCCGCCAGAACCCCCAGCCACGAGTACGGGTACGCCCGCGCGAACTCCTCCCCCGGCACGGAGGCGTGACTCGGGCCGAACGAGCCGTCACACCCGGCGACCACCCGCGCGTCGACGCGCCCCGGCCTGCCGTCGCGGTCGGTGTAGGTGACGTACGGCCGGTCCGTGGTCACATCGTGAAGCGCGGTGTCCGACACCTCGTAGACCACCTCGGCGGTCCGGGCCGCGACCAGGTCCTTCTGCACCTCGGTCTGCCCGTACACCCAGACGCTGCGCCCGGCCAGATCCACGAAGTCCAGGTGATGCCGCGCACCCGGCCACTGCAGGTAGACGCCGCGGTGCTCGTCGCCCTCCGCGTGCAGCCGGTCACCCAGCCCCGCCTCGGTGAGCAGCTCGACGCTCGAGTGCTCAAGGATCCCGGCCCGGATGCGCGCGGCGACGTACTCCCGGGAGCGGCTCTCCACCACGATCGAGGAGACGCCGGCACGGGCGAGCAGGTGAGCGAGCAGCAACCCGGCCGGCCCGGCCCCGACGATCGCGACTTCGGTCTTCATGAGCCCACCCAACGGCAGCCCCGCCCGCCCCGCAAGCCCGCGCCCTGGACAACTCCGAGCCGAGGACGCATTCGCGGCACGCCGAATTCCGGATAATCTACGCAGACGTGTCTGATCTCTGGCCGCGGCCGGCTCTGATTCGCCCACGATGCAGCCCGCGCGACGGGTTTGTGCGGTGGGTGGGGTGGGCATAGTGGCGCCGTGCTGCATGGACGACTCATCGGCGAGCGCTATCTGCTCCGGGATCAGCTGGGCAGTGGCGGCATGTCCGTCGTCTGGCGGGCCGAGGACACGCTTCTCGGTCGCGAGGTGGCCGTGAAGGTGCTGTCCGCCGACGTGTCGGCCGATCCGGCCGCGCTCGGGCGGATGTACGCCGAGGCCCGCGCCGCCGCGAGCCTGCGCCACGACAACGTCGTCGAGGTCTACGACTACGGCGAGACCCAGATCGACGGCGTCCCCATGCCGTACGTGGTGATGGAACTGGTGCGTGGCCGCCCGCTGAGCGACCTGTTGCACGCGGGCGCGCTGCCCTGGCAGCTCGCCGTCCTGGTCGCCGCCCAGGTGAGTGCCGCGCTTGCCGCCGCGCACGACCGCGGTGTGGTGCACCGCGACGTCAAGCCGGCGAACGTGATGGTGCACTCCGGTGGCGTCACGCTCGTCGATTTCGGCATCTCGGCCGCGGTCGGCGAGCTGGAGCAGTCCTCGGACGAGATCCTCGGCACGCCCGCCTACCTGGCCCCGGAGCGCCTGGCCGGCGGGATGGTCCGGCCCGCCACCGACGTCTACGCGCTGGGCCTGCTGCTCTATCTGATGCTCGCCGGCCGGATGCCGTGGAACGTCTCCACGACCACGCAGATGCTCAAGGCCCACCGTTACCGTGAGCCCGCCGCGCTACCCCCGGTCGCGGGCCTGCCGGCGGAGGTCGTCGAGCTGGTGCGGAACTGCCTGAGCAAGGCCCCGTCGGACCGCCCGGCTGCGGTCAACGCGGCCCGTGTGTTGCGCAAGGCCGCCGGTCTGCCACCGCTGACGTTGCTCAGCGGACTCGACCGGCCGGACCCCGACACCACCGACACCCCGACGCTGGCCGCCGCGCCGCCGACCGCCTCGATCAGCGTGCGGGTCCGTGCGGGTCTGCCGGCGCGCCACCGAATAGCCGTGGGCGGCGCACTGCTCGCCGGTGCGGCGACCGCGGTCTTCGCCTTCTGGCCGGACGCGCCGCAGACCGGGCCGGACCTGCCGCAGGCCCAGCCGGTCGCCGACGCCGCGCCGCTCACCTGCCGGGTCACCTACACCACCCAGATCTCCTCCGGTGGCGAGGCCGTGACCATGGTGACGGTGGCGAACACCGGCTCCGGCGCGGTCGGCGCGTGGACGTTGTCGTTCCGCCTGCCCGCGGAGCAGAAGTTTCTGCGCGGTTCGGACGCGACGTGGCGGCAGGACGGTGACCTCATCGAGGCGACCGGGCCGGATCTGGCCGCGGGGACGGCCACCAGCGCCTCGTTCGACACCTCCTTCGACACGGCGGTCGCGCTGCCGCAGTCCTTCACAGTCAACGACGTCTCGTGCAGCGCCGAGATGTCCGTGCAGGCCCCGCCCACGAGCGCGCCACCGCAGGACACCCAGGCACCGGCCGGGAACACCCAGGTGCGGGCCGCCGGGGACGGCGACAAGGCGGCGAAGGTGCCGCCCGCGGGTCCCCCGGCGCAGAATCCGGCCGCGCCACACGGGAAGCAGCCGGCACCCGCACCGGCGGGGCCGAAAGCCAGATAGGCACCACCACAAGCACTTGATGGGCACTGATACATCCACCACAGTTGATCAATTGCCTTGACCTGGGCAGCATCCACATTCATCAACGTGGATCCAGCTGAGGAGCCGACGGTGCTGCCGCCCGGCGCGGCCGGTGCCGGTCGTGAGCTGGCACGGGCAGCAGGACACGGTCAACCCGTACCCGGGCAGTGCCGACCTTCGCTGGGGGTACGCCGTGCCGGTCGCGGCGCAGTCCTGGGCGCGGCTCAACGGTTGCCGCAGCGGCCCGCAGGCCACGGCCGTCACCGCGCACGTGACCCGGCTGACGTACACCGACTGCCGTCAGGGCGCCGACGTCGTGCTGTACCGGATCAGCAACGGCGCACACGTCTGGCCCGGCGTGACGGAGCCGGGCACCGAGATCGACGCGTCGCGCATCCTCTGGGACTTCGTCAGCCGGTTCCGCCTGCCTCCGGTCCGCGGATGAAAACTCGCCACGATTCACTGCAACGACCGGCCCTTGTGGAACGTCTTGGTAGCGGACGTACCCGGTCGATGCTTGGAGCTGCTTGATGAGGATCAGAACAACCGCGTGGCGGCGACTCGCCCTGACGCTCGCCACCGTCGCGTTATCGGCGGCGGCGGTGGTGCAGACCACCGGCCCCGCCGCCGCCGCGGAACGGGTGAGTGTGCCCGACGGGATGGACGCGGGCATCGCGGTCTACGACCGGGCCACCGGCAGGTTCACCTACCGTGCGCAGGCGGCCAAGCAGTTCCGCTCCGCGTCGGTGGTGAAGCTGCTGATCGCGCTCGACGTCACCTGGAACCAGGCCGGGCCGCCGTCCGCGGAGGACCGGGCGCTCCTCGACCTGATGTTGCGCAGCAGCGACGACGCGGCCGCCTCGACGTTCTGGGACCGCAAGGGTGAGGGAGCGATCGTCGAGCGGATGGCCGCCCGCCTGGGCCTGCGGAACACCACGCCGCCCCCGGCCGACTACGGCTGGGGCTCGGCAGGGGTAAGCGCCGAGGACATCGTGCGGGTGTACCGCTACGTGCTGGAGACCGCGCCGGCCTCGGTGCGGGACCTCGTGATGGGCAACCTGTCGCAGGCGACGAGGTGCGGCACCGACGGCTTCGACCAGTCGTTCGGGATCAGGTCCGCCTTCACCGGCCCGACCGCGGTCAAGCAGGGCTGGGTCCTCTTCGGCGGGGCGCCCCGCAATCCCTGCGTGACGGCCGCGTCCGCGCGCGCCGCGAAGAGCCTGACGCAGGAGGAGATCGACTACTCAAGCGGGGCGCTGCACACCACCGGCACGGTGGGCTCCGGGCACCGCGTCATCGTTGTGGTGCTGAGCACGCACCGGCCCGGCACCAGCTTCGCGCAGGCCGGCTACGCGCTGACGAACGTCGTCCGTCAACTGCCCGTCCCCGGCGCGCGTCTCGCTCCGCCGCTCCCCCGGCCCGAGCCGGGGACGTGGTTCGGCACCTGGGACAGCGAGGTGGGCGTGCACGCCACGCCGTCGCTGTCGTCCGTGCAGGTCAACACCGTGCCGAGCTCCCAGGAGGTACGCGTCGCGTGCCAGGTGCAGGGCGAGCTGGTCGAGCAGTACGGCCTGAGCAACGACTGGTGGACCTACCTGCCGGAGCTCGGTGGCTACATGCCGAACCTCTACTTCGAGTGGGCGGACAACCAGCTGCCTGCCGACGTGGTGCCGCTCTGCGCCTGAGAACGGCGCGCGGCCTGGCACGGTAGTGCCCGGCCGTTGCCGGTGTCGCCGCCTCCGGCCTGCCGGAGGCGGCGCTGCGGATGATGACTGCGGCCCGGAGTTCAGCAGGTGAGCCGGTCCGCGCCGGACGGCGGCCCGGCCGGGGTGGTCGGCAGGGTGAGGTGGACCCTGGTGCCGCCGGCCGGGTTCTCGTCCAGGGTGATCGAGCCGCCGTGCCGGTCCATCACCCGCCGGCAGATCGCCAGCCCGAGTCCGGTACCGGTGTACTCCGACCCGGCGTGCGCCCGGTGGAAGGAGTTGAAGACGTCGTCGCGCTCGCCCGCCGGGATGCCGATGCCCTGGTCGGCGATGGTGATCCGGGCCCAGCCGTCCCCGGTGTCGTCCGCGGTGATCGTGACGTGGGCGGGATGGCCCGGCCGGGTGTATTTGAGCGCGTTGCCGATCAGGTTGTCCAGCACCTGCCGGATCATGCCGGCGTCCGCGTGCACCACTGGCAGCGTCTCGGTGACGATCTCCGGCAGCGCATCAGGCGGCGGACCGGCGTCGCGACGGTCGGCGTGCAGGTGTGCCGTGCGCTCCGTGATCACCTCGCTGGTGACGTCCGTGAGGTCGACCGGGCCGGGGTGCAGCGGCGCGTCCCGGGCGGTGGCGTAGGCGAGCAGGTCGTCGATGAGCTGCCGCATCCGCTCGACGCCGGTTTGGATCCTGGCGACGGTGGGCAGCAGGCCCCCGGGTTCGACCGGCTGCCCGCCGCTGTCGTGCAGGTCGTGGCCGAGCAGTTCGGTGAATCCGGCGACGGCGGCGAGCGGCGCCCGCAGATCGTGGGCGACGATGCCGGCGAACGCGGTCAACTCCGCCTCCCTGGCCCGCAGGACGCTCACGTCGTAGGTGGTGGCGACCGCGCCGACCAGGTGCCCGGCCCAGTCGTACATCGGCCGGGCGTCGACGATCACCGCCTGCTCGACGCCGTCCGTACGCCGCAGGACCGTCTCCAGCCCGGTGACGGTCTCGCCGTCGAGCGCCCGGGCGATCGTCCCGTCGGCGAGTCCGCTGATGTGGGTGGGGGGCGTGGCTCCCAGCTGCTGCCGGCCGGTCCGGTTCACCCGGACGACGGCGCCGCTGGCGTCACAGGTCAGCACGCCGACGTCGATGGCGTCAAGAACCTGTGCCAGGTATGCCTCCTGCACCGCGAGTGCGTCCCGCGCGGTGCGCAGCTGCGCCTCCGCCCGTTCGGTCTCGTCGAGCGAGCTGTTGAGCGTCTCGGCCAGCAGCCGAACCTCGGCCGGCCCGGCAGGTGCGGCGCGGGCCGACCGGTCGCCGTTGCGGAGCCGGTTCAGGACGGTCTGCACCTGCGCGAGTGGCCGCAACAGCAGGTGGTGGGTGTGCACGGACAGTCGTAGGGCCACGAACACGGTCACCACCGCCAGCAGGGCCAGGCAGACCTGCAGGGTCGTGCTCGATCTGCGGAATTCCCGCACGGCGGCGCGCCGGTCCGCGTCGAGCGTCCCCGCGCTGGCGTCGTGCGCGGCCCGGAAGGTGTCGAAGAGCCGCTTGCCCTGTCGCTCGTCGAGCGCCGCGGCGTCGCCGGGCTGCTGCGGGGTGACGGTGACAGACGGTAGGGCGAACTGTTCCAGCCATCGCCGCGCGGCCGCATCCTCGGCCGACAGCCGTTCCCTGGTCTGCTCCGAGGCTGTTCGCCGGGTGCCGGCCAGCGCCTGGGGGTAGGCGGCGACGCCCGTGTCGTACGGTCCGAGGAACAGCCGGTCGCCGGTGAGCCGGAAGCCGCGCACACCTGTCTCGGCGTCCGTCAGGGCCTGCAGCATCAGCTGATGGGACTCCTGCGCCGCCTCCACCTGCCCGATATGTGCCTCGAACCGGGACAACAGCACCTGCCCGACCGACACCTGCAGCACACCCGCCGTCGCCAGCACCACGACCAGCCAGACGAATCGCCGCCGCAACGCCGTCGTCGTCGGCTTCACCACGGCCACCCCCGCCGACCGCCGCTTCGGTTATCGCCTCCACGCTAGGCCGATCCGCCAGCCGCAGGAGCGGATCTCGCGAATGCTCGCCAACTGCCACTGGCATGTGCGTTTAGCGGCCGTGGCGACGCACGCCTTCTTCGGCATGGTGATCCTGGCGGTGAAGTCGCCCTCGTGAACGTCACGCCTCGTCGAAACCTGATCATGCTTTTCCCGGAAGAAGCCAGCACAGGATGCGATCGACTCCTTTGCGGCGAATCGTGCGAATTGGTCCTTTCAGACAGTCAACTCCCCCGCCCCTCGCCATCCCGGAGCGTGCCGGAGAGCCACCACCGACCACGCGGAGGGGGCGGCCCGGGACGTCGATGCCCGGACCGCCCCCGCAAGCGGGTGTGCTCAACCGGCCCGGGTGAGCTGCCACCAGTCGACGTTGAACAGGTAGCCGCTGCCGCCGGTGAATCTCAGGTACAGATCCTGTGTGCCGGACAGGCCACTGACCGGGCAGGACACGGTGCTCCAGGTCTGCCAGCCGCCGGTGGCGGGGACGGTGCAGGAGCCCGCCTGGGTGCCGGTGGGGCTGCCGAGGCGCACCTCGATCCGCCCACCCGCGGCCGCGGACGCGACCCGGGCACTGAACGAGCTCGCGCCGCTGCCGAGGGCGGCCCCCTTGACCTTGATGTAGTCGCCGTTGTCGATGAAGCCGACGTTCATGCCGCCCCCGGACGCGGGTTCGGTCTCGACGCCGGAGCTCCAGGCGATGGTCTCGGCCTCCTGGCGGACGTACGGGTCGAGCGTCCCGTTCTGCGGCGCGCCGGCCGTGGTCATGTTGATCGTCGGGATGGTGCCGTCCGCGTTGTAGGTGAACTTCTCCACCGCGACCGACCTGGTGAATCCGCCGCCGCCGGGCAGCGCGCCGTTGTGGTAGAAAAAGTACGACCCGCCGTCGAAGTCGATGATGCCGGCGTGGTTGGTGAAGCTGCTGCCCTGGGTCGGCATGATCGTGCCGCGGTAGGTCCAGGGCCCGGTCGGCCCGGGCGCGGTGGAATATCCGATGAACTCGGAGCAGCACTTCGCGGCGAACACGTTGTAGTAGAGGCCGTTGCGCTTGTAGACCCACGGCCCTTCCTCGTACAGCGTGGGCCGGTTGGCGTCGCCGGTGCGGGTGCCGAAGCCCGCGGTGGTGAGCGGGATCCGGGTGACGCCGCCGCTGTAGCTGATCATGTCGGTGTTCAGCCGGACGTACCACAGGTTGGGGTTGCCCCAGTAGAGGTAGGCCTGGCCGTCACTGTCGATCATCACGGTCGGGTCGATCTCGCCGTTCTCGACAAGCGGGCGGCCGAGCGCGTCGGTGAACGGCCCGGTGGGGCTGTTGGAGACGCCGACGCCGATCGCCATCCGCCCGCTCGCCTTGGTGGTGACCGGCACGTACCAGTAGAACTTGCCGTTGCGCTCGACGACCTGCCCGGCCCAGGCGTCGGCCTTGGCCCAGCTGAACGTGGCGAGGCTCATCGGCGAGCCGTGGTCGGTCCAGTTGACCATGTCGGCGGAGGAGTAGACCCGCCACTCCTTCATGGTGAACCAGGTCGAGTTGTCCTCGTCATGGCCGGTGTAGAGGTAGACGCGGCCGTTGTGCACGAGCGGGGCCGGGTCGGCGGTGTGGATGGTCTGCACGATCGGGTTGTCGGCGTGGGCCGTGCCGGCCGGCACGACGATCAGCCCGAGCGTGCACAGCAGCGCGGTGATCAGCCGTCTCTTCATCGTCGGCTCCAGATCTGGTTGGCGGCGCCGGTGCAGGTCCACAGCAGCACAAGGGTGCCGTTGGCGGTCTGGTTGTTGTTGACGTCCAGGCAGAGCCCGGACTGGGTGCCGCGGATCGTGCCGTTGCTCTGGAACGTCCACTGCTGGTTCGTCGCGCCGTTGCAGTCCCACAGTTGCGCCTTGGCTCCGGCGGTGGCGCCGGTCGGCGCGTCGAGGCACTTGCCGAGCGCCTGCAGGGCCTGCCCGGACACGCTCCAGTTCTGGTTGGCGGCGCCGTTGCAGTCCCAGATGACCGGCTGGGTGCCGTTGGCGGTGTTGCTGTTCGGCACGTCGAGGCAGCGGCCGGACGCGGTGCCGACCAGGGCGCCGGACGCCGGCTGTTGCGGCTCGCCCGTGGTGCCCCCGCTGACCCGGTAGACGACTGTGCCGTGCGCGGGCACGCTCGCGCTGATCGCGCCGCCGGTGCTCGTGGTGGCGCCGGTCCACGCGTCGACGAGCGAGTAGGACGACGCGCCGGTCTTGCCGATCGCCGCGGCGGTGGTGGAGATGGTCCGGGTGGCATTGCTCGAGTTGAACAGCGCCACCGCGACGTCGCCGTCCGCCAGGCGCTTGGCGAGCACCCGCTGGCTGGAATCGCCGGAGACCTGGGTCCCCTGCCGGGCGAGCGTGTCCTGGTTGATCGCGATCAGCCGCGGGTTCTTCATGATCGTCTGGGTGGCGGCGGACATCGACCGGACGTCGTTGCCGGCGATCAGCGGCGCGGCCATCACCGCCCACATGGCGAAGTGCGAGCGCTGCTCGGTGTCGCTGAGCGTGCCGCGGCCGACCTCCATCATGTCCGGGTCGTTGAAGCCGCCGGGCTTGGCGTAGCGGGCCAGCGGCACGTTCACGTCGATGATGTTCTTGACGCCCATCGGGTAGCCGTTGGTCTGGCCGCTGTCCCAGACGAGCTGGATGTCCTCGGTGGTGCGCCACATGTTCGCCACGTCGCCCCAGTCCCGCTGCGGGCCGGTCTTGGCGTGGATGCTGTTGGAGTTGATGCTGTAGAAGATCGGGCGGCCGGTGGCGGCCAGCGCGTCGCGCATCTTCGCGAACGTGGTGACCTGCTCACTGATGCTGCCGCTCGGCGAGCACCAGTCGTACTTGAGGTAGTCGACACCCCAGGCGGCGAACTGCCGGGCGTCCTGCGCCTCATGACCCTGGCTGCCGGTCGCGCCCGGGTAGGAGTCGAAGTACTGCGCGCAGGTCTGGTCAAGCGGCGCCTGGTAGATGCCGAACTTGAGGTCTCGGGCGTGCAGGTAGTCGCCGAGCGCCTTCATGCCGCTGGGGAAGCGGGACGGCTCGGCCTGGAGGTTGCCGCTGCCGTCCCGGTTCGGCGACATCCAGCAGTCGTCGACCACCACGTACCGGTAGCCGAGATCGCGCATGCCGGAGCTGACGATGCTGTCCGCCGTCTGCCGGATCAGCGTCTCGTTGATGTTGCAGCCGAACGTGTTCCAGCTGTTCCACCCCATCGGCGGCACCCGGCCGACCCCGTTGTCCAGGGCCTGTGCCGGCGTGGCGGCGACGGCCGAGGCGGTCGCCGACAGCAGCAGGACTCCTGCGGCGAGTAAGGCTTTCCACTGTTTCATGATTCTCGACCAATCCTGACGTCACGAGCCGGATGATAGCGCTCACATAACCATTCGCCAGGTTGCCAGAGTGTTTCAAGACATTCAAGGACGAAAATCTATTAGCAGCACATCCAAGCCGATCACAGCCGGATATTCCCTGCTCAGCGACGCATCATGATGATCACCGCCCGGCCGTCCCCACTCTCGACTCAGCAACGCCTGGCACAACTTCGACCCTCCGTCGACCGCGCACATAACAGTTTTTCCCGCCGACTTTCGCCACCATCCCGGGACTCGCCAGCCCGCTCGCCGCCGGTGCGCGCGGCCTGCACGCCGAAGACGGCAGCGCGGAATAAGTGCCGCCCCCGCCGGGGAGAATCGTCCGGGCGACTCTTTTCCGGCGTCCGGGAAATCTAGCGGCAGAGCGCCGGGAAACAGTCGTTGCGATAGCGGCCGCGCTCTGCGACAGTGGTCCATCAATGGATGGGCATCGATTCCATGGGGTCGCCACCACGAGCCTGGCCCGTCTCCGTGCTGACCCGGAAAGTCACAGGCCCAGAGGACGAGACATGACCCGAGATGCGAACGAGCCGGCGCGCGGCGAGCAGCGGCGACTGAGCCGGAGAACAGTGCTGACGACGATGGGGGCCGTGCCGGTCCTGACCGTCGCGGTGTCGGTCGTGGGCGCCGGCGAGGCCGCGGCCGCCACGGCGAACATCAATCCGTCGGCGCCGCGGCAGACGATCCGCGGCTTCGGCGCGATGGCCCACGCGGCGTGGATCGGCGACCTGACCGCCACGCAGCGGGACACCGCCTTCGGCGCCGGTGAGGGCCGGCTGGGCTTCTCCCTGCTGCGGATCCCGGTCGGGGAGAACCGGTCGGACTGGAGCCGCGACCTCGCGACGGCCAAGCGCGCGGTGGAGCTGGGCGCGACAGTCTTCGCGTCACCGTGGAACCCGCCGGCCTCCATGGTCGAGACGTTCAACCGCAACGGCCAGACCAACGCGAAGCGGCTCCGGTACAGCTCGTACGGCGCCTACGCCACCCATCTCAACGACTTCACCACGTACATGCGGGACAACGGCGTGAACCTCTACGCCATCTCGGTGCAGAACGAGCCCGACTACGCGGCCGAGTGGACCTGGTGGACCGCCGCCGAGCTGGTCCGTTTCCTGCGGGAGAACGCCGGCGCGATCAGCACCCGGGTCATCGCACCGGAGTCCTTCCAGTACATCAAGTCGCTATCCGACCCGATCCTCAACGACGCGACGGCGCTCGCCAACACGGACATCATCGGCGCGCACCTGTACGGCACGTCGTACGCGAACTTCCCGTACCCACTCTTCACGCAGAAGGGCGCGGGCAAGGAGCTGTGGATGACCGAGGTCTACTACCCGAACAGCAACGCCAACTCGGGCGACGCCTGGCCAGAGGCGCTTGACGTGGGCGAGCACATGCACCGCGCGATGGTCGACGCCGGGTTCCAGGCCTACGTCTGGTGGTACCTGCGGCGCAGCTACGGCCCCATGCGCGAGGACGGCCAGATCAGCAAGCGCGGCGCGATGATGGCGCACTTCGCCCGGTTCGTCCGCCCCGGTTACACGCGGGTCGACGCGACGGCGAACCCGGCGTCGAACGTCTACGTCTCGGCGTACCGCGGCGGTGACACTCTCGTGATCGTCGCCGTCAACAAGAACACCTCGCCGGTGAGCCAGCAGTTCACGCTGTCGAACACCGCCGCGTCCGGCTCGGTGGCGAACTGGCTGACCGACGCGAGCCGGACCGTCTCGCCCCAGGCGGCGCTCACCATGGCCAACGGCGCCGTCACCGCCACGCTCCCGGCCCGTAGCGTGACGACCTTCGTGACAAGCATCAGCGGCGGCACCTCGACGCCCACCCCCACTCTCACCGCTACCCCCACCCCCACAGCCAGCGTGGGTACGGGTGCGCGCGTCACGTACACGATGAGCACCTGGAACAACGGCTTCACCGCCGCAATCAGCATCACCAACACCGGCGCCTCGACGATCAACGGCTGGACACTGGCCTTCACGCTGCCCTCGGGCCAGTCCATCACCTCGGGCTGGAACGCCGCCTACTCGCCGTCAAGCGGCCAGGTGAGCGCCGTCAACGCCGGCCACAACGGCACCCTCGCCCCCGGCGCCACGGTGGAGATCGGCTTCCAGGCCACCCACACCGGCAACACCGCCGAGCCGGCCGCGTTCACGCTCAACGGCATTCCCTGCACGGTGGCCTGACCGAGACCGCGCACCGGATTCTCATCGGCTTTATAAGCACGGGCGAATCGGCATCCAAAAAGTGTTACGCACATCCGGCGGTGCAGGTCGCACCATTTGGATAGGCCCGGCGATACGGGCGTTCCGACGCCCGGAACCGTACCCCTTGAGGATGCCGAAACACTCTGGCAACATAGGCAGACATAAATACGTAGCGCAGTAGCCCCTCTGGCAGACATTCGCATGCAGCACATGCCGCCCGAGGATGTGAGCGCTCACATCGACATCATTCGCTACCGAGGAGCGGCATGTGACTGGCATCGATCCCGTGGTCCACCGACCATTGCGGCGCGCGGCCTCCGCGCTGATCACCGCGTTCGCCCTACTCATCGTCGCCGGCGTCGCCGTCGTCTCGGCGCCGGCCGCGCACGCCGCCACAATCGACACCAACGCCTGGTACGTGCTCGTCAACCGCAACAGCGGCAAGGCCCTGGACGTCTACAACTCCGCCACCACCGACGGGGCCCGGATCACCCAGTGGTCGCGCAACGACGGCAACCAGCAGCAGTGGCAGTTCGTCGACTCCGGAAACGGCTACTACCGGATCAAGTCCCGGCTGTCCGGCAAGGTCCTCGACGTCTACAACCTGTCCACCGCCGACGGCGCGTCGATCGTGCAGTGGTCGGACGGGAACGGTGCGAACCAGCAGTTCAGCGTGGCCGACTCGAGCGACGGGTACGTGCGCTTCCTCAACCGCAACAGCGGCAAGGCGGTCGAGGTGCAGAACGCCTCCACCGCCGACGGCGGGAACATCGTCCAGTACGCCGACTACAACGGCGCCGGTCAGCAGTGGCAGCTCGTCCCGGTCGGCGGCTCCACCCCACCGGCGGGCGGCACGTTCACCAACCCGGTGGTGTGGCAGGACTTCGCGGACGGCGACATCATCCGGGTCGGGGACGCCTACTACTACTCGGCCTCCACGATGCACTACTCACCCGGCGCGCCGGTGCTGCGCTCCTACGACCTGGTCAACTGGGAGTTCGCCGGGCACTCGGTGCCGCGCCTCGACTTCGACTCCGGCGCCTACGACCTGTCCGGCGGGCGCGCCTACGTCAAGGGCATCTGGGCGTCCGCGTTCAACTACCGGCCGTCGAACAGCACCTACTACTGGCTGGGCTGCACCGAGTTCAACCGCACCTACGTCTACACCTCGGCCTCGGCCGGCGAGGGCTGGTCGAAGAAGGCCCGGATCAACAAGTGCTACTACGACGCCGGGCTGCTCTTCGACAACGACACCCCGTACGTGGCCTACGGCAACGGCACGATCAGCGTCGCGCAGCTCAACTCGGACCTGACAGCGGAGGTCAGGTCGCAGACGGTCTACCAGACGCCGTCGAGCATCGGCACGCTCGAGGGCTCGCGGATGTACAAGCGCGGCAACTACTACTACATCTGGCTCACCCGGCCCGCGAACGGCCAGTACGTGCTGCGCTCGACCAGCCCGTGGGGCCCCTACGAGCAGCGGCAGGTGCTGCTCGACCTGCCCGGTCCGATCTCCGGCGGCGGCGTACCCCATCAGGGTGGGCTCGTGCAGACACAGAACGGTGACTGGTGGTACATGGCGTTCACCGACGCCTACCCCGGCGGCCGGGTGCCGACGCTCGCGCCGATCACCTGGAACGGCGACTGGCCGGTGCTGACCACTGTCAACGGACGCTGGGGCGCCACCTACCCCAAGCCGGCGATCAGCACGACGAAGACCGTGGCGCCGATGACCGGGACCGACACCTTCACCTCCGGGCCGCTCCCACCGCAGTACGAGTGGAACCACAACCCGGACACCAGCCGGTTCAGCATCGGCAACGGCCTGCGACTGCAGACCGCGACGGTCACAGGCGACCTCTACAACGCGCGGAACACGCTCACCCGGCGCATCCAGGGCCCGTCGTCGACCGCCACGGTCGAGCTCGACTACAGCGCGATGGCCAACGGTGACCGGTCAGGGCTGGCCATGCTGCGCGACTCCTCCGCCTGGATCGGGATCCGCAAGGACAACGGCACCACCCGGGTGTCGATGACCAACGGCCTGACCATGAACACCAACGGCTGGACCACCACCGGCACCGGCGCGGAACAGGCCGGCGCCACGGTGAGCGGCGGGCGGATCTGGCTGCGGGTGACAGCGGACATCAGGCCCGGCTCCGGGCGCACCGCGACGTTCTCCTACAGCACGAACGGGACCACGTTCACCACGCTCGGGCCCGCGTTCACGCTCAACAACAACTGGCAGTTCTTCATGGGCTACCGGTTCGGCGTCTTCAACTACGCGACCACGGCTCTGGGTGGCGCGGTCACCGTCAACCGGTTCCAGGTAAGCGCGCCGTAAATCGCCCACTGCGCGGCCGCTCCCGCCCGGGAGCGGCCGCCACGACTTCCCCCTCGGAGCAGCCCATGTCATCCGCGCACCTCAGCCGCCGTCAGGTCCTGCACCTCGCGGGCGCCGGCGCGATCGTCTCGGCCACCGGCGTCGCCACCGCCGCACCGGCCTCCGCCGCCGAACTGCCACCCGCCCGCGCGGACATCGGCGTCGGCGCGTACCCGTTCCCGCTCGGGCAGGTGCGGCTGACAAGCGGCAGGTTCCTCGACAACCAGAACCGGACGCTGACCTACCTGCGCGCGGTGAACGCCGACCGGCTGCTCTACGTCTTCCGCGCCAACCACCGCCTGTCCACGAACGGCGCGGCCGCGAACGGCGGCTGGGACGCGCCGTCGTTCCCGTTCCGGTCGCACTCGCAGGGCCACTTCCTCACCGCCTGGGCGCAGGCGTGGGCGGTGCTCGGCGACACCACGTGCCGGGACAAGGCGAACTACCTGGTCGCGGAGATGGCCCGGTGCCAGGCGAACAACGGCGCCGCCGGGTTCACCGCCGGTTACCTGTCCGGGTTCCCGGAGTCCGACATCACCGCCGTGGAGAACCGCACGCTCACCAACGGCAACGTGCCCTACTACTGCATCCACAAGACGCTCGCCGGGCTGCTTGACGTGTGGCGGTTGATCGGCACCGACCAGGCGCGCACGGTGCTGCTCGCGCTGGCCGGCTGGGTCGACACCCGCACCTCCCGCCTGAGCTCGAGCCAGATGCAGGCGATGCTCGGCACCGAGTTCGGCGGCATGAACGCGGTGCTTACCGACATCTACCAGCAGACCGGCGACCAGCGGTGGCTCACCGTCGCGCAGCGCTTCGACCACCAGTCCGTGTTCAACCCGCTCGCGGCCGGCCAGGACCAGCTCAACGGGCTGCACGCGAACACCCAGGTGCCGAAGTGGATCGGCGCGGCCCGCGAGTACAAGGCCACCGGCACCACCCGCTACCGCGACATCGCGGCCAACGCCTGGAACATCACCGTCGGCGCGCACACCTACGCGATCGGCGGCAACAGTCAGGCCGAGCACTTCCGCCCGGCGAACGCGATCGCCGGCTACCTGACCAACGACACGTGCGAGCAGTGCAACACGTACAACATGCTCGACTTGACCCGGGAGCTGTGGCTGCTCGACCCGGACCGCGCCGGGTACTTCGACTACTACGAGAACGCGCTTCTGAACCACCTGATCGGCGCGCAGAACCCGGCCAGCGCCAACGGCCACATCACCTACTTCACGCCGCTGCGGGCCGGTGGGCGACGCGGGGTCGGGCCGGCCTGGGGCGGTGGCACCTGGAGCACCGACTACGACAGCTTCTGGTGCTGCCAGGGCACAGGCATCGAGACCAACACCAAACTGATGGACTCGATCTACTTCTACAACGGCAGCACGCTCACCGTGAACCTGTTCGTGCCGTCGGTGCTCACCTGGTCCGCGCGCGGCATCACAGTCACACAGGCCACAAGCTATCCGGCGAGCGACACCACCACGCTCACCCTCGGCGGCACGATGAGCGGGTCGTGGAGCATCAGGGTGCGCATCCCGGCCTGGACGTCCGGCGCGACGATCAGCGTCAACGGCGCCGCACAGAACGTCACCACCACGCCCGGGTCGTACGCCACAGTCACCCGCACCTGGGCGGCCGGCGACACCGTCACCGTGCGCCTGCCGATGCGCGTGATCATGAAGGCGGCGAACGACAACCCGTCCGTGCAGGCGATCACGTACGGGCCCGCGGTGCTCTGCGGCAACTACGGCAACACCACGCTGAACGCGCTGCCGTCGCTGAACGTCGCGTCGATCACCAGGACCAGCGGCCTGGCGTTCACCGCCACCGCGAACGGGCAGACGGTCAACCTCGGCCCGTTCCACGACGCGCACGGCTTCAACTACACCGTCTACTGGAACACCGGGTCCGGCGCGTCGAACACGTACAAGCTGGTCAATGCGGCTTCTGGTCTGGTTCTTGGCGTGCAGGACATGTCCACAGCGGACGGCGGGCTCGCCGTCGTCTGGGGCGACACCGGCACCACAGACCACCAGTGGGTACGCGTGGCTGACGGCGACGCCGTGCGCTTCCGCAACGTCAACAGCGGCAAGGTGCTCGGCGTGGAGAACATGTCCACCGCCGACAACGCCCGCGTCCTGCAGTGGGGCGACACCGGCACCGCGGACCACCGCTGGACGTTGCTCGACAACGGCGACGGCACCTACCGCATCCGCAACGTCAACAGCGGCAAGCTGCTCGGCGTCCTCAACTCGTCCACCACCTGGGGCGCGCAGGTCGTCCAGGACTCCGGCTCCACCCGCTGGCGCCTTCAATCCCTCTGAGGAGACACATGCACACCAGACGACAGCTCGCCGCGGTAGCGCTCACGACCGCGCTCACCGTGCTCGGCCTCGCGGCGCCGTCCCACGCCGCCGAGTCCAACGGCGGCACCCGGGTCATGCCGCTCGGCGACTCGATCACCGAGGGCACCCAGGTCCCCGGCGGCTACCGCAACGGCCTGTGGCAACGACTGGCCGGTGCCGGCTACCGCGTCGACCTGGTCGGCACCCAGTACAACGGGCCGGCCCAGCTCGGCGACCACGACCACGAGGGACACCCGGGCTGGCGCATCGACCAGATCGACGCGAACATCACCGGCTGGCTGAACAGCACCGGGCCGCGCAGCGTCCTGCTGCACATCGGCACCAACGACATCCTGCAGAACTACAACGTCTCAGGCGCGCCGAACCGGCTCTCCGCGCTCGTCGACCGGATCACCGCGGCCGCGCCCTCGGCGGACGTGTTCGTCGCGACGATCATCCCGCTGTCCAACGCCGGTCAGGAGTCGGCCGCGCGCACGTTCAACGCCACGATCCCCGGCATGGTGCAGTCCAAGGTCAACGCCGGCAAGCGCGTGCACCTGGTCGACATGCACGCCGCGCTCAGCACCGCCGACCTGATCGACGGCGTCCACCCCACCGCCGGCGGCTACGACAAGATGGCCGCCACCTGGTACGCCGCCCTGCGCGCGGTCCCGGGCACGATCGGCGAGCCGGGCGGTGGCAGCGGCGGCGGTCAGACGCTTGTCAGCGGCGCGTCCGGCCGCTGCCTCGACGTGCCGGGCAGCAACACCACGAACGGCACGCAGCCGATCGTCTGGGACTGCAGCGGCGCCACCAACCAGCGCTGGACGGCGGACGGGCAGACCTTGCGGGCGCTCGGTAAGTGCCTGGACTCCCCCACCGGTGCGGCCTCCGGGTCCAAGGTCCAGATCTGGGACTGCCACGGGGGTACGAATCAGCAGTGGACGCTCGGCAGCGACGGCACGGTCCGCGGCGTAGCGTCCGGGCTCTGCCTGGAGGCGGGCGGCACCGCGAACGGCAGCACTGCCGTCCTCCGCACCTGCACCACCGCGGCGAACCAGCGCTGGTCCCGCGTCTGAGCGGCTCTTCCGCCCGGCCCCGCGGCGACCGCCATGGGGATCGGCACCGGCCGGCGACCACGTGGGTCGCCGGCCGGTGCCGTGCGGTGTCAGGCCGCGGCGCAGGTGGCGGTGGTGCCACCACCGGTGCCGGCGCCCTGGAAGCCGAAGCTTGTGGACTGCCCCGCTCCCAACTGCCCGTTGTACGACACGTTTGCCATGGTGACCGTGCCGCTGGTGCCGGTGTTGACCGCGCTCCAGACGGAGGTGACAGTTGCTCCGCCCGGCAGCCCGAGGGTGACCTTCCACCCGCTGAGGGCCGCGCTCCCGGCGGTGACTGTCACGCCGGCCACGAATCCGCCGTTCCACTGGTCCTGCACCGTGAAGACGGCCGCGCAGGCGGTGCCGTTACTCGGCGGCGGCGTGCTCGGCGGCGGCGTCGTGGGCGGGGGCGTGGTCGGCGGCGGCGTGGTCGGTGGGGTGCCGCCGAGGCTGAGGTTCTTCTGCTGCACCTGCCACGGGCCACCGCACAGGCCGCAGCCGGAGCCGACGAAGGCGGTGCCAGCCGCGGTGTCGCCCTTGAGCCGCCAGGAGAGGTAGAGCACCGCGACGCGGCCGAACTCCCCGCCGTTCGTCTGGTCGTAGGTGCCGCCGTGCCCGACGTTCAGGTTGCCCATGAAGGCCGGGAGCCCCGACGGCAGCTTGCCCCAGTCGTCGATCGCATTCGGATAGGCGATGTCGCTGGTGCCGCCGATGAAGTACGCGATCGGCTTGGTGAGCCGCCGGAGCTGGTAGTCGTCGGCGTCGTTGAGCAGTCCGCTGCTGAAGATCATGGTCGTGGTGACCCGCGGGTCGTTGGAGACCGCATAGGCCTCCAGCCCACCGCAGGAGAACCCGGCGACGGCCACACCAGCGGTGTCCAGCCGGCCGTAGTACTTGCTTCCGGACCGGGAGTTCTCCGCGAACGCCCAGTCGATGGACTGGGTGAGCATCTGCGACGTGGTGGACCCGGACCCGTTCGGCGCGCCGTTGGCGATGACGAGGAAGCCGTGCGAGGAGATCTCCCGGAGGAAGTTGATCTGGGCGGTGCCGTTGGCCGCGCAGCCGCCGTTGCCCCACACGAGGATTGGCAGTCGCACCGACGGCAGGTTCTGCGGCCGGTAGATGGTGTGGTTGGTCAGTCCGGCGGAGGTCTCGTAGTCGGCGGGGTACGGCCCCGAGCCACCGACCGCGGCGTCGGCCGGGCCGGCGCCGATCGCCAGGAGCCCGGCGGTCACCGCGACGACGGCGGCCGCCAGTGCGGCGCCGATGGTCGACGTTCTTCTCATGGTGTCCTCCTCGATGTGCCGCGACACCGCTGCGCGAGGGGACGGCGTGCGGCCCCGCGCTGTTCGGGGCAGCTGGACGCGGCTGATGGGGATGCGCGGGTCGTCCGGCCCGGCGCTTGTCACTTCCGGATGTCGGGTCACCCGTGCGCCTGCGGACCAGATCAGGCGTGCTCAGAATCGCGACCCGAGCCAGAACTTCCGGGAGGAGCAACGCGCTGACCACCATTGACGCTAATCAATTCAGTGAGGTCCGTCAATGCAAGCCGCTTCATACCGGAATCTTTCCGGAAGCGCCACCGCGCACCGCCCAGCCGCGTGAGGCAAATACATCATAGGTATGATGTATTGCGCAGGACACTCCGGCGTTCCCGCACGGGGCCCTGCGCCGGGCGCTGTCGGTACCATCGCGACATCGCTTGCGGCACTGGAGGAGACATGACTCGATCATCTGAGGCAGCCCCTCCACCCCCGGCCTGGACCCGCCGCCCGGCGAACCTGGCCCGCGCCGTCACCGCCGAACTGGTCAGCCGCGTCGTCGACGGCGTCCACCCGCCCGGCACCGCGCTGCCCCCCGAGCCGATCCTCGGCGAGAGCTTCGGCGTGAGCCGCACGGTCGTCCGGGAAGCGGTGAAGCTCCTCCAGGAGAAGGGGCTGGTGCAGGTCCGCCAGGGCGCGGGGACCATCGTCCAGGAGCCGGCCATGTGGGACATGCTCGACGAGCTCGTCCTGGCCGCGAGCATCGCGCGGGACGAGGGCCTGGTCATCCTGGACGATCTCGTCGTCACCCGCCGGCTCCTGGAGTCCGACATGGCGAACGTGGCCGCACGCGTGGCGGACACGGAGACCGTCGACCGGCTACGGACGCTTGTCGACCTGATGGACACGCTCGTGGACGACCCGCAGATCTACGGCCACCAGGACCGGGCGTTCCACGACACGATCATGAGAGCCTCCGGCAACCGGATCGCGCGGGCCGTCGTGCGCGCCCTGGAGAGCCAGGTGGTCAACACCGCACGCTACATGGGACAGACAGACCGGGCGCTGTGCGTGGCCTCCAACCAGGGTCACCGGCGGGTGTACGAACGCATCGCCGCCGGCGACCCGGACGGCGCGGCCTCGGCGATGTTCACCCACATCACCGAGGCCTGGCTGGTACGCCGACTCGGCCCTGGCGATCCCGGCCGACTGCAACGCTGAGCCATCCGGCCGCTGCAGCGCTGAGTTACCCGGCCGGCACGCTTGTGGCCGGGAGGACTCCCGCAGCGACCAGATCGGGCCAGAGCCCGGCCGGCACACCGGTGGCGGCATAGGCGAGGTCCTCGTCCACCTCGCGAGGTGACCGCATACCGACGGCGACCGCGGCCACCGCGGGATGCAGCAGGGGAAACGCAAGAGCGGCGGCCGGCAGCGGTACGCCGTGGTCCGCGCAGATCCCGGCTATCCGGTCGGCCCGTTCCACGACGGCGGCCTCGGCGGGCCGGTACTCGTAGGTGGCGTCACGGCGGGGCCGCGCGGTCGAGAGCAGCCCGGTCGCGAAGACGCCGACGGCCACGACCGCCACCCCGTGCTCCCGGGCCGGCTCCAAAACCGTGTCGAGCGCCTCCTGGTCAAGCAGGGAGTACCTGTTGGCCAGCATGATCACGTCGACCAGACCCTCGCGGATGAGCGGGGCGAGGCCGGCAGTCGAGTTGGTCCCGATGCCGATCGCCGAGACGAGCCCTGCCGCCTTGAGCCGGGCCAGCGAGTCCAGCGCCTGACGTCCGGCGCCGTCCCACGCCTGGTCGGGGTCGTGGGCGTAGAGGATGTCGACCCGGTCGAGACCGAGCCGGTCGAGGCTGTCGTGAAGCGAGCGCTCGACTCCCCCGGCGGAGAAGTCCCAGCGCCGCCCCAGGTCTCCCGGCACCACGAATCCGTCGTCGTCCCACTCGAGCGGCCGTTCGCGGGGGACGATCAGCCGGCCGGCCTTGGTGGAGATGACGAACTCCTCGCGGGGAAGTCCGCGCAGCTCCGCGCCGATCCGCCGCTCGGAGAGCCCGAGCCCGTAATGGGGGGCGGTGTCAAAGTAACGGATCCCCCCGTCCCAGGCGCGGCGCAGCGTGCGGCGGGCGTGCGCGTCGTCCATCGCGGCGCCGAAGTTCCCGAGCGGCGCGCCGCCGAGCCCGAGGACGCCGTGCGGTGACCGGGCCCGGTCGAACAGTCTGGCGACTGCCGCGTTCATCGGTCGAGCCGGTAGCAGGCGGTGGCGGTACCGGACATGATCGCGTGCCGTTCCGTCGCGCTCAGGCCGCCGATCAGCTCGTCCACCGCCGTACGCCAGGCGACCGGCCCGGCGCCCAGGCGGGCCATCGGCCAGTCGGAGCCGTACATCAGCCGGTCCGGGCCGAAGGCGTCGAGCGCCACGCCGGCGATCCGGCGCAGCCGCCCGGGATCGCCCACAAGGCCGGCCAGCCCGGAGATCTTGGCGTAGACGTGCGGCTGCCCGGCCAGGGCCCGCAGGCCGCTCTCCCAGTCCGCGTCGTCGGTGGTCTCGGCGATGCCCCCGAGGTGGTCGAGCACGAATCGGGTGCCGGGGTGCGCCTTGGCGACCCGGGCGGCGAGCGGCAACTGCCAGGAGCGCACCACCAGGTCGAAGCAGAGACCACGCGCGCCGAGCAGGTCGAGTGCCCGGCCGACGTCGGGGCGGTCCAGCCAGCCGGGATCGGGATCGACGTGGACGAGGTGCCGGATGCCGACCAGACGGCCGGAGTCGAGCGCGCCGAGTTGCCCCGGCACGTCGGCGGTCAGGTCGATCCAGCCGACCACACCGGCGATCCGCTCTGCCGGGCCGGTCAGCAGCCTGCGGGTCTCGCCCAGACTTTTGCCCGCCTGGACGACCACCGCCGTGCCGATGCATGTCGCGTCGAGCATCCGGGTGAGATCGGCCGCGTCGAAGTCACGGTCGATCGCCGCCATCGACTCCGGGTCGATCCACGGCTGCGGGTCGGTGGCGCGGTTCCACAGGTGCACGTGGGCGTCGACGGGATCGCTCACGACAGGTGCCAGATCTCGTCGATGGGCTGCCACAGCGCCCCGGGGACCCGTTCGTCGGCGATGCGCCGCTGGCAGGGATCGGTGTGGGTCCACCACTGCCGGGTCACCGGGTCCTCGGCGATCCGGGCCATGTCGGCGTCGTGGTCCTCGCCGACGTATTCGTAGTAGGCGAACAGGGTGTCACCGACGATGAAGATCGAGTAGTTGGTGACGTTCGCGTCCCGCAACGTCTGCTCGACCTGCGGCCAGACGGCGCTGTGCAGTTCCAGGTACCGCGCCCGCAGCTCGGGCCGGACGCCGACGACGAACGCGTACCGCCGCGGGGTTCCGGTGCTCATGCCGTCACCCCCGCCGTCAGCCGGGCGTCCGCCCGCCCGGTCCCGCGGGGTCCGTCGGGCACCAGCCGCAGGCCGGCCCGGTCCGGGCGCACGTGCGGTCCGACCACAGTGGCCACCGGATTGGCGGCGCGGACCGCGTTGATGTGCTCCTCGTCCACCCGGATGCCGATGCCCGGCTGGTCGCCCAGGACGATGCCGCCGTCCATGATCTCCTGGTCGATCTCCAGCCCGATCGGCGCGCTGAGGTGCTGGACCTCGAAGGCGAGGTGGTTGGGGATCGCCGCCGCGGCGTGTGCCGCCGGATTCGCGTGGTAGGTGACCGGGCTGACCGGAAGGTCGTGGGCGTGCGCCACCGCGGCCGTCCGCAGGAAGTGCGTGATGCCCCAGACGTTGCCGATCTGCACGATGTCCACGGCGTCGGCGGCGAGCAGCGGCCGGTACTGTTCCAGCCCGGTCAGGTTCTCCCCGGTGGCCACGCCCGCGCGGATGTGCTGGCGCACCGAGGCCAGCCCGGCGCTGTCCCACCGGCGCACCGGCTCCTCGATCCAGGTGAGGTCGATTGAGCGTTCAAGTTCACTGACGAACCGGACCGCCTGGGTACGGTTCCACGACTCGTTGGCGTCGAGCATGAGCGCGGGGTGTGCCGAGTTGCGGCGCAGCACGTCCCGCACCGCGAGCAGGCGGCGCAGGTCGTGGGTGACGTCGTGGCCGCCCTTGAGCTTGGCGGAGCTGAATCCGCGGTCCGCGTAGCGTTCGTAGAGGTGCACGAGCGCGTCGTCGTCGAGCGCGATGTCGAGCCCCGAGGCGTAGCCGGGAACGAACCGGTCAAGCGCGCCGAGGGTACGCCAGAGCGGCTCGCCGGCCGCCTTCGCCTTCAGGTCCCACAGCGCCATGTCGATCGCGCCGATCGCCCCGAACGCGGAGCCCGCGTGCCCGGTCTTGAACACCCAGGCCAGCATGCGGTCGTAGAGCCCGGTGACCGCCCGCGGGTCCTCCCCCTCGACGGCGCCGAAGACGCGGTCGATGTCGCCGTGCGCGCCGACGCCGACGCCCTCCATGCCCTCGTCCGTCTCCAGGATCAGCACGTGGACGTCGGTCTCGTGGCCGGGCATCACCCCGTTGGCGTCGCCGGTGAGCCGGCCCCACTCGTGCTTCGTCGCAAGACTGCGGTAGCCGGTGACTTTCATGACGACTCCTTGTTGCGGAAGATGGCGCTCACTCCTTGGTCCCGCCGGCGGTCATGCCGGCCACCAGGAAGCGCTGTGACACCAGGAAGACGATGAGGACCGGCAGCACCGACACCACTGTCGCGAGGGCCAGGGTCGGCAGCTGCACCGACTGACTGCCGGCCGAACTGGGGTTGAACGCCGGTGTGGAGGCCAGCAGCGACGTCAGTCCCACCTGCACCGGATATCCGTCGCTTGACGGCAGCATCACGAAGGGCAGGAAGAAGTTGTTCCAGTTCTGCACGAAGCTGAAGAACGCCACGAGCGCCACGATCGGTGCGGCGAGCGGCAGCGCGACCTTGGTGAACACCTGGAACTCCCGGCAGCCGTCGATCCGGGCCGCCGCGAGCAGGTCCCTGGGGATGCTCGTGGAGAAGTAGATGTAGGTCAGGTAGACGCCGAACGGGAAGAACGACATCGGCAGGATCACCGACAGCGAGCTGCCGATCAGGCCCACCGCGTTGAGCTCCAGGAAGATCGGCAGGACAAGCGCCGTGTTCGGGATCAGCATGACGATCAGGGTCAGCACCAGCAGCAGCCGCCTGAACCGGAACTCGGTAAGCGCCATCGCGTAGCCGGCGGGGATGCTTGCGACGAGCGTGATGACAAGCGCGCCGAGCGCGTACAGCGCAGAGTTGGCCATCCACGACGTGACCGCGCCGTCCTGGAACCCGAACAGCTGGTTCCAGTTCGCGGCCAGGCCGTCGAGGCTGCCGAACGAGAACGGGTTGCCGACGATCAGGCCCCGCGCGGACTTCGTGGTCGCCAGCAGCAGCCAGACGATCGGGATGGCGAAGAAGAGGACGAACACCGCCACCATGACCCCGATGATCGCCCGGCCGCTCCAGCCGGTCAGGCCGGGGCGCGACGAGGTGGCGGTTCCACTGTGTGCAGAGCTCATGTGATCAGTCCCGCTCGAACAGGCCGCCGCGCGTCACGAAGACGGCCGACAGCGCCAGGGCGATGACGAGCAGCAGCAGGGAGATCGCCGCCGCTCCGTTGAAGTCGTTCTGCTGGAACGCGTACTGGTAGGCGAGCTGGTTGAGTGAGTAGTCGTTGGGGACGACCGCGTTGCTCGCCTGGGACAGCAGTTGCGGCTCGACGAACAGCTGGGTGCCGGCGGCGAGCGACATGATGCCCATGTAGGAGATCCACTTGCGCAGCATCGGCAGCTGGATGCCCCAGGCGATCTGCACCGCGTTCGCACCGTCGACCCGGGCCGCCTCGATCACCTCGGCGCTGATGTTGTTGAGCGCGCCGTACATGATCACGATCCAGCCGCCGGCCCCGGTCCAGAAGGCCACGATCGTGAAGACCACCGGCAGGTTGCCCGGCACGATGACCTGCACGAAGCTGTCGAAGCCGAGCGCGCGAAGCAGTCCGCTGACCGGGCTGGCCGTCGGGTCGAGCACGAACAGCCACAGCAGCACGCTCGACGCGCCGGCGAGCGCGCCGGGCAGGTAGAAGACGAACCGCAGGGTACGGCTCAGCCACCGGACCTTGATCGCGTGCACGACGATCGCCAGCAGGGTCACCAGGACCACGAGCGCGATCAGCCAGATGACCAGGTACAGCGCCACGTGGGTGACCGCCGGCCAGAACCGGAAGTCGCCCGTGACCTTGGTGAAGTTGTCCAGCCCGGCGAACGCGCCCGCACCGTCGGTGAAGGCCAGGTAGACCGCGTAGAACGCGGGCAGGATCCCGAACGCCAGGGCGAGGACCACGTAGAGCGAGACGAAGCCGTAGCTCATCGCGTTGCCGCCCGGGGCGGGCGGCCTGTGAGCCGCCCGTCCCGTCGTCGCGGCCGCCGTACGGGCGGTATTGCCGACGATCGTCACTTGACCGTGTACCCGTCCACCTGCGCCTGGTTCTGGATCGCCTTCTGCCACTCGGGGAGCAGGTCGACCAGGCTCTTCCCGCCGGCGATCCCCGGGGTGATCGTCTTGGCCCAGATGGCCTCCTGGCTGAAGATGCCGGAGCCCCAGCCCGGCCAGATCAGCGTGCCGACCGTGACGACCGCCCCCAGGTCGGTGGCGTAGTAGCCGCTCGACTCCTGCTTCTTCACCCACTTCTCCGCGGCCGGGGCGAAGGCCGGGTAGCCGGGGGCGACCTCGACCTGGTACGCGTCGGCGGTGGTGGCGAACCGGATGAAGCTCTCCGCGGCCTTGAGGTTCTTCGAGTGGCTGCTGACGAACCAGGTGCCGCCGCCGACGTTTCCGGTCACCGCCTCCTCGCCCTGCCAGGCGGGCGGCGCGGCCACACCGAGCTGACCGGCCGGTACGTTGAGCGACTCCGGGTTGTTGAAGATGGCGCCCGCGTACCAGGCCGGTCCGGGCATCGTCAGCACCTTGCCGGAGTACTTCTGGACGAACTCGGGCGTGAACACGCTGATGTTCGGCGTGGTGCCGTTCTTGATGAGCGTGTCGAGCATCGCGGCGGCCCGGCGGCACTCCGGGGTGCCGGTGTTCACAGTGACGGCCTTCGGGCCGGTGACGTCGTTCGCCTGGCATTTGCTGCCCCAGAAGAAGACCTCGGGGGTCCACGCGTCGCCTGTGGTGCCGACGATGTAGCCGGGGTGCTCCTTGGCGACCTTCTCGCCGAGCGCCTGGTAGTCCTCCCAGGTGGCCGGCACCTGGTAGCCGAACTCGTCGAGCAGCGCCTTGTTGTACCAGAGCACCGCCTGGGCCAGGTCGTTGCGCAGGCAGTAGACCTTCCCGTCGACGGTGCACGGGTTCAGCGCGCCGGCGGTGAACCCGTCGAGCGTGTCCTTGGCGACGAGCCCGCCGTTGAGCACCGCGGCGAACGCCTGCTTGCCGTTGCTCTTCTGGCTGGCCCACGCCGCGTCGTTGTTCTGGCTTGAGAACACCACGTCCGGCCAGCCCTCCTGGGCCCGGTCGAACAGCTGCATCTTGGTACGGAAGGAGTTGGAGCCGTTCGACGAGCCGTCGTAGGTCACCACCTCGACCGGCACGTTCGGGTTCGCCTTCTTGAAGGCGTCCGCGGCCTTGGTGCGATCAGCGTCGACCCAGACCGTGATTGTGGCTTTGTCGTCCTGCGCCACCTGGGGGAAGCCGTAGGCCCCGTCGCCGGCGCTGTCACCGCCGCCCCCGCAACCGGCGAGGGCGAGCGTGAGGATCCCGGCGCTGCCGAGTGCGGTCAGCAGGGTACGGACGGTACGGAAACGCGTGGAGCGAACCATGTCGTTGTCCTTTTTTTGATCATCCTTATTGACGCGGCGTTCATCGACCCGAAATATAAGGGCATACGTATGACGTTTGCAAGGGGGCATCTCCGGCCCCAGATAGCGAGGTCACGGCAATGAAAGGCACGGCATACGACGGTGCGGGCCGCCTGCGGACGGTGACCGTGGAAGCGGAGCCACCCGGCCCCGGCGAGCTGCAGATCGCGGTCGCCTACTGCGGTCTGTGCGGCACCGACCTGCACATCGCGCACGGGAACATGGACGCCCGGGTGCGCACTCCGCTGATCTTCGGTCACGAGGCCTCGGGCACCGTCGCCGCAGTCGGGCCGGGGGTGGACGGCTGGGCGGTCGGCGACCCGCTCACCGTCATGCCGCTGATCTGGGACGGCACCTGCGCCGCCTGCCTCGCGGGCCACCAGCACATCTGCCAGAACCTGACCTTCGTCGGCATCGACTCCCCCGGCGCCCTGCAGCAGCGCTGGAACGTACCCGCGTCGATCGCCGTGCCGTTGCCCGCCGGGCTTGACCTGCGCACCGCGGCACTCGTCGAGCCGGTGGCCGTCGCGGTGCACGACGTCCGGCGGGCAGAGCTGCAGGTCGGCGATCACGTCGTGGTCCTGGGCGGCGGGCCGATCGGCGTGCTCATCGCCAGCGTGGCACGCCACGCGGGGGCCCGCGTGCTGATGGTGGAAATCGACGCCACCCGTCGTCGCCTCATCGCCGGCCTCGGTTTCGACGTGCTTGACCCGGCCGATGACGACCTCGCCGCCGAGGTCGAGCACCGGACCGCGGGCACCGGGGCCGACGTGGTCTTCGAGGTGTCCGGCGCGGCCGCCGCGGTGCGCTCCGCCACGGCCCTGGCCAAGGTGCGGGGCACGATCGTCGTCGTCGCCATCCATCCGGCCCCGCGCGAGATCGACCTGCAACGCGTCTTCTGGCGGGAACTGCGCCTGGTCGGAGCCCGGGTCTACCGGCGCTCCGACTTCGCACGCGCGATCGAGCTGCTGCATCAGGGCGTCATCCCCGCCGGGGAGCTCATCTCCGGCGTCGTGCCGCTGGAGGAGACGGCCGCCGCCGTGGCCGACCTGTCCAGCGGCCGGGCAATGAAGATCCTGGTCGACGTGGCCGGGCAGGAGCAGGCATGAGCGCGCTGTTCGATCTGAGCGGACGGCTCGCGGTCGTCACCGGCGCCCGCCGCGGCATCGGCCGTGCGATGGCCGAGGCACTTGCGGCCGCCGGCGCGGACATCATCGGGGTCAGCGCGCAGCTGCGGCCCGACGACGAGGTCGCGGACGCCGTCCGCGCGCAGGGCCGCTCCTTCGAGGCCCACGCGGTCGACTTCGCCGACCGGGCGGCAGTGCTGGCGCTCGGCGCCGATCTCGCCCGGCGCGCACCGGACATCCTGGTCAACAACGCCGGCACCATCGCGCGTACGCCCGCGGCCGACCATCCGCTTGAGGACTGGGACCGGGTGCTCGAGATCAACCTGTCGAGCCAGTTCGCACTCACCCAGCTGGTCGCCGCGCCGATGCTCGAGCGCGGCCACGGCAAGATCATCTTCACCGCGAGCCTGCTCAGCTTCCAGGGCGGCATCAACGTGCCCGGCTACACCGCGGCCAAGTCCGCGATCGCCGGGCTCACCCGGGCCCTGTCCAACGAATGGGCGGCGCGCGGCGTGAACGTCAACGCCATCGCCCCCGGGTACATCGCCACCGACAACAACACGGCACTGCGCGAGGACCCCGACCGGTCCCAGGCCATCCTGGAGCGCATCCCGGCCGGCCGGTGGGGACAGGGCGCGGACATCGCCGGCAGCACCGTGTTCCTCAGTTCCGCCGCGTCCGACTACGTCTCGGGAGCGGTCCTCCCGGTGGACGGCGGCTGGCTGGGACGATGACCTGACGGACCCGGCCCGCCACGCCGCGGGCCGGGTCCGTCAGGAAACCCCGTGACCGGCGGCCCCGCGTTACCGTAGGCGGCCGAAGCGGTTCACCTCGTCCGCCTCAGCCGCAGGAGCCGTACCGTGCCGAGCAGTAGGCGGTTCGGCCGCTTCGAGGCGCGGATCAGAATCCCGCGTGGCCCCGGCCTGCTGCCCGCCTTCTGGATGATGGGTGACCGCGGCGATTGGCCGGCGAACGGCGAGATCGACGTCATGGAGAACGTCGGCGACCACCCCGGGACCGTCTACGGCACCGTGCACGGTCCCGGCTACTCCGGCGAGGACGACACCGGCCGCGGCGGGGAGACGACGATCGGCGCCGACCTGTCCGCCGACTTCCACACCTACGCGGTGCAATGGGCGCCGGACCGCATCGATTTCACGCTCGACGGCACGACCTACAAGACCGTCACACCCGGCAATCTCCCCGCGGGTACGACGTGGGTCTTCAACGACCAGCCCTTCCACCTGCTGCTCAACGTTGCGGTCGGCGGCGACTGGCCGGGCGCGCCGCACGACGAGGTGCTGCCGCAGGAGATGGTCGTCGACTACGTCCGCGTCTACGCCCCCTGAGCGCCGGGGCCCAGCCGGTCCGCGAGCGTCCGCGCCCTGTGCAGCTGGCCGGCGCGGGCCTGCTTGACCGCGTACGCCCGCATCGGCGCCGCGGCGGTCAGCGTGATCGTGTCGTCGGCCGCCGACCCTTCGGGAATGGGAGCGAGCGCGGTCTCGATGCGCACCCGCACTCCCCCGCCGGTGGCGACCTGCATGACGAACCGGGTGCCGTCCTCCTCGCTGTGGACCCGGACCTTGAGCCGGGTGTGGAAGCGTAGTCCGAGGACGTGCAGCCGCTCGATCGCGGTGTAAGCGGTGGCACCGTCCTCCTCGCGGATGTCCTGCACCGCGATCACCAGGCCGTTGAGCCCCACGTAGCTGGCCGGCTCCAGCAGATGCGCGAGCACCGCGGCGGGCGGTGCCGGGACGGTGAACCGATGGCGCAGCACTTCACTCTTCATATCGACATGCTCCCATGATCGATGTGTCAGGTGACCACGCGGCTCAGCCCAGGTCCGGCGCCCGGTTCCGGAGGCGGTGCACGACCTCGATGACGAGCGTCACCGCGAGTCCGAGCCCGACGCCGACGCCGATGCCGAGCAGCGGGTTGTCCTGGAACAGCAGCCCGCCGAGGAAGCCGGACATCACCGTGTAGCCGCTCCAGGTGACCGCGGCGATCGCGGTGAACAGCAGGTAGTGCCAGAACGGATAGCCGACGATGCCTGTGGTCATGGTGGCGAGGTACCGGCCGACCGGAATGAACCGGGTGGACACGAGCACGAAGCCGCCGCGGCGTGCCAGCTCCGCCGCGAGCCAGTCGTGGGTCCGGCGGCGCTTGGACCCGGGCGGCATGCGCTTCACAAGCCGTCCTTTGAGGACACGGCCGACGCCGTACGGGATGAGGTCACCGAGGAACGCGCCGGCAGCGGTGGTGGTGCGCACATCCGATCCTGAGGGGTCGTGAGGAGGTGGGGTGTCACGGCGCTTCGGCGAGCATCCAGTGGCTGAAGGCGGCGTAGTGACGGGCGTACTCCTCGGCGTCGCGCGAGCGTTCGACGGCCGCGGACAGCTCGTGGACGGTGTCGTACCGCGTGAGCCGGTCGGCGTCGTACCGGGCCAGCGCCGCGCTGACGTCCGCGCCGGGGCCGAGCAGCCCGGCCAGCACGCCGACGTCCTCGATGCCGAGCGTGCCGCCGGCGGAGATGTGCGGTGACAGGCCGTGGGCGGCGTCGCCGATCAGTGCGACGCGGGCACCACTGAAGCGCGGCAGCCGCGGTACGACAACGATCTGGTTGTGCAGGATGCGGTCGTCCGGCGTGCGGGCGATGAGGCGGCGCAGCGGCTCGCCCCAGCCGCCGTCGTCGAGATGCCCGGCGCGTTGCAGCGCCTGTTCCTTGACGGTCCCGGTCAGCGGCGGGCAGTCGAACTGGTTGACCATCCAGGTGGTGTTGCCGCCGTAGGTGCGGGTGAATCCGCCGCGGGTGCGGTGGTGTCCGACGGTGAGCACGCTGCCCTGCGCCGGTTCGTCGCCGGCCGGGACGACGGCCCGCCAGGCGTGGTGGCCCGCGTGCGGTGTGGCGCGGTAGCCGGGCAGCAGCGCCTCCCGCACCCGGGAGTAGACGCCGTCGGCGCCGATGAGCAGGTCCGCGTCGGCGGACGAGCCGTCGTCGAAGCGGACGGTCACCGCGCCGGGCCGTTCGTCGAACCCGGTCACCGTGCGGCCGAGCCGGATCCGGGCGGGGGTGAGCACGTCGGCGAGCAGACGGGTGAGCTCCGGCCGGGGAAGCAGCAGCATGGTGTGGTCGGCCTCGGTGGACCCGGGCGCGCGGAACCGGTCGCCCGCCGCGTTGTAGAACCAGGTGCGCACGGTCGTGCCGATCGCCTCGACGTCGTCGCCGACGCCGATCCGCGCGAACACGTCGAGGGCGTTGCGCCACAGGCCGATCGCGGCCCCGGCGGCGCGGATCTCGGTCGCCTGCTCGCAGACCAGGACGTCGGCACCGGCGCGGTGCAGGGCCAGGCCGGTGGTGAGGCCGACGAGGCCACCCCCGGCGATGATGACACGCATGCGGAACTCCTAGCGGATGGTCGGGTGGAAGCGCTGATCTCCACACTGGACGTCCGCATGCATGATGTCCAATGCATCCTTGCTAACCAAAGCTTTACCCCGACGCAACCTAATGGGGCGGGCCGCCGCGCCCGGCGGGCACGGCGGCCCCGGCGTCACCCGACGTGCTTCTGCTGGCACGGCACGCAGAAGCGGGCGTGCGGCAGCACCGCGAGTCGCGCGACCGGAATCGGCACTCGGCACCGCTGGCAGCCGCCGTAGGTGTTCCGGATCCGGTGACCTGACGCATGGCGGCACGCGGGCCGGGGTGGGCACCGGCGGCGCCCACCCCGGCAGCTGTCACTTCGGGATGGCGGTCCCGTGCCGGCAGCCCGAGCAGCCGACCGCACTGAGCCCGGTCCACGAGGTCAGGTTCGCGCTGGTGGCCGTCCAGATGCCGCCGTTTGTGTACTTGTCGACGTAGATGCGGTACTGGCCGTTGTCCATCCGTACCAGTGACGGCCCTTCGTAGCCGGAGGTCCAGAGCGTCCCCTGCCGGGTCCAGCCGCTGGTGAGGCTGTTGCTGGTCCAGCGCTCGATGTACTTCGTGGTCTCGTTCTTCGTGAAGGCGTGATAGGTGCTTCCGGACCTCACGACGTAGGTGTCGATGTAGTTGTAGCCGAGGCCGCCCATCTGCTGCGGGCCGCTCCAGGACGTGAGGCTCGCGTTCTGCGCCGTGTAGACGTACGGCCGGAAGCCGCTCGTGTTCGTGGTCTGCCTGACGCTGACGATGACCCGGACCGTGCCGCCCTCGAGGTAGAACTCCGGCGCCCACACGTTCTGCGGGTCGGAGACGCCGGCCGGGACGGTGGCGATGTTCGTCCAGGTCCGCAGGTCGGTGCTGCGGGCGACCGCGAAGTACGTCGAGTTCGTCGTCCAGGACTGCCAGGTGTACGCGACGAAGTAGGTGCTCCCCTGCCGGATGATGCTCGGGTCCCGGAGCACGCCTGTCGGCCCGCGGAAGTTGGTGTCGTAGAGGACGCTGTAGTTCGCGCCCCCGTCGGTGGACTGGTAGACCCAGAGCTCCTGGTCCGCCGCCGCGTCACCCTTGAACGTCGTGTAGATCAACGTGGTGGCCGCGGACGCCGGCCGGGGCACGACCAGGGCGCCGAGCACGACGGCGATCAGCGCGACGAACACGCGGAACAGCCTGGCCGTGGTCATGAATCACCCCCGGGGCCCGCGATCGAGACACCTGTGGCCACCGGCGTGCCGAGGTTGGGCGAGCCGTCGGAGTTCCAGCCGATCTTCTGCGCACGGGTGGTACGGGTCGCGCCACACCCCTGACCGGCCGACGAGTTCGCGTGGTAGACGATCCACATCTCGGTACCGTCCGGCGAGTTGACGAAGGAGTGGTGACCCGGCCCGTAGACGCCGTTGGCATCGCTGCGCGCGAAGATCGGCGTCGACTTCTTCGTCCAGGAGCCGGGCGACATCGGGTCCCCGCCGGTCCAGGTCAGTTGGCCGAGCTTGTAGTCAGGCGTGTTGCACGAGCTCGCGGAGTAGGTGAGGAACGTCTTCCCGCCGTGGTAGAGCGCGTAGGGGCCTTCGTTGACCGCGCCGCCCTGCCGCTCCCAGGACAGCGTCGGCGAGGAGATCCGCACCCCGTTGCGGGAGACCTGGATCGCCGACGACATCGGCGCGATGAACAGGCCCTGCTCCCCGCCGCGGAAGGCGGAGTAGACGAAGTGGTCCGGCCACCCGTTGAAGCGGACCACGCTGCCGTCGATCGCCCACCCGCCACCAGGTTCAAGATTCAGAATCCCGCGGTACGTGTAGGTCCCGTACGGATCGGCCGTGTCGCTCTCCAGCACGCCGGTCCGGCGCTGGCCCTGCCCCGGCGACGGTTCCGCGGAGAAGTAGATGTACCAGCGGCCGTTCGTGTACTGCAGGTCCGGCGCCCACATCGTGCAGCAGCCGGGCCCCGCTGTAAGCGTGAACAACGTCTTCTCCGCCGCGGTCTTCAGGCCGGCCATTGTGGACGACCGGCGCATGATGATCTGCGAGGACCAGGTCGTCGCCACGTAGTACCAGTTGCCACCGGAGTACGCGATCGAGGGATCCGCGCTGTTCGGCGTACCCACGAGGGGGTTGGTGAAGGACGGGCCGGGCGCCGCGAGCGCGGGCGAGGCGGGGACGGCCGCGCTCAGCACGGGCACGAAGACGAGGACTGCGGCGGCGGTGAGCAACCGCCTCGCCGCTTTCCATCTGTGGTTCGCGAACATGGGGTCCCTTCTCGGCGGGCGCCGCATGTGGGGCGGCTGCCACCTATGTGAGCGCTAACATGGGCAATCGAAAACCGGACTACCATCGGATTTCGTCGATGTCACATGTGTAATGGAGTCGAATCGAGATCGCCACAGCGCGAACACACTCCGCCGTAAACGCTCAGACGCGTTCATCCGCCGCGACGGCAACCCCGTTCGCGGTACGCTGCCGGACGGCCACGTCTTGCCTCAGGAGGAACGCGCATGTGCCGCAATATCCACCCGCTGCACAACTTCGCACCGCCGGCCACGCCGGACGAGGTGCACGCGGCGGCGCTGCAGTACGTCCGGAAGGTCGCCGGGACCACCAAGCCGTCCCAGGCCAACCAGGAGGTCTTCGACCAGGCGGTGGCCGCGGTGGTGGCCGCCACCCAGGCGCTGCTGGACGGGCTGGTCACCACCGCCCCGCCCAAGGACCGCGAGGTGGAGGCCGCCAAGGGCCGGGCCCGCGCGGAACGCCGCTACGCCTCCTGACCCGAGCTACGCCTCCCGGATCCCCGTCACGAGGAATCGGGTCGCCAGCGCCGTGACCAGGAATATCACCGCGAGCAACGCCCAGCCCGGCGCGCCCCGGTCGATCGCGGTCGCGGTCACCACCACCGGCGCGGCCATCGCGCCGATCGCGAACCCGGTGCCGTAGACGCCCTGGTACGCGCCGATCGCGTCGGCCGGCGCCAGCTCGAAGCTGATGCTCCAACCGGCCGCGCTCGAGGTGATCTCGGCGAGCGTGTGCACAGCCGCGGCCGCCAGCAGCGTCACCACCGCGGCGAGCGCGGGCAGCTCGCCGGCGACCGCCCAGAGCAGGCAGGCGAACGCCATCAGCCAGCCCGCCCAGGTCATCGCCCGGCCGGCCCCGCGCAGGTCGGACGTGCCGCGGCTGAGCCGCACCTGAAGCCCGACGACGAGCGCGGTGTTGAGCAGCAGCAGCGCGGACACCAGCACGTCCGGCGCCTCGGTGTGGTGCACGACCCAGAGCGGCACCGCGATCTCGAACAGGCCGAACTGGATGCCGAAAACCCCGTTCAGCGCGGCGAGAAGCAGGAACCTCCTGTCCCGGTACGGGCCGCGCGAGGGGGCGCCGGTGGCCTCCCCGGTCCCGGGTCGTGCGTCGATCCGCTCGGCGGGCAGGCCGAGCAGCAGTACGGCCGCCGCCAGGAAGAGCGCGCCCGCCGCCACCATCGTCACCCGGTAGGCGGCCGGGGTGCCGATCGCCAGCGGGATCGCGGCGAGCGCGGTGCCGGCCGCGATGCCCGCGTTCGTCACCGTGCGGATCAGTGCCCGGATCCGTACCCGCTCCTCGCCCGGGAACGCCCGGCCGATCGCGGCGGAACGCACCGACGCGCCGCCCTGCTGTCCCAGCACCACGAGCGACGCGACAAGGATCAGCGTCGGCAGGTCGCGGACCAGGACGTAAGCGGTCAGCGCGCCGCCCTGCACCACGTGCAGCACGACAAGCATGCGATGTGAGCTCCACCTGTCCGCGAGGTGCCCGAAGCCGAGCGAGCTGAGCACGCCCACGCCGCCGGCCACGGTCAGCCCGAGCCCGACCGTCACCGCCGGGATCCCGGCCACGCCGATCAGGTAGAGCGAGGTGAGCGTGAAGAACGCGCCCCGGCCGACGGTGTCGACAGCGGTCACGGTGAGCAGGCGGCGGAGGGCGGGGTCGTCGCGGACGAGCGCGGTCGTGGTGGTCACTCGTCCAGTTCTGCCCGACAGTGCCCGCGGGTGGAATCGATGTAGCGTAGGGCTTCATGATGAGGTACGTGCTGGCGCCGGGCGACGTGACCGCGATCCGGTTCGGCATCTCGCCGCTGAGCGAGCTGGGCATGGGCCTGCGCGCGCTGCGGTTCCCCGAGCGCTATCCGCTGCAACGCCCCTGGATGGACCGGATCGCAGCGGTGCTGCCGCTCGTCGACCTGGAACCGTTGCAGGCGCTCGTCGACGAGCGCAACTGGGTTGCCGACTTCGTCAACCCGCGCCCGGCCTCGCCACTTACCGTCTTCGACGACGAGCTGGCCGCGCTCGCCCTGATCACCCCGCAGCGCCTGCGCACCGACCTGGAACGCGTGCACGGCGACGTCCCGGACGTGTTCCGCGGCGACCACGCGACCGCCGTACGGCGGATGATCGACGCACTGGCCGCGATGTGGCGACTGTGCTTCGCACCGTCCTGGACCCGCATGCGCGCGGTGCTCGAGGCGGACGTCCTGTACCGCGGCCGGATCGCGGCCGGGGCAGGGCTCGGGACCGCGCTCACCGGGTTGTCCTCGCGGGTGACGTTCGACGGCCGGCACCTCGACGTGCGCCTGGCCTCGGGCCTGTCCGGGGTGCGCCAGGTCCGCGGCGAGGGTGTGACGCTGATGCCGTCGATGTTCGTCAACCGGGTCTGCATCCCGGCCGACGACACGCTCCCCCCGGTGATCATGTACCCGGCGCGGGGCCAGGGCGCGATGTGGTCGCCCGCGGCCGCACCGGACGCGGGCGCGGTCCGCGAGCTGCTCGGCGCCGCCCGGGCCGCGCTGCTGGCCGCGCTCGGCGAGCCCGCCTCCTCCACCGAGCTGGCGCTTCGCCTCGGCGTCACCACCTCCGCCGTCAACCAGCAGCTGCGCCTGCTGGCCCGCGCCGGCCTGCTCAACCGGGCTCGCTACGGCCGCAGCGTCCTCTACTACCGCAGCGACCTCGGCGAGTCCCTGGCCGGGCCGGCCGGCACCTGACCTGTCGTCACTCGTCAGCGCCGGGCCGGCGGCCCCGGGCCTCGGGCCTTGGCGGACGGTCAGTCGGCGCGGTGCAGGTCGTCGAGGGCGCCGCTGAGGGTGACGACGCCGGGCTCGCCCTCGGTCGAGCCGGTGATCTGGTCGCCGGAGGCGTACACGTCGGTGGCGAAGAGCCCGGCGGTGTCGATCCGCAGATATCCGGTGCTGACCAGGTGCTCCGCGGTACCGGCGGCGACGTCCGGCCGCACGTCGGTGCCGGGCATCTGCACCGCGGTGATCGTGCCGACGGTGTCACCGAGTGAGTCGACGACTGTCATTCCGGTGGTGACGCGCGCGATCGGCAGCGCGTCGACCGGCATCTCGGGCGTGAATTGAGGCTGCATACCGACCACGTTCCCACCCGGTATCGCGGAAAACCTCACCGTGGCGGCGGATCGGCGACGGCCCCGGCGCCCACCCCCGCACACGTACCGTGGAACGGGTTTTGATCATGAAAAGACGCCGGGAACAGGCCGATCGCGGAGGGTCTCACAGAACCCCGGGCGGGGCTCAGCCGGGCTGGATGGAGCCGGCCAGGTTGGTGATCCGGCCGAGGTCGTCGAAGGTGACGCGCATGTCGGTGCCGCCGGGGTGGCGGCCGGTGACCTCGGTGGGGGTGTCCGTGACCTGCCAGCCCTGCTGGGACAGGAACGAGGTGACCATCAGGCGGTGATCGACAGGGAAGCCCTGCAGGATCTGGCCGACGACTGTGAAGACGCGCTCGGGGCGGGCCGGCGCGATGATCTCGGCGGGCAGGCCCTCGAGGTGGAAGAAGACCGCGCCACCGTCGTACGGTCCCCGGTAGTAGGCCCGGCCGGAGAGCGCTGACGCGATCAGCGCCAGCCGCGCGCCCTGCGCCCGGTCCAGCGGGAACGACGCCTCGGTCAGCTCGGGGACGCCGTTGGCGACGCCGTACTCACGCAGCCAGCCGGCGAGGCCGAGCAGCGCCGGTGGGATGCCGCTGCCCTCGTTCGCCCACGCCCACAGCCAGGTGCGGTCCAGTTCGCTCTCGGTGCCGAGCAGCTGCACCTGGTATCGCAGGTCGTTACCGAAAGTAGCCGTACCCTCGGTCAGGTCGAGTTGCCAGTCACGCTCTCCGATATGATCCGCGAGCGCGAGCTGGCGGGCGAACGCGGTGGCGACGTGCCTGTTGAACAGTTCCTCGAACGGTGTCACGGGACCATGTTGCACCTGGTCATCGCGGGCGGCCAAGTCGGCGGGCGCCTGCGGCCGGGTGGGCTCGGAGTGCCGCGGGACGGGGTGGCGAGGTGCGTACCGGATCCAGAGTTCGTGTTGCGTAGATATTGACGCGAGGGGTCGGTGCGGTAACAATCCTGAGAGAGCGCTCTCTCATCGATGTTGCACGGTCACCCCCGTTCCGCCGTACGTCTGTCCCCCCGGACGCGCGGCAACCCGTCCGACAGGCAGGAACATGGCACACCCGACACTGACTTCCCCACCGCCGCACAAACGTCGACGCCGCGGGCTGGTCGTGCTCAGCAGCGTTCTCGCCGCGGCCCTCGGCATCACCGCCGCCTCGGTCACCCTCAACGCCAACGCGGCGGAGACGCCGCTGTCGCAGGGCAAGCCGGCCACCGCCTCGTCCGTCGAGGCCGGCTTCAACCCGTCCGCCGCGGTCGACGGCGACACAGGCACCCGCTGGTCAAGCGCGTTCGCCGACCCGCAGTGGCTGCAGGTCGACCTGGGCAGCACCCAGACGATCAGCCGCGTCGACCTGAACTGGGAGGCGGCGTTCGCCTCGGCGTTCACCATCCAGACCTCGCCGAACGGGTCCACCTGGACGGACATCACCCCGGTCACCGCGGGCAAGGCCGGCGCGCAGTCGCTTACCGTGTCCGGCAGCGGCCGGTACGTGCGGCTGAACGGCACCGCGCGGGCCACCCCGTACGGCTACTCGCTCTGGGAGTTCCAGGTCTTCGGCGCCGGCTCGAACCCGACGAATCCCCCCACCACGCCGAGCCTGCCGACCTCCGACACCCCTGACTTCGGCGCGAACGTGCGGATCTTCGATTCGTCCTCGTCCGCGGCGACGATCCAGTCGGCTGTGGACGCGGCGTTCAACGCGCAGCTGCGCAGCCCGACCGCGCAGTTCGGCACGCAGCGCCACGTGTTCCTGTTCAAGCCCGGCACGTACGGCCGGGTCTGGGCGAACGTCGGCTTCTACACCTCGATCGCCGGTCTCGGCCTCAACCCCGACGACGTGACGATCAACGGCGCGATCAACGTCGACTCCGGCTGGAACTACGGCGACGAGAAGAACGCGACGCAGAACTTCTGGCGCAGCATGGAGAACCTGTCGATCGTGCCCGAGGGCGGCACCAACCGCTGGGCCGTCTCGCAGGCCGCCCCGATGCGCCGGGTGCACATCAAGGGCAACCTGACGCTCGCGCCGTCCAACCAGGACAATGGGCAGGGCTACTCAAGCGGCGGCTACCTGGCCGACTCCGTGGTCGACGGCGTGGTCTCCTCCGGCTCGCAGCAGCAGTGGTACACCCGTGACAGCCGGATCAGCCGCTGGGACGGCGGCGTGTGGAACATGGTCTACTCCGGCGTCCAGGGCGCCCCGGCCAACGCGTTCCCGAACCCGCCGCACACCACGCTTGCGACCACCCCGGTCACCCGGGAGAAGCCGTACCTCTACGTCGACAGCGCCGGCCTCTACCGCGTCTTCGTGCCGGCTCTGCGGCGCAACTCCGCGGGTGCGAACTGGCCGAACACCGCCGGCTCCTCGATCCCGATGCGCGAGTTCTACGTCGCCAAGCCCGGTGACAGCGCCGCGCGGATCAACGCCGCTCTCGCCCAGGGCCTGAACCTGTTCTTCACCCCGGGCACCTACTCCCTCGACGACACCCTCCGGGTCACCCGCGCCAACACAGTGGTGACCGGCATCGGCTTCCCGACCCTGATCCCGAACAACGGGGTCGAGGCGCTCAACGTCGCCGACGTCGACGGTGTCAAGATCAGCGGCCTCACCTTCGACGCCGGCACGACGAACAGCCCGACGCTGATGAGCGTCGGCCGGTCCGGCGTCCACACCGACCACGCGGCGAACCCGACCAGCATCCAGGACGTCTTCTTCCGCATCGGCAGCAGCGTCCAGGGCAAGGCCACCACCACGCTCGCCGTACACGCCGACGACACGATCATCGACCACATCTGGGCCTGGCGGGCCGACCACGGTGGCGCACCCACCGGCTGGACCGTCAACACAGGTGACACCGGCCTCGTCGTGAACGGCGACGACGTCCTCGCCACCGGCCTGTTCGTCGAGCACTACCAGAAGTACGAGGTGATCTGGAACGGCAACCGGGGGAAGACGATCTTCTTCCAGAACGAGAAGCCGTACGACGTACCCAACCAGGCGGCCTGGATCGGGCCGCGGGGCAACGGCTACGCCGCCTACAAGGTCGCCGACGCCGTCACCGACCACCAGCTGTGGGGCGGCGGCTCCTACGCCTACTTCAACGTCAACCCCAGCGTCCGGGTGGACCGCGCCTTCGAGGTGCCGAACCGCTCCGGCGTCCAGCTGCGCAGCATCCTGACCGTCTCGCTCGGCGACGTCGGCACCATCGCCAACGTCGTCAACGACACGGGCGGCCCGGTCCCCAACCCGGCCGGCAACACCACGCCCCGCCAGGTCGTGGCCTACCCCTGATCCCCTCCGCAGTACCGACGTGAACCCGGCGGCCACCGGTGCGATCCGCACCGGTGGCCGCCACCGTTTCAGCCGCGAGCGGCGCGACGGGGCCGCTGACCGGATGCGAGCGTTCTTTCCGGTTCCGGTCCCGTCGGCAGCCTGGATTTGATCTCCTTGGGGTGTCTGGCCGAGGAGAGGGTGCGACCTGTGGCGCGCTGGCACGCGGTAATCACCGACCGCCGGGTCCTGACGAAGATCATGCTGGCGGTGGGCGTCATCGCCGCGTTCAGCCTGTTCGACGGGCTCTACGCGCTGTCAAGCGTCGGCGCGGTCAACGACCAGGTCAAGCGGGTCTACCAGCACAATCTGGAGCTGGAGACGATAGGGGATCTGCGCGCGGCCGTGAACCGCACCTGGCTGGCCGCGGACGACTACCTGCTCGCCACCGACGCCGCCGGGCGCACGGCCGCCGGGCAGAGCCTGGACAAGGCCGAGACGGACGTGCAGACCGCGATCACCACCTTCACCGGCTACCCCGACCTGCCCGCGGACTCCGAGACCAACCTCGCCACGTTCCAGACCGGCTGGACGAGCTTCCGGGCGCTGCTCACCGACCGGCTCCTGCCCCTCGCCGACGCGGGCAACACCACAGAGATCGCCACGGTACGCACCGGCGAGCTGGAGACCTCGAAGACCGCGGTCCGGGCCACGCTCAACGCGCTCGTCGACGAGACCGTGACCGCGTCGTCGGAGCAGGAGGCCGCCGCCGAGGAGGTCTACGGCGAGACGAAGGTCTGGGTCACCACCATCCTGCTGCTCAGCACCGCGCTCGGCCTCGCGTTCGCCGCGGTCGTCGCCCGGCTCATCGTCGCGCCGCTGAGCCGGGCGGTCGGCGCCCTCGACCGGATCAGCGGCGGCGACCTCACCGCCAGGGTCACGGTGACCGGCAAGGACGAGATCGGCCGGCTCAGCGGCACGCTCAACCGCACCGCCGACGCGATGGCCGGCATGGTCCGGCAGGTCGGCGAGAACTCCGAGATGCTCGCCTCCGCATCGGAACAGCTCACCGCGGTCGCCTCCGAACTGTCCCGGTCCGCCGAGGCCACCTCCACCCAGGTCGGTACCGTCTCCGACGCCGCGAACCAGGTCTCGCAGAGCGTCCGGGCGGTCGCGTCCGGCGCCGACGAGATGGGCATCTCGATCCGCGAGATCGCCAACAACGCCGGCGAGGCCGCCACGGTCGCGGCCGAGGCGGCCCACACCGCGCAGACCACGAACGCCGGCGTGATCAAGCTCGGCGAGGCGTCCACCGAGATCGGCGCCGTGATCGCGCTGATCACCGCGATCGCCCAGCAGACCAACCTCCTCGCGCTGAACGCCACAATCGAGGCGGCGCGCGCGGGCGAGGCCGGCAAGGGATTCGCCGTGGTCGCCAGCGAGGTCAAGGACCTCGCCCAGGAGACCGCCAAGGCCACCGAGCAGATCTCCGCCCAGGTCGCGAACATCCAGTCCGAGACGCAGGGCACGGTCGAGGCGATCGGCAACATCGCCGCCGTCATCGCCACGATCAACGACTACACCACCACAATCGCCAGCGCGGTCGAGGAACAGACCGCCACCACAGGCGAGATGGCCCGCAGCGTGAGCGAGGCCGCGGACGGCTCGTCGCGCATCGCCGACACCATCTCCGGCGTCGCCGCCGCGGCCGACTCGGTCACCGGCGGCGCCGCCGACACCCGGCAGACCGCGGCGGAACTGGCCCGCATGGCCGCGGAACTGCGGCGCACGGTGTCGGCATACCAGGTCTGACATCCGCGCTACGTTCGAACGATCGTGTCCGCGACGTTCGAGGGGATTCACCGCATGCCGGCCGACGACGGCTTTTCCTATCCGGAGACCGGGGCCACCAGGCACGAGCCGCTCCCCGGCGGCTACCGCCACGTCCGGCACGAGCGGGTGATCGGTGCGGGCCCGGACCTCTTCCGCCGCGCCGCCGCCGCGCTGGACGGGTGGGCGGTCCACCGCGGGGCGGGCCTGCGCGTCGCCGCCGACGGCCCGGCGACCGCACCCGGCATCGACGTGCGGCTCGGGATCGGAGTCGGACCGCTGCGCCTGACCGCAGTCTGCCGGGTCATCTACGTCATCCGGGAACCCGGCCGGCACGGCTTCGCCTACGGAACCCTGCGGCACCATCCGGAGCGAGGTGAGGAGTCCTTCGTCCTGAGCCTCGACGACTCCGGCCGGACCACGTTCACCATCACCGCCTTCTCCCGGCCGGCGAGCCTGACGGCCCGGCTGTCCGGGCCGCTCGGCACCGCGGTGCAGGACCTCGTCACCCGCCGCTACCTGTCCGCCATGCACCGGCTCGCCGGCTGACCGGAAACTAGCTAGGACGTGGGCGGGGCCTCGACGAGCGTGCCCGTGGCCGCCAGGCGCCGCCGACGCTCCGTGCCCCACGCGCCGAGCGGGGCGAGGGCGGCGTTGAGGCTGCGGCCGTCGGCGGTCAGGGAGTACTCGACGCGGGGTGGCACCTCGCGGAAGATCTCCCGGTGGAGCAGGCCGTCCTCCTCCATCTCGCGCAGATGCTGGACAAGCATCTTCTCGCTGACGCCGGGGAGGCCGCGGCGCAGCTCGCCGAAGCGCCGGGTGCCGTGATGGTGCAGCTCCCACAGGATCAGCGACTTCCACTTGCCGGTGACCACGTCCATCGCCGCGTCGATGCCACAGATGTACGGCCCGCGCCTGCCCATACTTACCCTCCGGTGCGTACCCCACTATTTAGTGGGTACTTGTCCGGATTGACGGTACTGCCGACGATTGATGCATGTCCACAAGCGTTACCTTCCTGGGCCTGGGCGCGATGGGAAGCGCCCTCGCCTCGACCGCTCTCGCCACCGGCCACACCGTCACCGTCTGGAATCGTGATCCCACACGTGCCCTGCCGTTCACCGGAGCGGCGCCGGTTTCCTGCACGGCGCCGCGATGGTCGCGGCCGAGGGCGTCTCCGCAAGCGAGTTCGCGGGGGTCGCCGCGCCGTTCCTCGCCGCGATGACCGAGGGCCTGGCCGGGTACGCCGCCACCGTCGACGCCCGCGACTATGCGGGCGCCGGGCAGCAGAGCCTGCACTTCACCGGGACCGCGCTGGTGACCCTGCTGCGGGCGAGCGCGGACCAGGGCGTACCCACGGATGTCCTTGATCCTGTGCACGCGCTCGTGGCCCGGCAGATCGCGGCCGGGCACGGCGATCTCGGCACCGCCCGCATCTTCGAAGAACTCAGGAGCACCAGATGAACCCCGCACCGATCACCGTCGTCGGCCTGGGCCCGATGGGCCGTGCGATGGCAGGCGCGCTGCTGCGGGCCGGTCACCCGGTCACCGTCTGGAACCGCACGCCCGCACGCGCGGACGAGTTGGTCCTGGCCGGAGCAACCCGGGCCGCAGGTCCGGCCGACGCGGTCACCGCGAGCCCGCTGACAATTCTGAGCCTTACCGACTACCCGGCGATGTACGACATCCTCGGTGGGTTGCCGGCCGGCGCGCTCGCCGGCCGGGACCTGGTGAACCTCAGCTCGGACACGCCCGCGGCCTCCCGCGCCGCGGCCGAATGGGCGGGCGATCGTGGCGCGCGCTTCCTGACCGGCGGCGTCATGGTGCCGGCACCGGCGATCGGCCAGCCGGGTGCCCACGCCTACTACAGCGGCCCGGAGGAGCTGTTCGCCGCGCACGCGCCGGCGTTGCGGGTGATCGGCGAGACCCGGTACCTGGGCGCCGACCCGGGGCTCGCCCAACTGTTCTACCAGGCCCAGCTGGACGTCTTCCTCACCGCGCTGTCCGCGCTGCTGCACGCCACCGCCCTGGTCACGGCCGCCGGTGTGCCCGCGTCCGACTTCCTGCCGGACGCGATGGGAATGCTCACCGGCATCCCCGACATGGTCGGTGACGGCGCGTCGGTGGCGGCGGCGCTGGAGGCAGGCCGGCACCCGGGCGACCTCAGCACGACGCGGATGATGGGCGCCACGGCGGCGCACATCCTGCGCACAAGCGAGGAGTCCGGCGTCGACCGGGAACTCCCGGCGGCGGTCGCCTCCCATTACGGGCGGGCGATCGCGGCCGGTCACGGCGCCCGTAACTGGACCGCGCTCTACGAGGTGATCCGGGCCAGACCTCAGTGACCCGGGGGTACGACGTGACGCGCGCAGACCCCGACGCCGGCTTCGTCACCCCAGGTACGGCGGCGCGACGCCCCAGCCCCAGTGCGGTACCGGGGCCTTGAGCGCCGGTGACGCGTCAGGCTGGGAGTTCTCGACCGCCAGGCGGGTGCCCCACTCGATGTAGCCCATGAAGGCGGCGCGGAACTCCGGATCGCCGGGCAGGCCGACCTCGTCCGCGGCGTCGGCGAGAATGCTCACCCAGCGCCGGCGCTGCGGCTCGGTGATCGCCTTGCCGACATGGTGGGACAGCATGTGGGCGTAGCCGCCGCGCTCGGTGGTGTAGCGGGCGGGACCGCCGAACACCTCGGCGAGCCACATCGCCACATAGCGGGGGTGAGCCGGATCCATTCCGGCGAAGAGCGGCCCGATCACGTCGTCGACGACCACCTTGTCGTAGAAGCGCTCGGTCAGCCGCTCGAACGCCTCGGCGCCACCTGCCCATTCGTAGAGGCTCGGCACCGCCCGGCCGGTCCCGCGCACGGCGGTCGGCTCGTAATGGCGCATCTCCTCGATCGATTCGATGTAGCCGCGGATCTCGGCCAGGAAGCCGGGGAACAGCTCACCGCGGCGGAAACCCGTCAGGTGGTCGTCCGCCGAGGTCCAGGTGATCCGCAGGATGTACGCGGACGGGTCGTCGGTGCAGCGGCTGAGCTCGTAATCGACGCACTCGGGCGCCTGGGCGAGGAACCGGGCCGCGCGGGTGTAGGCGGACTCGAAGTCCGCGGCGTCACCGGTGATCCGGTAGCGGATGTACTCGATCGTCACCGATCCACAGTAGGCCGTGGTGGCTAGACCACGCCGCACGTCGTGGCGGCAATCAGCGGTAGAGCTTATTCGGAGCGGTCCGTTGTACGCTCCAGCCGAAGGAGGCGGCCGCCGATGCCATCGACAGTTCTGCTGCGGGAACAGTTGTCCCGGGCGGGGATCCGCGACGTCGGCGCCGTCACGCCGGTGAGCGGTGGGCTCGCCGCGATCGCCGCGATCGTCGACCGCACGGACGCGCCGCCGGTCTTCGTCAAGACCTTCGCCGAGGCGGTGGACGGCGACGTCTTCATCGCGGAGGCCGCCGGGCTGGCGGCCCTGCGGGAGATCGGCGGGCTCACCACTCCGGACGTCGTCGTGGCCGGCCACGAGGTGCTCGTGCTGTCGCTTCTGCACCCGAGGCCACCCGACGAGGACTTCTGGGAGCGGTTCGCCCACGCGCTCGCCCACCTGCACACGAGCACCACCCACCCCCGCTTCGGATGGCACCGGGACACCTGGCTGGGCCGCCGCCGGCAGGTCAACACGTGGTCCGGTGACGGCTTCGCCTTCTTCGCCGAACACCGGCTGCTCCGCTGGCTGAGCGAGCCGCGCGTCGAGGCGGCGCTCGGACCCGCCGACCGGGCCGCGTTGCAGCGGCTGTGCACCCGGCTCCCCGAGCTGCTGCCGGACCGGCCGGCCTGCCTGACCCACGGCGACCTGTGGGCTCAGAACGTGCTGGCCACCGCGGACGGGCAGGCGGCGGTGATCGACCCGGCGGTGTCGTACATGTGGGCCGAGGTGGACCTGGCCCATCTCTGGACCACGGCGCCGCCGCCGGAGTCGCGCCGGTTCTTCGACGTCTACGCCGAGCTGACCGGTCTGGACCCCGGCTGGCCGGCCCGCATGCCGATCATCCAGCTCCGGCAGCACCTGGCGGTCCTGGCCCAGTTCGACGACGACTGGGGCGCCGCCGAGACGATCCGGGCCACGCTGGCGCCGTTCCGGGCGAGGGCCTGACCGGGCCGCGGCCGGGCGGGGGTGGCGCACGAGAACGTCACGACCGGCGAGCCGGAGCCGGAGAGCCCGGACCGCTACTCGGGCGGTCGACCGGGAGGGGCCGCGGTAGGGCTGGCGGGCAGGCGCTGACGTCGCTCCGCAGGCGGGTCGCGGTCCCGTCGATCGCGCGGCGTAGCCGTTCCTCCCCGGCGGGGATGGCGCGGTCCGGATCACATGGCGACGACGGAGGTCTTTCCGCCGTCGACTGTCAGTACGACGCCCTGGATGTAGGAGGCCCGGGGTGAGGCGAGGAAGCGGATGGCCTCGGCCACCTCCTCGGGGGCGCCCCCACGCCCGGCCGGCACGCTCGTGAGGTAGCCGCCGTACATGTCCCGCATGTGCTCGTTGACCCTGGTGAGGATGTACCCGGGGTCGACCGAGTTGACCCGCACACCGCGCGGGCCGTACTCGGCGGTCCAGGACTTGGTGAGCATGGTGAGCGCGGCCTTCGCCGCCTGGAACGCACTGGTCCCGGAGGCCGCCATCCGGCTGCTCAGGCTGCCGACGTTGACGATCGCCCCATGTCCGCGGCCGGCCATCGCGGGTGCGAACGCGCCCGCCAGGATGTACGGGGCCTTCACGTTGAGGTTGAACGCGGCGTCGAACATCTCCACGGTGGTGTCCTCGGTCGGCACGAAGGCGCCGCCACCGGCGTTGTTGACAAGGATCTCCACCGGCTCGTCACCGACGGCCTCACGGACCTTTCGCACCAGGCCGAGCACCTCGTCGGGCGAGGCCAGGTCGGCGACCATGCTCACCGCCCGCCCGCCGGACTCCTCGATCAGCCGGGCGGTCTCCGCGGTCCGGGCCGGGTCCCGGCCGCACACCACTATCGCGTAGCCGTCCTCGGCGAGTTTCAGGGCCGTCGCCTGCCCGATCCCGCTCGACGAGCCGGTGACGAGTGCCCAGGAGCCGGGCGTGTGCGCAGTCGTATTCACAACCAGGCACCCTAGGAACGGCCTCGCCGCGGAGTCCTGCACGAGCGCGCCAGGCAGCCTGGAAGAATCGCGACAACGATTGGCGGACATCTCATGATTGGTACGGATGTCGGCTTCCTCTCGGTGGACAACCGGAGGGAGGGTGACTTCGGTGACGTCGCGGCGGCGTGGCAGCAGCGCATGGGCGACAGGTTCGCCATGCCGTCGTTCGCGCCGGCGACCACGTCCGGCTTCCGGGCGAAGATGGACGCGTTGCGGCTGTACGACGTCGTCTACAACTCCATCGACACGGTGTCCGCGATCCAGACGACCGGCTTCGCCACCACCAGGGATCTGGTACGGGTGTGGATCGTGCGCCGGGGCGCCTGGCTGCTCGGGGACGCGCACGGGACGGAGCAGCGGGTGACCGCCGGTCGCGTGCTGGTCAGCATCGGGCCGATGACCCACCTCATCGCGGAGCCCGGCACCCGCACCGACCTGCTGGTCCTGCCCACGCCCACACTCGGCGCCCGGCGGCGTTCCGCGGCCGGCTCCGCGTCACAGGCCGAGGTGCGGCTGCTGCTCGCGCACGCGACAATGGTCCGCGAGTGCGCCGGCGAGCTGGGATCGGCAGGTCTGCACGCGGCCCGGAACACGTTCGTCGAACTCGTCCGCGCGGTGACGGACGGCGGCGTGGACGCGGTCGAACCCCGGTTGACGCCGGCTCTGGCGCGGGCCGCCCGCACCCTCGCGGACCAGTTGATCACCCACCCCGGCCTCTCGCCGAGCCTGCTGGCACGGGAGTTGAACGTGTCCGTGCGTACCCTGCAGCGGGCGTTCGCGGCCGAGGGCGGTTCGGTGGCCGGCTACCTCCGGGAACGGCGGCTGGCCGAGGCGCGATCCGCGCTTGCGGCCACCGGCACCCGGCTCGCGATCTCGGACGTGGCCGCACGGTGGCAGTTCGCCGACGCCAGCCACTTCACCCGGGAGTTCCGGCGCCGGTACGGGCTGACGCCCGGCGAGTTCGTGCGACAGCGGCAGAGCAACGGCCGGCCCGGCGTCCCACCCGCCCATGACGCCCCCGTGAGCGCCGCCGGCCTGATCCGGCGTCCCACCCCGCCTGAATCGGCGGGTGGGGACGCCGTACCCCCTCAGCCTTTCCCGATTCCGCTTGTGAGGCCGCTGACCAGCTGACGTTCGGCGAGCGCGTAGCAGATCAGGGAGGGAAGCATCGCCAGGGTGACGTAGGCGAGGATGCGTGCGGTGTCGGCCGAGTACTGCGACTGGAACTGTTGCACGCCCAGCGGCAGCGTCCACAGGCGCGAGTCGTTGAAGACGATCAGCGGGAGCAGGTAGTTGTTCCAGCTGCCGACGACCGCGAGCACCGAGACGGTGCCGATGGCGGGGCGCGACATCGGCAGCAGGATGCGCCAGAAGAACCGGGCCGGGCCGCAGCCGTCGAGCACCGCCGACTCCTCGACCTCGGCGGGGATGCCGCGGAAGAAGCCGCGCAGGATGACGATGGTGACCGGGAGCCCGAACGCGGCCTGCGGCAGGATCACGCCAAGCGGATTGCCGAGCAGGTTCATCTCCCGCAGCAGGACGAACAGCGGCAGGATGGCGACGGCGAACGGGAACATCAGCCCGATGGCGAAGACTGTGAACAGCAGCTCGCGGCCGGGGAACGTGTAGCGGGCGAAGATGTACGCGGCCATCGCGCCGATCACGACGACGAGCACCGTGGTGACGATCGCGACGAGCACGCTGTTGCCGGCCTGCCGCCAGAACGTCCCGGACCCGAGGATCTCGGTGTAGTTGCCGGGCACCCACGGGTCGGGCAGCCCGAACGGGTTGGTGAACAGCTGCCCGTTGTCCTTGAACCCGCCCAGTACCCCGAACACGATCGGCACGATGACTGCGGCGCCGGCCAGCAGGGCGGCCAGGTGCAGTGCGCCGTGTCGTGCCAGGCGTGCGCCGTCGGCGTGGCTCATCGCCGGCCTCCCATCGTGGTGAGGGCGCCCTCGAGGTCGCGCCGCAGGACGAAACGCTGGTACAGCAGGCCGAAGACGAGACTGATGCCGAAGATCGTCATGCTGATCGCGCTCGCGTAGCCGACGTGGTACCGCTTGAAGCCCTCCTGGAACATGGTCACCGCGAGCGTCTCGGAGGAGCGGATCGGGCCGCCACCGGTGAGCACCCAGACCATGTCGAAGAGCTGGACCGTGCCGAGGATGGACAGGAACACGCTGATCCGGATGGTCGGGCCGAGCAGCGGCAGGGTGATGTGCCGGAACGCCTGCCACGGGCTCGCGCCGTCGGACGCGGCCGCGTCGTGCAGTTCCGTCGGGATGCCCTGCCGGGCCGCCAGGTACAGCAGCGTGTGGAAGCCGAAGTACTTCCAGGAGATGACCAGGAACAGCGTGTACATCACGGTGTCGGTGTCGGCGAGCCAGATCGCGCCCAGATCGCCGAGGCCGATCAGCCGGGTGACGTGATTGGCCAGGCCCTGGTTCGGCGAGAAGATCATCGTGAACAGGACCGCGGTGACCACCTCGGACAGCACGTAGGGCGCGAAGAACACCATGCGGTACGCCCGCCGGCCGCGCAGCGGTTGATGAAGCAGCATCGCCAGGGCCAGCGAGATCGGCAGCTGGATGACGAGGGACAGCCCGACGAGCAGCAGGGTGCGCCGCAGGTCGCCGGCGAAGACCTCGTCGGCAAGCAGTCGCCGGAAGTTCTCCAGGCCGGCGAACTGGGTGGGTACGCCGAAGCCGTTCCAGGTGAAGAGGCTCGCGTACCCGGCGACCACGATCGGCGCCAGCACGAGCAGTCCGAACAGCACGAGCGCGGGCGTCAGGAACAGGGCGATCGTCGGCCAGGGGCGACGCCGGCGGCGCGGCGGGGTGCGGGGCGGGGCGAGGACCTGTCGTTCGGCGGTGAGCACCGGCCGTCAGCCCTGCTTGGCCACGGTGGTGATGGCCTCGGTGACCTTCTCCGGCGTCGCCTGACCGGCCAGCAGCTCGGCCACGCTGTCGTTCACCTGCTGTCCCACGGCGGGCGCGAAGGCCTGGTCGAGGTAGAGCTGGAAACCTGTCGAGGCGGCGAGCGTACCGGCCACCAGCTTGAGGTTGGGGTCGGTGACGGCGTCCTGCGCGGCAGCCACCACGGGCAGTACACCCGCGGTCTTCGCCTCGATGCGGGCGTTGTCCGGCTGGGCGATGTACCTGAGGAACTCGATCGCCGCGGGCGGGGCGTTCCTGCCGACCGCGAATCCGCCGCCGCCGCCGAACGCGTCGGTGATCCGCCCGCGGCCGCCGTCGACCGCGGGGAACGGGAAGAAGCCCAGCCGGTCGCCGAGCCCTTTCTTTCCGGACGAGGAGTCGTTCTGCACGGTCGGCGCCCACTGGCCCATCAGCTCCATGGCCGCCTTGCCGTTGCCCATGGTGGCGGCCTGCCCGTCCGCGGTGGAGTAGCCGGCGGCCAGGAACCCGGTCTGGAACGGGTCGAGCGCGACCAGTTCGGCCAGGCGGGCGCCGGCGTCGACGAAGCCCGGCGCGGCGAAGCTCCGGTCGGCCGCCGCCTGTTGCAGCAGTTCCAGCCCGCCGATGCGCATCGCCAGGTACGCCCAGTAGTAGTGCCCCGGCCACTTCTCCTTGCCGGCCAGCGCGATCGGGGTGATCGTCGCGGCCTTGAGCCGGCGGGTCACGTCGAGCAGGCCTGCCCAGGTGTCCGGCGGTGTGCTCACCCCGGCCCTGTCGAAGAGTTCCTTGTTGTACCAGAAGCCGACCATGCCGGTGTCCACCGCGGATCCGTAGATCTTCCCGTCGATGGTGTACGCGTCGAGCGCCGTCGGAATCAGCGTGTCGCGCCACCCGCCGACGTCCGCGGTGAGGTCCTTGATCATGCCGGCTTCCGCCTGCTGGGCGAGGACGCCGCCGCCCCAGGTGTGGAAGATGTCGGGCGGGTCGCCGGCCTGGATGTTAGTGGTGAGCTTGGTCTTGAACGCCTCGTTCTCCAAGGCGGTGATCTCGATCGTGGTGCCGGGGTGGTCGGTCTCGAACCGGCGGGCCATCTGCGCCCACTCGCTGAGCATCGGGTCGGTGTTGGCGATGTGCCACCACCGGATCTTCCCGCCCCCGCCGCCCCCGCCGTCGCCACCGCATCCGCCCAGCAGCAGACCCGCGGCGCCGGCGCCGGTCAGGCCCAGCAGCGACCTCCGACTGAAACGCGCCATTGAAGGTTCCTTTCCGAAAGAACGAATTGAAGGGGATACCGAAAGTTTCGCTTGTCGGCCGAAATTTACGGGGCCGTTCAGCGCACGCTACGACCCGTTGATCGATGGGTCAAGGGCCGAGTTCGCACTGCCAGATACATGCGACTTGTGGATCACACCCCCCATAACACCTTTTCGGCGGTACGTTATGGCATTGGTGTTCATGAATTGCAAACCAGAATATTTCGGCTGTTCCGGAACAGCCGGGCACCACGCCCGGCCGGTGAGTCCGGTGGATGACGCCGAACCGGGGAGGCCGGGCCATGGAATACACCCGCCTGGGCCGCAGTGACCTGTCCGTGTCCCGGCTCCTGAATGCCGGCCCGACAGAGATCGGAGACCGTTGATCAGTCCCGGGGGCTGAGGGCGGCGCGGAGTCGCTGCACGGCCGAGCTGGGGGCCGCGGATGCCCAGATGACGAACAATGGAAGGTGGAAGGCGTCGGCGAGTGGGAGGTCGACGATCCGGCCGGTGCGTTGCCAGCCTTCCGGTGCGATCGCCACCGCGCCGAGGTCGGGCAGGTCGCTCAGCGCCAGGGCCATGCCGCTTGTGGGCGACAGCGTGGGACGCACGTCGGCCCCGGCGGCGCGGATGCGCCCGACGATCAGGTCGGTGAGCGGTGTGCCGGGCGCGTTCCAGGTGAGGAGGCGCTCGCCGTCGAGTTCTTCCAGCGTGACGGGGGTCGTACGCGCGGCGAGGCGGTGGCCCACCGGCACGTACAACCGGGCCGGGGCAGTCCTCAGTTCGGCGTGTTCCAAGGACGGCAGGTCAGGCACGAACCGGACGACTGCCAGTTCGATCTCCCGGGCGAGTAACGCCTCCGCGGCCTTGCCGGGACGCAGTTCGCTGAGCTCTACGGAAAGCCCGGACGTGTCGCCGCGCAGGGCCAGCACCACAGCCTCACGTTCGTTCGGGCCGAGGGCGGGCGAGACGCCGACCCGGACGGTGCCGACGCGGCCGTCGCCGATCTCCCGGGCGCGATCGACAGCCGAGGCGGCGAGCAGCAGGAGCTGCCGTGCGTCCTGGACGAGCGACTCCCCCGCCGCCGTGAGCCGCACCGTGTGGGTCGACCGCTCGAGGAGAGCGACCCCGATCTCCTGCTCGAGCTGCCGGATCACCTTGGAGACGGCCTGCTGGGTCATGAACAGCCGCGCCGCCGCCCGGGTGAAGTTCAGCTCATCGGCCGTGAGCACCAGGACCTGCAGTTGTCTCAGCTCAGGCACACGTACCCCCGGCGGTTGTGACTTCATCTCTCATCGTCGTTTCCGTTCCTTTCCGGTGCCTCACATGCTTGTACAGAAGCGAATCACCGCCTCCCCGAATGAGAAAGCAGACCTCAGATGCCCGCATACAGCCTTACCGAAGTGACGGTTCTCGACGGAGAGGGCGCCGGGAAATACGCGGAGATCGCGCAGTCCTCGATCGCCGCCCACGGTGGGACGTTCCTGGTGCTCGCGGCAGAGGCCGCGGTTGTCGAGGGCGACTGGCCGCCGGACACGCGCGTGGTCATCATCGAGTTCCCCGACATGGCACGGCTGCGCACCTGGTACGACTCCGCCGAGTACGCCCCGGCCCGGGACATCGCCGCCACCGCGCTCGACCGCCGGCTGGTCTTCCTGGACGGATTCACCGCACCCGCCCCGGCCCCCGAGGCCCTGGTGCGCCGCTTCTACGGAGCGATGAGCAGCGGAGACACCGATGACGCCGCCGACTACCTCGCGGACGACTGGCAGGACATCCCGCTTCCGCCTGGTACGCCGGCCGGAATCGACGGGTTTCGGGGCACCGTGGCGTTCCTGAGGTCCGCCTTCGCCGACCTCAGGGTGGAGATCGAGGACGTCATCGTCTCCGGCGACCGGGTGGCGGTTCGCGTCCTTGCCTCCGGAACACACAAGGGCGAGATCCTCGGGATCGCCCCGACCGGCCGTACCGTCGCATTCCGCGCGTTCGACTTCCACCGCATCGCGAACGGGAAGATCGAGAGCAGCTGGCACCTGGAGGACTTCTTCTCCCTCCGGCTTCAGCTGGACGCCGAGTAATGAGCGACGACCACGCGGACCACGTCATGGGCGCCATCGCCGCCGGGCTGGGCCGGCTGCCGCGCTCACCGATCATGCACTACCCGTCGGAGCGAGGGCTCGCTTTCGAGGACGTCACGTTCCCCTCGGCGGACGGCGTGCCGCTCGAGGGCTGGTACATACCGGCTCCCGGGTCCGGCAAGCTCATCATCGTCAATCATCCGATGTACTTCACCCGCTCGGGACTGCCCACCCACCTCGAGCCGTGGAAGTCGATCTGGGGGCCGAGCGGCAACGACATCGAGGTCGACTTCACCCACGACCTGGCCATCCTGCACGCGGCAGGATACAACGTCCTGACCTACGACCTGCGGAGCCACGGACTGAGCGGCACCGGCAACGGCGGCATCGCGTCGTCCGGGATCTTCGAGGCCCGCGACGTGCTCGGCTCGCTGACCTATGCCGCGAGCAGGCCGGATACCCGGGAGATGCCGATCGGACTGTTCAGCCGCTGTCTGGGCTTCAACGCGACGCTGTACGCGATGACGCTCGACCCCGCGGCGTTCGCGAACGTCCGCTGTCTCGGCGGACCGCAGCCGGTCACCGAGGAGATCATCCTCAGCCGGGTTCTCGCCGTGGCGGGCGTGGAAGGAGACCGACGCGACGAGCTCGACAGGCGTGTGCGCCTGGCGACGGGCATCGCGCTCGCCGCCCGCGATCCCCGGGTCTGGGCCACCGGGTGCCGCATCCCGACCTACGTGTACCAGGTCCGGGACGACGTGCTCACCGTACCCGCGGACGTCCAGACGATCTTCGACAACATCCCGGTCGCCGACAAGCAGCTGAGCTGGATCGAGGACTCGACGCGCCGCTGGGACGGCTACCTCGAGTTCCAGCGGCGGCCGCAACCGCTTCTCGACTGGTTCGCCGGCCATCTCTAGGCGCTGGATCGACGTGGGGGTCGGAGTGAGGCCGCGGTCCAGGGGACGTCGGTACAGCGCCTAAGGCGAGGTATGCCTGGCGGGCCGTGGCCGGCCGAAGAGCGCGGCGAGTGCCGAGTCCGAGGCGTCCAGGGCGGCCCGGTCGAAGGTGCTGCTCGCGGCGACCAGTTCGGCGGCCCCGGTCCGGTCGAGCAGCTCGGCGAGCCGGCGCTCCACCCGCGCCGGCGTGCCGGTGATCGCCGCCGCGGCGGCCTGCTCAAGATACTGCTGCTCGCGGGCGGTGCGCGGGGCGGCCCGGACCGCGTCCACCGGTTCCAGCGGCGCGAACGTGCCGGTCGTCCGGCTCCGGGCCATCGACCACGCCTCCGGAAGCAGTAGATCGGCGGCCTCCGCGTCGGTGTCCGCGATCAGGACATCGAGGCTGATCGCCACATACGGTTCCGGTTGCTGCGGGGACGGCTGGAAGTCGCGGCGATAGGCGGCAAGCGCCCGCAGCCCGGGTTCCGGATCACCGCCGAGCCCGAGCAGCGGGCCGCCGACGATCACGGGCAGCCCGCGCCCGGCCGCGATCTCCAGCCCGCTGCCGGTGGCAAGCACGTGGAGCGGCACCGCGCCGTCCGGCCGCGGGCGCAGCGTGACCTCCGCCGTACCGTTGAGGAAGCCGCTCAACTCCGCGAGATCGGCGGAGAAGTCCCGATCGGTCTGCCGCAGGGCGCGGCGTACCGGCGGAGTGAAGCCGGGCGAGCGGCCCAGCCCCAAGTCCACCCGGCCCGGCGCGAAGGCGGACAGCGTGGCGAACTGCTCGGCGACCACGATCGGCTGGTGGTGCGGCAGCATCACCCCGGCGGAACCGAGCCGGATCGTCGACGTCGCGCCGGCGAGCGCGGCCAGCAGCACCGCCGGGGCCGCGCCGGCGACGCCCGGGACCGCGTGATGTTCGGCGACCCAGAACCTGTCGTATCCCTGGCGTTCCACCCGGGCCGCGCGCGCGACTGTGCCGCGCAGCGCGGCGGAGTCGGGCTCACCCGCGCGGGTACGGGACCGGTCCAGCAGCGACAGGCCGACCTCGGAGTTGATCACCTCAGATCCAGCGTCACCGGTCAGGGACTTGTTCCCCGATCCGCTGACGCCCGCGGCCGCAGGCGGGCAACCCGCTGACGCCCGCGACCGGAAGCGGGGCGGCCGCGACCGGAAGCGGGGCGGCAACGGCTGGTTTCGCGCGGCGGCTCCGCGGCGAGACGACGGTGGGCCGCCGGGCTGGTCAGCGCACCACCCACCCGGTCAGTGGGCTGCCGCCGCGCGCACCGGACGCGACCCGCCCGAGCCCGGCCACCGCGGGCAGCAGCCGCTCCCGCACCGATTCCGGCCCGGACCACAGCCGCTCGTGGAAGCCGGCGATTGCCTCCTCCGGGTCACCGGCGCCCGGCACGGACAGCGAGAAGACCACCTGCCGCCACGCGTACGCGATGTCCTTGCCTCCCCGCAGACTCCTCGGGCGGGCCGCGATCCGCAACGCGGTGCCGAACGCGCCGGCCGCGGCCGCATGCCAGCCGTCCTGCGGCTCGGCGCCCACCGCGTACGCGAGCGTGGCAAGGTTGTGTGTGGTCAGGATCTGGCCCTGCTCGATGACCGCCCCGTTCCCGGCGGTGGTGCCACGCGGGTTGCCGGCCCGCGCACGGCAGTAGCCGGCGAAGTCGGCGGCGGCCCGCTTCCATTCGATGTCGTAGTACCGCTGGTAGAGGCTCCCGTCGAGCAGCTCGCCGGCGAGCGCGGCGGCCCGGCCGAACGTCGGCGAGAAGCCGCCCATGAAGATGTCCGCGGCCAGCTCCTCCACCCACGGATGCATCGGTGAGAGCGTCGACAGCTCGCTGACGAGCGGATTCGGGGTGATCGTGCCGGGGAAGCCGGTGAGGTAGTACGTGCCGAGGCGCCACGCGGTCTCCGGCCGGGCGGACGGCCGGGCCGGCCGCTGCACGGCGACCCACGGCAGCTCGCCGATGCGCACCTGGTGGGCGTAGTCGAGCAGGAGCAGCGACCGCCGGTTGCGGAACGCCCGGTAGACGGCGGCCATCAGCGCCGGATCGGCGTACCCGGAAGCCTCCACCACCGAGGTGATCTGCGGCGTGAGCCGGGCCAGCACTTCGGCGGACGGCACGACGCGCGCGGCGATCAGCTCGGGAATGGTCCCGGCGGTGGCGCGGCGCACCAGACGCCGGACCGGCGCCGGTACCGGCACACCGCCGACCGGCGCGCAGATCGCCTCCACATCGGACACCCCGGCGCAGGGGTCGAGCGCGCCGAGCCGGGCGGACACGGCGTGGGCCAGCACGTGATGGCCGGGCTGCGCCGCCTGCCGGGCCTGCGCGGACCGCAGCGCCGTGTGCGCCGGCGAGCCGGGCAGCCCGCGCTTGGCCGTCATCGATGCGATCGCCACGCGCAGCAGCCCGGCGTGCCGCGGGGTCAGCTCGCGGCCGGCGACGGCGTGCTCGGCCGCGGTCCGCAGAATGTAGAGGTTCTCCTTACGGCGCAGGTGCTTGCGGCTGCGCGTGTGCCGGGCCGCGAGCTCCCGGTACCGGGCGAGCAGCTCCCGGGCGCGTCCGGCGTCGAAATCAAGCCACAGCCCCAGGAACTCGTCGGCAAGCGGGTTCCACACGGTGAGCGTCTCCCGCTGCGCCGCGATCCGCGGATTCTCCACCCGCGCGGCCAGCTGCGCGGCGACCTCGCCCGCACCGGTGCGCCACACCACGTCAGGTGCGCGTACCACCGGCCGGTCCGGCACGGGTGTGAAGCACAGCCGGTCGGCGAACGGCCCGATCGCCTCAAGCACCTCAAGCGCCGCGGCCCGGTCGCCGGAGCGCAGCAGCGACGCGACGACAAGCAGCGCGCCCTGCTCCGGCACGTCGATCCGGTAGTCGCCGCTGTCGAGCATCGCGTACAGCTCGGCCAGCCCCGCCTCCGTCAGGAAATGTGCGAACGCCGCGGCCCGGCTGCCGAACCGCACCTCGTGCGGCCGCAGCGGCCCACCCGCCGACGCCTCACCTGTCGCGAACCCGCCGCGCGCCACGTCGAGCGTCACCCAGGACGGAAAACCCTTGACCGGGGTACGGGAGCCGTGCGCGTGATCACCGGACAGCACAAGCGACCACCGCCGCACACGCTCCTCCGCGCGCCGCCGGGTCGCCGGGTCCTCGTGCGTGGTGGCGGTGACGAACGCCGACGCGAGCTGCCCGGTCACGTACCCGGCCTGTGCCTTGTCCATGCCGGCGTGGCGGGCCCCGCCCCCGCGCCCTCCGGGTCCAAGCCCGGTGCTCTGTCTCGCTGAGCTACACGCCGTCGCTGGAGCCACCTTAGACTGCGCCGCCACCTGCCGCCGCCGAATTTCGGCCCGGTCAGCGTCCCTTCCGCAGATCCTCGATGACATGCTGATAGGCGTCGGGCCGCACGGCGAACGAGCCGTAGTACGGGTAGCTCATCTCGACGATGAGGAACAGGTTGGTCGCGATCACCGCGCTCGCGAGGACCAGCAGCGCCCGCCGGACCGTGGAGTCGGACAGCCCGAAGAACAGCAGCATGCCGAGGATGGCCGCGGTGGACGTCAGCACACCGAACCACATCACACCCGACACCCGCTGGTCGTCGGCCTCGGCGTCGTTGTCGTGGTGGAACTGCTCCGCGCGGCCGATCCGCTGAAGCGCGTCAAGCGTGAACCGGGCGCCGACTCTCACCCGCGTGTCAGTCGTCGCTTCGGTGGAGTTGGGAGTCCTCCAGGTCCAGGTCGCGCTGGGCGCGGGTGAGGACCTCCTCGGGGATTCGGCCCTCGTTGCGAGCGACCTTGAAGACGTGTCGCTCTGCCATGATCATCTGGCGTCGGAGGCGGCGGTAGGCAGATGACGGCGTTTCCCGCTCCTGGCTGCCGAGCCGCTCCCATGCGCCGTTGGTCCGGTGTTCGACGATCTCCCGGAGCCGGTCCACCACCGACGCGGGCGCGTCGCCGGCGTGCTCCTCGAGCGCCTCAAGCGCGGCCCGGCTGGCCCGGTGCTGCACGGCCGCCTCCGCGAGCGCGTCCGCGGTGCTCGTGTCCTCGCGTACCCCCAGGCGGTTTGCCAGAAAGGGCAGCGTGGTGCCCTGGATCAGCAGGGTCAGCACGATGATCGCGAAGGCGACGAAGACGAACAGGTCACGTGGGTAGCCGCCCGGTACCTCGTCGACCGGCGGCAGCGTCAGCACCGCGGCAAGCGTGACCACCCCGCGCATGCCGGCCCAGGCCACCACTGTCGGGCCGCCCGGCGCCGGGCGCGCCTCCCGGTTGCGAATCTTGGGGAAGAGGCGGGCCAGGTAGGTGGCCGGGAAGATCCAGGCGAACCGGAGGATCACGATCGCGGCGAACACCAGCGCGGTCGCCTGCACCGTGGTGGCGAGCCCGGTCTCCAGGTCGCCGACCAGCTCGCGCAGCTGCAGCCCGACCAGCAGGAAGACCACGCCCTCGAGCAGGAAGATGATCAGCCGCCAGACCGCCTCCATCTGCAGGCGCGACGTCGGTGACAGCAGGTACGGGATGCGGTGGCCCAGGTAGAGGCCGGCCACCACCACGGCCACCACGCTCGAGGTGTGCAGTTCCTCGGCCACCACCACCACGACGAACGGGGTGAGCAGCGACACCGCGTCCGCGAGCATCGGATCCTGGACCCTCTTGAGCAGCCACGCAGCAAGCACGGCAGCCGCGAACCCGAGCGCCACGCCACCGCCGGTGATCACCACGATGTCCCGGCCGATGTCCCAGAAGCCGACCGCCGCGCCGGTCAGCGCACCGCCCGCGATCCGGACCATGACCAGCGCCGTCGCGTCGTTGAGCAGGCTCTCGCCCTCAAGCAGGGTGACGATCGCGCGCGGCAGGCCGATCCGGCGGGCGATGGCGGTCGCGGACACCGCGTCCGGCGGCGCGACCACGGCGCCGAGCGCGACGCAGGCGGCCAGCGGCACCTCGGGCAGCAGCAGGTGCAGGAGCCAGCCGGTGATCAACGCCGTGAAGATCACCAGTCCGACCGCGAGCAGCATGATCGGCCGCAACGCCCTGCGGAACGCGGGGATCGAGGTCTGCAGCGCGGCCACGTAGAGCAGCGGTGGCAGCAGGCCGACAAGCACCAGCTCCGGCTCGACGTGGACCTCCGGCAGACCGGGCATGAACGACAGGCCCAGGCCCGCGATCAGCAGCACCAGAGGTGCGACGACGCCGAGCCGCCGGGCCAGCGCGGCCCCGGCGATAGCAATCACTACCAATACCACCGTGTCGACAATGCCTTCCATGACCGGAAGCTTAGGCCGTACCGCCGGGTGGAGATCACAACCGGACGGCGAACCCCGCTCCCGCCGGTCCGCGCGCGCCGTCGAGGCAGCGATGGATCACCTGCCGCCGACCGGATAATTCGATGAACATCGATTGACAGGGGGATGTGACGTGGCGAGACTCGTGGTCAGGCGTGAACCGGACACCCACCATCCGGTTCCGCCGCTTCGCGCCTGACGAGAGGGGACCATCGATGAGATCGAGAGCACGGAGGGTGGGGCTGGCGTTGATCGCCGCCTCCGTGGTGTTCGCCGGCGCCGTGTACGGCGTGACCAGACCGGCCGCGGCCGATGTCGTGGCCGACCTGAGCGCCTCCGCACTGGTCGCCGACATGGGAGCCGGGTGGAATCTGGGCAACCAGCTGGAAGCCAACAACAACGGCATTCCCAGCGAGACCGCCTGGGGGAACCCGGTGGTGACCCAGACCCTGATCAACCGGGTGAAGGCGTCCGGGTTCAAGACGATTCGCATTCCCGTCTCCTACCTGGGACACATCGGTGCGGGCCCGGACTACACGGTCAACGCCGCATGGCTGACCAGGATCGCGCAGGTCGTCGACTACGCCTACAGCCAGGGTCTGTACGTGCTGATCAACATGCACGGGGACGGCTACAAGTCCGTCACCGGTTCCTGGCTGATCTGTGACGCGTCGGACCAGACGACGATCCGGGCCAAGTACCAGAAGGTCTGGCAGCAGGTCGCGACGAAGTTCGCGGGCTACAACGACCGTCTGATCCTGGAGTCGATGAACGAGAACTTCGACGGGCAGTACGGCGCACCCACCCAGCCGTGCTATTCGAACATCAACACCTACAACCAGACCTTCGTCGACACGGTACGCCGTACCGGCGGGAACAACGCCTCCCGATGGCTGCTGGTGCCCGGCTGGAACACGAACATCGACTACACCGTGGGCAACTACGGGCTCGTCATCCCCACCGATCAGTACCGGTCGTCCTCGATTCCCGCGGGTGAACAGCGGTTGATGATCTCCGTTCACTACTACGACCCGTGGGACTTCGCCGGGCAGGAGGACGGCGTCATCACCCAGTGGGGACCGAACGCGACAAACCCGGCCAAGACGTCGACCTGGGGCCAGGAAGACCATCTGGACGCCCAGCTGAAGAAGACCCACGACACGTTCGTCGCCCGCGGCTATCCGGTGTTCGTCGGCGAGTACGGCTCGATCGACAAGACGACCTACGACGCGGCGAACAACACCTACCGTGCGGACTTCGCGCGCACGCTCGTGGCGACCGCGAAGAAGTACGGCGCGGCCACCGCCTACTGGGACAACGGCTGGAACGGGCAGCACGGGTTCGGGCTGTTCGACCGGAGCTCCGCCACGGTGACCCAGCAGGGCATCATCAACGCGATCATCGGTGCGGCCGGCGGCGGCCAGTCCACCCCCACGCCGACCACGTCCGCGACACCCACCGCCTCACCGACACCCACTGGATCACCGACGCCCCGGCCGGGCACCTGCCGGGCCGTCAGCACGGTCAGCGCGTGGAACACCGGCCTGACCAACAGCATCACCATCACCAACACCGGCAGCTCCACTGTCAACGGCTGGGCCCTCACCTTCACCCTGCCCGCCGGACAGACAATCGTCTCCGGCTGGAGCGCCGGATACGCCCCGGCCAGCGGCACGGTGACCGCCACAAACGTCGGCTACAACGGCACGCTCCAGCCGGGAGGGTCGACCACGATCGGCTACCAGGCCAACCACACCGGCAACGCGTCCGCGCCCACCGGATTCACACTCAACGGCGCAGCCTGCGGTTGACCACGAGGCCCGCTGATGCGCCGGACTCCCGGCGCATCAGCGGCCGCCCTCAGGAGACGGTGACCGTGGTGTGCAGCGCGTTGAAGCCGGTCGACTGCTCCCAGGTGCCGGTGTTCGCGGTACGGATCGCGTACTCGGCACGGTTCGGCAGCAGCGGGTCCGGCAGGTTGAGCAGCAGCTCGTAGCCGCCGGCCGGGAGCCCGGCGGGCAGGGTGACGGTCTCGGTGACGGTGGGGGTGGTGCCGGCGGCCCAGCGGCGCGGGTCGGCGGCGAGCGGCAGGCGGGTCACCGCGCCGTTCGAGGTGGCGCGCAGGATCAGCTCGGCGCCACGCGGGTTGATCGGGGCGGACCAGCCGTCGTTGCGGACCGTCAGGCTGATCGGCAGCGCACCGCCGGCCCTTGCCGTCTGCGGATACGTACCGCTGACAAGGGTGAATCGGTAGCCGAGGTTGCGCTCGATCGTGCTGAGGCAGCCGCCGGTCCGGAAGCCGTCGATCACACCGGGGTGGTAGTCGGTGTTCAGGTACGTCCAGTGGAACCGGGCCATCTCCGCGGTGGCGGTGGTGCACTCGGAGCGGGGCGGGTTCACCGCGCAGGTCTCGCCACCCATCGCGGTGTAGCGGGTGTCCGCCTCCAGGTACGGGTACTCGACGGCCGGGTCGATGTAGGTGCCGAAGTCCGTGTCGCTGGCCAGGAAGCAGTCGTTGTGGTGGCCGGTACGGGCGAGCGCGGACCCGTTGTACGCCTGCGCGTCGGTGACCGCCGCGGTCCCGTACATGGTGCGCTTGAACGCGGGCGTGCGCAGCTGCACCATCCGGGTCGCCGGCAGCACTGCGAGGATCTTGTCGTGCACGGCCTTGCGGTTGGCCCGGTCGGCATCCGTGACGACGCCGTTGTTGCCGAAGTTCTGCGTGTAGTAGCCCTCGCCCCAGGCGCCGACGAAGCCGGACTGCATGACCTCGATGACGTCGGCGTTGCGGGTCAGATACGGCGCGAGCTGGTCGAGATGGGCCAGCACCCGGTCCTTCGGGGCGTCGTCGCCTGCCTCCGAGTCGGTGTAGGCGAACCGCAGCACGGTCTTGAGCCCGGCCGCCCGTACCGTGTCGAGCTGCTTCTGCAGGTGGGTCAGCGCCGCGGCACTGATCGGCGCGGCCTGGAACCCACGCAGGTAGAACACACACATGACAAGCGAAATCTTGGCATCGGTACGGTACGCGCGAAGCGTCGCCTCGTCGAAGGTGGACGAGTCGCACTCGCCGGCGTGGTGGTAGAGCCCCCGTTCCGGGTTCGCGATGACCTCGCCGCTCGCGGTGTAGGTAACGGTGCCACCCGGTTGCGTGGTCGGGGTCGGGGTCGGGGTGGGTGACGGCGACTGCGCCGAGTCGTACCGCTGCGTGATCTTCTCTGAGGTCTGGGAGGGCGACTCGACCTGGAAGACCAGGTCCGTGTCGCCGGGTGTGGCCGTCTCGCCGATCGCCGCGCGCGGCAGCGTCCAGGTCGCGACGCCGTCCGCATGCGTGTGCGTGACAGTGGTGACCGGCGTCCAGCTCCAGCCGGAGCCGCCATGCTGGTAGAGCGTGGCGTTCTCAAGCATGAACTCCGCACCGGCGCCGCCCTGCGCGAACCCGGTGCCGGCGTTCCGGTCGGTGTCGATGTAGGCGCGGGCGAAGTCGGGCGTGCCCGAGTACGCGAACCGGTAGGTCACCTCGGTGGCGGTGCTTGTCGCTGTGGGTTCGGTGATTGACGCGTTGGCCGTGGTGGCAAGGACCACGCCGGAGCCGGCGGCCAGGGCGAGCACGAGCCCGCCACCGAGCCATCGAATCTTCGGAGGCATATGATCAACCTTCCTGTCACACAGACCGGCGATTGCCGCCGTCTTACTGCGAAACGCGCTGATTTCGCCCCGTTGCTGCCTGATGTGACCCACGCCATAGATGGTGGTGTTTTCGACCGTTCGCCCGAGCGGGGGCCCCGGGAGTGCGGCTATGACGCCGTATAGACGACGACGCGCAGGTCGCCGGGGTTGAGCGTGAGCACGTCCAGATCCAGGTAGAGGTGGCCGTGCGCCGGGTTCGGCACCCGCAGCCGGTCCGCGTGCCCACCGGCGACCGGCGGCGCGTCCCAGAGCTGGGCGAACTCCCCGCTCCGGGCGCGCAGGTCGGTGACCATCGACGCCAGATCGGTATCGGCCGGGTAGCGGCGGGCCGTATCGCGCAGCTCGGCCACGACCGCGGCACGGAAACCGCCGAGCCGGTCCGGCACCTCGAACACCGAGGGGCCCACCTCGGTGAACGCGCGCCAGACCACGTTCCGCGCGCGGCCCGGGGTGTCAGGCACCGTGCACACGTCCGCATGCCAGATCTTGTTCGCGTCGAGCACCGTCCAGCTCGCGTCGCAGACGCAGACCGCGACCTCGGTAAGCCGGTCGAGCATGCGGCGGGCGGTCTGGGTGACCTCGCGCGGGACCAGGCCGTCCGGCTCCGGCGCCGAGGCGAACCCGGCGAGTGCGCGCAGGCGGGCATGCTCGTCCACACCCAGCCGCAGTGCCCGCGCGAGCGCGTCGACCACGCCCGGTGACGGGCGCCGCCGCCCCTGCTCCAGGCGCTTCAGATGCTCCTCGGAGACGCCCACGACGCCTGCGAGCTCGTCCCGGCGCAGGCCCGGTACGCGCCGCACGGCGGGTAACGACGCCGGCACACCGGCCTCACTCGGAGTGAGCCGGTACCGGAGGGTCCGCAGCGCGGTCCCGAAGTCGTCGTCCCGCCGCACGGCCTCATTCTGACAGGTACGGTCAGTCGCGGGCCAGGCGCGGGCCGCCCGGCACCGCGGCACCGGCGGCGTCGACCGGCTCCATGTAGAAGCGCGACCGGCGAATCAGCCCGTCACGTACCGTGATGATAATGACGCCGCGCAGGTCCTGACCGGCGGCCTTGGTGTAGTACCACTCGCCCCAGACCTCGTCGCCCACCTCGACCGCGTGCGTCACCTCGATCGTGATCTCCGGCGACGTCTTGAAGACCCTCTCCCAGTTCCTGCGCACCTGGTCCGGCCCGTGCACGTCCCGGCCCGGATGGGCCGGCCACTCACCCAGGAAGTCCTCACCGAAACAGGCCGACACCCCATCGAGATCATGACTGTTCAACGCGCCCACCAGGCGCTGCACCACAGAGTTGCTCATGCCGATCGACGCTATGCGGCCCGGCGCGACCCGGCCGGGGCCAGGATGTACCACCCGGGCCCCGCACGCGCCGGAGGCGGGCCCGGCGTTCCCGCCGGGCCCGCCTCGTCAGGTTCGTCTACCGCTGCCGGGTGAGCAGGCCCGGGCGGTACGGCAGGAGTCCGTAGTCTCCGCCGGAGCTCGGTGAACGGCCCTGGTAGAGCAGCTGGAGGTTGCACGGGTCGACAGTCATGGTCTGGTCCGCACTAACCCGGATCAGCTCACCGTGGCTGATGTCGTTGGTCCAGGTGGCACCGCTGTTGGCCTTGCCGGCGAACGGGTTGCTCTCGGTGGCGGCCTGCGGGGTCCACGACCCGCCCAGGCTGCTCGCGGTGAACGAGCGGAAGTAGCGCCCGTTCGCACCGATCGCCTCGACGATCATCAGGTACTGGTTCTGACCCTGCACCTTGTAGACCTGCGGCGCCTCGAACAGGTTGTTCGTCGAGTCGCTCATGATCACCGTGGACGTGGAGCCGAAGCTGCCCGGGAAGTTCCCGATCGGCATGCTCGCCCGGTAGATCTTGCCGTTGTCACCCGCGAAGAACAGGTACATGTTCGACGAGTCACCGATCACCGCCTGATCGATCGGCCCGGTCCCCGAACCGGAGATACTCCCGGAGAACAGCGTCTGCGGCGACGACCAGCCGTTCGGGTTCGTCGGATCACTCGACGTCCGGTAGGAGAACGCCGCACCACCCCACTGATAGGCGAGCACCCAGATGTTGCGCGGGGCGAAGTAGAACAACGACGGCGCCACAGTGCCGGACGACATCGCGTTCTGACTCGCCGAGGCCATCTCGGACCAATTCGTGAACAGACTGAAGTTCATCGAACCCCACGACGTGCCATTGTCGTGCGTCGTGGCATAGACGAGCTGCTTGCCGTTGTACGGCGCGGTGGTGAAGTCCTTCAGCGAGACCCAGCCGGACCTCGGGTTGGCAAGCAGGCCCGTCGAGGACCAGCGGTACGTCGACGGAAGCGTGCAGCCGCTGCCACCGGTCGGGGTGGGGGTCGGATTGCCGGAGCCGACCCGCGCGAGCTGCCACTGCTGGTTGGTGCCGTCCCAGTCGGCGTACTGCACGATGTTGCCGCCGTCTGCGGTGGAGGCGCCCTGGACCTCGAGGGCCTTGCCGCTGTTGCGGTTGATCAGCTGGATGTAGCCGTCGATGTCCTGCACGCTGAACTGCTGGTTGGCGGCGTTGCTGTCGGTCCACTGCACGACCGATCCGCCGTCCGCGGTGGACCAGTTGTAGACGTCGAGGACCTTGCCGGAGTGCTTGGACTTCAGCCGGTAGTAGCCGCCGCCGGAGTCGACGAACTGCCACTGCTGCTGCACCTGGTCGTTGCGGGCCCACTGGGTGATCCTGGCCCCGTCGGTGGTGGCCAGGTTGTAGACGTCGAGGGCCTTGCCGCTGTTGCGGTTGACGAGCACGTATGAGGCGGTGGTGTCGATCGTCGCCGCGGACGCCTGGGACGCGGTGACCGTCACGATGCCCGCGCCGGCCGCCATGGCGACCACCGCGAACATGACGCGCCACAGGCGGCGCGGGGCGGAGGTGACGGCAGCCGGGCCGGCGGTGGTCGACGTGGCCCGGGGCCGGCGGGGGACCGCGGGTGGCGCGTTCTCCCCGGTGAGGCCGTTCATGTCAGAGGGTTCCTTCCGGTCGGCCGCGGGTGGAGCGTCCGCGGCGATGCTGTCATCGGAGACCCGGATCGAACGCCGCACGACTTCCGGCGGCCGCGGCGGGAACTGCGGGCTGTGCGGCCGCACTGTGGAAGAACCGCCGGGCCCTTTCGCCGGTGACGAAGCGTGCGGGAATGGCGGACCCGCATCACGAGTCCGGCAGGCTCGCGGCGCTCACGGTGCAGATCTTGACTCAGATGAGAGCGCTAACATTCATGTCCCGCAATATTGACAGCTTGTTTCCGAAGATTCAAGAAGTGGCGTAGATGGATACATTAAAGGTCTACGCCAGAAACCCGGGCACCGCCATAAATGCAGGCCGGGGCATCCGAGAAACGCGCCGCCGTCTCGGGATGACGCGATCACGCGCCTATCCACAGCGCACCTGACCCCAGCAGCGGCGCCCTCATAACGGTTTTTGCGGAACGTATTCAGAATGGCCGAGCATGAATGCCACGAAAGCGCGGCAGCGTGCACATGCCGTCGATTGCAGCCAGGTGTACCGCCCGTCAGCCAAGGGGTTCCGGCAACGCCAGGAGCCTGAGCTGCACGCGCGTGGTGATGCCGAGCCTGGGAAAGCTGCGGTAGAGGTGCGACCCGACCGTGCGTGGCGAAAGATGGAGGCGTTCGCCTATCTCCCGATTGGTGAGCCCCCGGCCCGCGAGCAGAACGACCTCGCGCTGCTGCGGGGTGAGCGCAGCAAGCGCCGCACCGACAGCGGCACGGCCACCCGTCACATCGGCCGCATCGCCGGTCTCCGGCCCGCCGCCCGGGATGCGGTCGGCGGCCATGCCGGCCGCGCGGGCTTCGGCGCGGGTCCGGTCGGACCAGGGAGCGGCGCCGAGGCGGTCGAAGAGGGCGACGGCCTCCGCGAGCGAGGTGCGGGACTCGACGATCCGGCGCCGGCGCCGTAGCCATGCGGCGAGATCCAGGGTCGCCTGAGCGTACTCGAACGGCCAGTGCCTGACGGCGGGATCCGCCAGGGCCGCCCGCAGGTGGGCTTCCGCGTGGTCCGGCCGGGCGAGCAGGCCTCGAGCCCGGTGCAGGATCGCCCGCAGGCGCGGGCTGTCCATTCGGGGCGCGCTGCGCTCGACGATCCGTACCGCGTCGTCGTGGTGGCCGGTGTGCGCGGCGGCGGCCGCCAGATCGGCGAGCAGCGGGAGACTCGCGTGGTAGTGCACGGGCGAGCCGTCCGCGGTGAAGGCGCCCCGGAACTGTTCCCACGCGGTACCGAAGTCGCCGTCCGCGGTGGCCGCGGAGCCGAGCGCGCGCCGGGCGGAGACCGCCACGGCCCGGCTCTCCAGCGGGTCGATCAGGGCGAGGGCGCCGGCGACGCGGGCGCGGGCCCGGCCTGTGTGGCCGCGCAGGGCCAACACCGTCGCACCGGCGGCGGCCGCGCCGGCGACCGCGTGGTCCAGGCCCAGAGCGCCACCGGTCGTGGTGATCCGGTCGCAGATGTCCAGGGCCTGCTGCCAGCGGCCTCGCTCCAGGTACGCGTACGGCGCGGCCCCGCCCAGGCAGTCCACCGGGGAGCCGTGCGCCGGCGGGTGCTGCGCGGCTTCGTCGAAGAGGCGGACGGCGAGCGGGGTCTCGTCCAGCAGCCAGGCCATGACCGCGGAGGCGCTGAGCGACTCGGGACGTGCGCCGCCCTCCTCGCCCGGCCCGAGCACCGCGGCAAGCAGATCACCGCGTCCACCGTCGGGGTGAGGATCGCAGAGCGCGGTGAGCCAGGCGTGCAGCGAGGGGCGGGACGGGTCGCCGGGCAGCGCGGACAGCAGGGTGCGCAGGCGGCGTCCCTGCTCGTCGTCGCCGGACTGGTAACGGACGGCTGTGGCCGCGGCCAGCAGATCACCGGCGACAGCCGGATCGGCGGTGAGCAGCGGTACGGCGGCTCGGGTCAGTCGCTCGAAGACGACCGCGTGCCGGTTCGTCATCCCGGCCAGCCTGCCGACCTGAAGTTCGGCCAGAGCCAGCAGGTGCGGGTCGTCGGTCTGCGCGCGCACGGCGTCGGCGAGGCTCTCGACCCGGGCCAGGTCGCCGGTGAACACTGCCGTCTGTGCCGCCCGGACCAGCAACCGCACCCGCTCCTCAGTCGTCTCGGCGAGGTCGGCGGCGCGGTGCAGGGCTTCGGCCATCGCCGCGTGGCCGCCCCGGCGACGGGCGGTGTCGGCGGTCCGTTCCAGGTCCGCCGACACCGCCGCGTCCGGTCCGGGGCTGGCGGCGGCCAGGTGCCATGCGCGGCGATCGGGCGCGAGTCCCGGGGTCGCGGCGAACGTGGTGTGCGCGGCCCGGCGGGCCCGCGGGGAGGCGCCGTGGTAGACGACGGATCTGGCCAGCGGATGCTGCGCCCAGACGGGACCGGCCGGTCCGGCGTCCCCGGCGATCGAGAGCAGGAGAGCCTCCCGCGTACGCGCCGGAAGTGCGTCGATCAGCGGGGCGAAGTGCCGATGCCACCGCGCGGCCACCGGCAGCGGGCCCGGGGCGCGGACGTACGGCGTACCGGCGAACTCGATAAGGGCCAGGGGGTTGCCGGCGGCCTGGGCGAGGAGCTCGGACCGGGCGGGGCCGGTCGGGGCAGAGGGCTGGCTGTCGAGGAGCTCTCCGGCCGCGCGCGGGTCCAGCGGGCCCAGGGCGACGGTGGGAAATCCCGGCACCGGCGGCTCTCCGCTGTGCGCGAGCACGATGGTGACCCGGGTGCCGCTCAGCCGCCGGCCGGCGAAGGCAAGCGCGTCGAGGGAGGCCCGGTCGAGCCACTGGGCGTCGTCGACGGCGACCAGGACGGGTTGCATCGCGGTCAGCGCCTCCAACAGGGCGATTCCGGCGGCGAAGGGAAGCGCGGGCGACTGCCGAAGGAGCTGGTGCAGTCCCGCACAGGGCAGGGCCGACTCCGCCTCGCTGCCGACCGCGCGCAGCACCCGGGTTCCGGCGTCCGCCGCCGCCCGGACCGCGTGCTCCAGGAGGGCGGTCTTGCCCGTTCCGAGGTCTCCGGACACCAGCAGGAGGGGATCCGCGCCGGCCGTCACCCGGCTCAGCTCCGCCGCACGCCCCATGATCACCATGCCTCATGATGCAGTCACGCGACCGATACCCGCCACCGGCCGTCCTGCCTACGGTGGGATCCCGTGCGAGCAATCAGATACGACAGGTACGGCCCACCCGAGGTGCTGCGGTCGGTACACGTCCCCGAGCCGGTGGCGGAGCGCGGGCAGGTGGTGGTGCGCGTACGTGCGGCCGGTGTCCACCCCGTCGAGCTGCACGTGCGTGCCGGAAAGCTGCGCCGGGTGCTGCGCGAGCCCTTGCCCCGCGGGCTCGGCGGCGACTTCACCGGCGTGATCGAGGCGGTGGGTGACGGGGTCGACCCGGGCAGGGCCGGCGAAGAGGTCTGGGGCGTCCTGCCGCATCTGCGGGTGGGCAGCACGGCCGAACGTGTCGCGGTGCCCGCGCACCTGGTGACGCCCGCCCCCACGACGATCGGCCTGACCGAGGCGGCGGCGCTGCCGGCGGCCGGCACCACGGTGCTCCGCGCCCTGACCGAGAAGGTCACCATCGGCGCCGGCACCGCCCTGCTCGTCCGCGGTGCCGCCGGTGGCGTCGGCGTGCTCGCCGTACAGCTCGGGCGGGCACTCGGCGCGCACGTGACGGCCCTGGCCCGCGCCGAGCATCTCGGGCTCGTCACCGCGCTCGGCGCCGACCTGGCCCTCGACTACCGCACGACGGAGCCGGCCGGCCTCGGCCCCTTCGATGTCGTGCTCGACCTGGTGGGGTCGGGGATCGGGGCGTACCGCAGGTCGTTGAAGCCCGGCGGGCGCTTGATCGCGCTCGCCCTGGACCCGGACCGTCTGGTGCGTTCGGTCGTCTCCACGCTTCGGCCGGGCATCGTCACCTTCACCAACGACCCCGGGACGGCCGAGCTGGACGCCCTGGCCCGCGCGGTCGACGACGGCCTGCTCCGGCCGGTCGTCGCGGACGTGCTGCCGATGGCGGCCGCGTCTCGGGCGCACCACCGCCTCGCGCAGGGCGGCGTCGCGGGACGGATCGTCCTCGACCCGCGCGCCGACCTCACGCCTCCCGGCGCCGAAGCGTGACCGCCTACCAAAGGCCTGGCCCGGCCGGCACACGATCCCCACGTGCGACGAGATCAGGCCAACCGTCACATGCCGTCCGGTCGCCGGGGGAGCGTGCGGGCCGCAACCACCCGCAGAGTGGGAAACCCGTTCCTGGTCAGGGCCGGAACGTCTCCTCGAGCGCCGGGCTCAGCGAGCGGCCGGTCAGCGGCTCGATGTAGAGGCCGGTGAGCGCCAGCTGGGCGAAGTGCCGCGGGTCGGTGCCGGACTCGAGCCCGCGGGCGGAGAGCAGCGCCTTGCCCAGCGCCATCGGGAGTCGCACCGCGGCGTCCGGCAGGCGGCGCACCGTGCGGGGACGGCCGACCGCGGCGGCCAGCCGGGTGAACAGCTCCCGCCAGCTCAGGTTCTCGTCCGAGACCGGGAGGTCCTCGCCGCTCGCCCGGTCCAGCGCGTCCGCGGCCGTCTCGGCCACGCTTCGCGCGGAGACCGCCGCGGTGCCGCCGCCCGGTGCGAACAGCGGCGCACCCGACCTCGCCCACCGGTCGAGCGGCCCCGACCAGTTCGGCAGCCGGTCACCGGCGCGGCCGAACACGAACGGCAGCTCGATCACCGCGATCGGCAGCCCTGTCGCGCGCGCCTCCCGGGCCTGCTCGACCCGGCACCTGATGTACGTGTGCCGATCGGTCAGCTTCCACTCCGGGTGGACCCTGTCGAAGTGGGTGTAGTACGAGCCCATCAGCACGCCGCTGACCAGGCCCTCCTCCCGCGCGGCCGCGAACAGCCGGGTCACCGGGTCCACCATCACGGCACGGAACGCCGGGTAGACCGGCTTCGGCATCGGCCGCTGCTCGTCGGTGCGCGCCGCGTAGACGACACCGTCCTGCCCAGCCATCATCCCCCGCAGCTGCTCATCGGTGGCCTGCCCGAGGTCGACAACGTGGTCTGCCTGCGACCGCGCCACAGTGGTCACCGTGTGACCGCGCTCCCGCAGCACCTCCACGACGTGCGCGCCGATCAGCCCGCTCCCGCCCGCAACGAGAACCTTCACTCCACAGTCTCCTTCTCCTCAGCCCCGGCCGACGGTACGCAGACCCTGGCGCGCACCGCACACCGGACCTCGGCCTCCGGTGTCGCGAGCCCGGGAACGGATCACGACACCGGCCGGAGGCGTCAGCTGAAGAGAGCGGCGGGGATGTCCGCGTAGAAGAGGGCGGGGTCCCGGGAGAGGGAGGCCTTGACGTTTGCGGTGGGAGCGTCCGCGATCACCTCGAGCGCGCCCGCCTCCAGGCCGTCCAGGGCCTTGGCCACCACCTCGTGCGGCGGGAGTTTGGCAATGTCGACGGCGGCCATCATGTCGGTGTCGGCGATCGCCAGCGCAAGCGCGGTGACCTGGGTCTTCTGGTCGGCCAGCTCCAGCCGGATGCCGTTGGTGAGCGACCACTCCGCGGCCTTGGAGGCGGCGTAGCCGTTGCTTGAGGGCGCGAAGGCGTACCAGCTCAGCGCCGAGATCACATTGAGGATGGCGCCGCCGGCGAGCCGGGGTGCGAACGCGCGGGTGACGTGAAGCGTGCCCCAGAAGTTGGTCTCGAACTCGCGGTGGATGTTGTCGGTGGACGGGCCGAGCAGCGGCGCCTGCGTGGAGATGCCGGCGTTGTTGATCAGGATGTCCAGGTCGCCCACCTCGGCGGCCGCGGCCTCGATCGACGCCTGGTCGGTGAGGTCCAGCCGGAGCGGGATGACGCCGGGGATGTCGATGAGTTCGGGGCGGCGCGCGGTCGCGTAGACGGTGGTGGCGCCGCGGGCGACGAGAGCCTCCGCGAAGGCCTTGCCGAGGCCGCGGTTCGCGCCGGTTACGAGTGCTTTTGTACCGTTGATCTGCATACCGCCACGGTAAGACCTGACGTTGACGTGAGGGGCAAGTACTGCGAGGTGGGTCACTCCGCCGATCCCCGCAGCGGGGCCCGCCGCAGGCCGCGCACCGCCGGGGTGAGCAGCAGCGCGGCACAGACCGCGACGCTTACCGCGCCGGAGAGCAGCAGCAGTTCGCGCGGGTCGACGATCTCGGCGACCGGGCCGGCGAGCGCCTGCCCGACCGCCACCCCGGAGACCGAGCCGGCCACCTCGTAGGCGGTGACCCGGTTGAGCACGTCCGGCGCGACCTGGGTCTGCACGCTTGTCGACCACATCACCGACCAGAACGCCCACGCCATGCCGCCGACCAGGTGGCCGGCCATCAGCAGCGGCAACGGCAGTTCAAGCGCCACGGACAGCGGGATGCACGCGAACCCGGACATGGCGATCCCACCGGCGACGAGCGGGCGCGCCGGCCGCAGCCGGATCGCGATCAGGCCGCCGAGCACGGTGCCGGCGCCGAGCCCGGCCATCACCCAGGCGAACGCGACGTCACCGAGGCGCTCACCGATCAGCCGGGAGCCCAGCGGCACGTACGGCCCGAAGACCAGCATGCCGAAGAAGACCCAGATCAGGATGACCGACCACATCCAGGCGCGGGACCGGAACTCCGACCAGCCACGACGCAGATCACCCCACACCGACAAAGGCCCTGCCACGGGGGTACGCCCGGGAAGGCGCAAAAACACCAGGCAGAGCCCGCTGAGCAGGAACGTGGCCGCGTCGACCGCGTAGACAGTGCCCGCGCCGGCCAGCACCATCAGCACGCCGGCCAGGACCGGGCCGCCGACCTGGGTGGCCGCGTCGGCGATCTTCAGGGTGCCGTTGGCCCGCTGCGGGTCCTCGGCGACCAGCGGCACCAGGCCGTTCACGCCGGGCTGGAACATCGCGGCGGCCGCCCCGGCCAGGAACGACGTGGCGAGCAGCAGCCAGAGCGGCGGTGTGCCGGTGAAGAACGCGACCGCGACCACGGACTGGGTGCCCAGCCGGACCGCGTCCGCGCCGACCATCATGGTCCTGGCGCCCACCCGGTCGGCGAAGACGCCGCCGAAGAGCACGAAGAGCACGAACGGCGCGGTCCAGACGGCAAGCACCGAGCCGACCCCGGACACGCCGTGGATCGCGCCGACCGCGAGCGCGGTCACGACCGGCAGCATCGCGTCCCCGAGCAGGGAGACGGCACGGGCGCCGAAGTACAGCGTGAAGTTCCTGGTCCACAGCCGGTCCGGCGTGGCGACGAGAAGTGCGGTGCGCATGGTGATCAATTCTGCGCATGCGGCGGGCCGCCCACAGGCGCTGGGCAGGACGACGATGGGTACATTCACGCCATGAGGCACCGCGTCGTCGCGCTCGTCGACCCGCCGCTTGAGATGTACCGGGTGACGAGCGCCTCCGCCGTCTTCGGCGACCACGGGCCGGACATACCCGCGCACTACGACTTCACGCTCTGCGCGGTACGGCCGGGCCCGGTCCGTACCACAATGGGGGTGGACGTGATCGTCGACCACGGGCTGGAGGCGCTGGCCGGGGCGGACACCGTGCTGATCTCCGGCTGGCACGCCGGCCCGGACGTCCCCGCCGAGATCGGGGCCGCCGTCCTTGCCGCGCATCGCCGTGGGGCGCGCATCGTCGCGATCTGCTCGGGCGTCTACGTACCGGCGAGTCTGGGTCTGCTCGACGGCCGGGCCGCGGCCGTGCACTGGGAGATGACCGCCGAGCTGGCCGCCCGGTTCCCGCTGGTCCGCGCGGACGCGTCGGTGCTCTTCGTCGATCACGGGGACGTGGCCACGGCCGGCGCGTCGGCGACCACCGTCGACCTGTGCCTGCATCAGGTGCGCCGCGAGCACGGCGCGGCCCTGGCGATGCGGATCGGCCGGCAGCTGTCCGCGTCGCCGCAGCGTGAGGGCAGCCAGCGTCAGTTCCCGCGGCTGCCGACCACCGGCCCGATGCCCGACTCGCTTGCGCCGCTGCTCGACTGGATCACCGCACACCTGTGCCGGCCGCTGACGATCGAGGACATGGCCGCGCACGCCGGTCTCTCCCCGCGCACGCTCACCCGGCACTTCACCGACCAGCTCGGCGTCTCCCCCGGCCGCTGGCTGCTCGACCGCCGGATCGCAAGCACCCGTGCGCTGCTCGAGGAGACCGATCTGCCGGTCGGCGCGATCGCCGCCCGCGTCGGCCTGTCCTCCGCGGTCAACCTCCGTCGCCGGTTCCGGGCCGCCCTCGGCACCACCCCGGCCGCCTACCGCGACTCGTTCCGCCGGGCGGCGCACTCGCGCGTGGCATGACGGCCGCGCGCTCCCCCGGGGTCACGGGTGCGGCGCCCCATTGCCTAGGATCCATATCCTCACAGGCGCCTCACCGAAGTGGATTCCTGATGACCGATCCCGAGATCGACACCACCCGGCCGAGCAGCGCACGGGTGTGGAACCACCTGCTCGGCGGTAAGGACAACTTCGCCGTCGACCGGGAGCTGGGTGAGGCACTGCGCGCGGCGAACCCGGGGATCGCGGCCATCGCCCGCACCCAGCGGGAATTTCTCATCCAGGCGGTCACGCTCCTCGCCGGCGAGGTGGGCATCCGGCAGTTCCTCGACATCGGCACCGGCCTCCCGACCGCGGACAACACCCACGAGGTCGCGCAACGGGTGGCTCCCGACTCGCGGATCGTGTACGTCGACAACGATCCGCTCGTGCTGGCCCACGCCCGCGCGCTGCTGACCAGTTCCCCGGAGGGCGCCACCGCGTACGTCGACTCCCCCGTGCAGGATCCGGAGCGGATTCTGGCCGAGGCCGCCCACACGCTCGACTTCAGCAAGCCCGTCGCCCTCACCATGATCGGCATCCTGGGCAATGTCGCCGACTACGCCGAGGCGCGTGCGATCGTCGAGCGGCTGCTGGCGGCCGTGCCGCCGGGCAGCTACCTCGTGGTCAGCGACGGCACGAGCACGAGCGCGCAGAGCATCGAGAGCCAGCGGATCGCCAACCGCAGCGGCCACCCGTACAACCTGCGTACCCCGGAGGAGATCGGCGGCTACTTCCAGGGGCTGGACCTGGTCGAGCCCGGTGTGGTGCCCACCTCCCAGTGGCGGCCCCGGCCCGGATCGGAACCGGAGCTCCTCGACGTGTACTGCGCGGTGGGCCGCAAACCGTAGGACCCCCCGGATGAGGGTATGTACCGGCGGGGTACTCCCCGGTGGCGGTTCGCGGCCGGATACTGCCACCGTGAGTGATCAACTTCTGATTCGCCGGGGTGACCGCACGGTGCCGATCACCGTCTTCGCGCGCACCTCCGCGACACCCGGCACTGCCTTCCGCGTCATCGTGCCGATCGACCTGTCCGCGGTGTTCCGGCCCTGGGGTCCGTTCCCCGGCATCGCGGGCGTCGAGGGGCAGACCGCGGCCTGGGACCGGGCCGGCGTCTCCCGGCGCCCACGCTTCACCGACGGCTCCGAGGCCGTCGAGACGCTTACCGAGTACACGGACGGCCACGGCTTCGCGTACCAGCTGACCGGGTTCACAAACGTGCTGGCCCGGCTGGCGTCAGGCGTACGCGGGGAGTGGTCGTTCCTGCCGGACGGCACCGGCACGATGATCCGCTGGACCTACGAGTTCAAGCCGCTGCCCGGCCGGCGGTGGATCATCGCCGGGCCGTTCACGCCGCTGTGGGCCCGCTACATGCAGGCCGCACTGGATAGGATGATCACAGTCGTGGAGGAGGTGCCGGACCGCTGAACCCACCCACCTTCGGCGTCCTGCTGCGCGGCTGGCGTGACCGCGCCGACTCCGGCCCCCGATCCGCTCTCCGCCGCGCCCCCGGCCTACGCCGCGGCGAACTCGCCGCGCGCGCCGGAATCTCGCTCGAATACCTGCTGCGCCTCGAGCAGGGCCGCGCCACGAACCCCTCCGCGCACGTGGTCGCGGCCCTCGCCCGGGCCCTGGCACTCACCCCCGGAGAACGCGACCGGCTCTACCGCGCGGCGGGACTGCTGCCCCCGCAGGACGCCACCGTCGGCACCCACCTGCCGCCCGGCATCCGGCGGGTGACCGCACGGCTCATCGACGTGCCGATGGGCGTCTTCAGCGCGGACTGGACGCTGCTGCACTGGAACCCGATGTGGGTGGCCCTGCACGGCGATCCGGCCGCGTTCCCGGCCGAGGCGCGCAACCTGGCGTCCGTGCTGTTCGGCTCCGTCACCGCCGGCGCGTTCCGCCTTCCGTCGTGGTCCACCGAGGGCCGCGCGGCGTTCGAGGCGGACCTCGTCGCCGACCTGAGGCAGGCGTCGGACCGCTACCCCGCGGACGCGGGCCTGGCCGCGCTGGTGGCCGGGCTGCGCCGTACCTCCGCGGTGTTCGAGGGTCTCTGGGGCCGGGTCGGCGCGTCGGCCATGGCGAGTGACGTGAAGACGTTCCGGCACCCCGCGGCCGGCGATCTCACCCTGGACTGCGACGTCCTCACCGTCCCCGGTGCCGATTTGCGCATCGTCTCCTACACCGCGGAGCCGGGCAGCCCCGACGCGGCGAAACTCCAGACGCTCGCGGACCGGCCGGCCTCACCCCGGTAACGGCTTCGGCGCACCCGGGTGTCCCCTATCTGACCGACGACGCAGCGGGCCTGGTCTGCCGCGTGCCACCCCACCGCCGACGGTAGCCGGGCGGCTACACCACGTTGACACCGGGAAATCGGTCCACGACGATACGCACGGGCCCGAGAGTGCAATGCCGTGCGGAGACCGGAACGTCGCTCGACATGGGGAGTCAGCACATGATTTTGTCCGGTACAACGCGTCTGGGCGTCGCCGCGGCCGCGGCCGTCCTCTTCCTCACCGGAACCACGGCCGGACCGGCCCAGGCAGCCGCGCCAGCCGTCGGATCCGACCTCAGCAGCAGCGGCGCGATGGCGCCGGTCCAACTGCCGGGCGACAAGACCGTCCGGACCTACACGGCCGCGGACATCAGGTCGTTCGAGCGCACCGGCGGCGACCCCGCGGTGCTCGCATACTGGACGGCCGAGCGGATGGCGGCGGCGAAGCCGCTTGACGTGCCCGGCGACGCGGTCTGGGTGGCGAACACCGCCCGCGCGGTCGCCGCGAAGACACCCGCGGTCGCCACCGCACCGGTGGCGGCGAAGCACGTGACGGGCATGGCCGCGGCCGCACCGCCGCCGGTCACGAACTGGTCGATCACCAACGGCAAGCTGTTCTTCAACGGCTACGAAAGCGGTTCCTGGTGCTCGGCGTCGGCGGTCAACACGCCGTCCGGCCGGGTGCTGATCACTGCCGGCCACTGTGTCCACAGCGGACAGGGCGGCACCTGGAAGAGCAACGTGGTCTTCGTGCCGAAGTACAACGCGTTCAACTCCGACCACGACCCGGTGGGCCGCTTCCAGGCGTACTGGCTGCGGTCCTTCAATGAGTGGATCAACAACAGCAACCGTAACCGGGACGTCGGCTGGGTCACCACGTACGCCGGCGGCGACTGGAACGACACGGTCGTCAACACGGTCGGCGGGCACGGGATGGCCTACAACGGCGGCACCGAGTTCGACGTGTCGGTCTTCGGCTACCCGAGCAACAAGGACAACGGCGACCGGATGTGGGCCTGCTGGGGCACCGCCGTCGACAGCAGCAGCTCGGACGACCGCTCGAAGATCTCCTGCGACTTCGGGCCGGGCTCCTCGGGCGGCCCGTGGCTCTGGAACTACGACAACAACAGCGGCCTCGGGTACGTCCGCTCCGTCATGTCGACCGTGGACACCGCGGGCGTCAACCGGGGGCCGTACTTCGACACCGCGGTCAACGACGGCACCAACGCCGCGAACAACGACTGGTAATCTGAGCCGATGCTGACGCGACGGCCGTCTCGACTGGTAGCCCTGCTGCTGGCCGGGGCGGTCGTCTCGCTCTCCGCCTGCGGCTCACCGTCCGCCGGGTCCGGTGACGGCACCACAGCCACCCCCGCCGGCACCGGCGCGACAGGCCCCGGCACGCTCCAGGTCCGCAGCGATCTTGTCGGCCCGCAGGTCGTACCGTGGCGGTCCTGGCGCGCCGTCGACGACCGCACCATCGAGGTCACAGTCACCGCCGGCTCGCCCGACTGCTACGGCGCCACCGCCGACCTCACCGAGACGCCGACGGCCGTGCAATTGCGCATCCACGTGGGCGTGCTCCCCGACGTCGCCGGGCAGGAGTGCCCCGCGATCGCCGAGGAGTCGGTCGTCCTGGTCCCGCTCTCCGCCCCGCTCGGCACCCGCACGGTCGAGCCCCTGCCCTGATCAGGCCAGCAGGACCGCGGCGAGCTCCCGGAACGCACCGGCGGGGAAGGCCGTGGCGTCGCCGCCGTTGAGCACCTGGATCGCGACCTCGTCGGCACCGGCCCGGAAATGCTTCTCGAGTCCGGCCGCGACCTGCTCGGGCGTACCCCAGGGGATCAGCTCGTCGACCAGGCGGTCGCTGCCGCCGCCGGCGAGGTCCTCGTCGGTCCAGCCGAAACGCCGCAGGTTGTTCGTGTAGTTCGGAAGCGAGAGGTATCCGGCCGTGTACTGCCGGGCGACGGCGCGGGCGGCGGCGGGGTCCGCCTCAAGGACCACAGCGACCTCGGGAGCGAGCAGCCGGTCCGGTCCGAGCGCCGTCCGGGCCTCGGCGGTGTGCTCGGCCGGGGTGAAGTACGGATGCGCACCTGTCGCCCGGTCCCGGGAAAGCTCAAGCATGCGCGGCCCGAGCGCGGCCAGGACACGCCGCCCGGCGGGAACCCCGGCCGCGTCGAGCCCGTCGAGGTACGCCACCATCTTCGAGTACGGCCGGCGGTAGCCGGTGCCGTCACCGTCCACCATCACCGCGTGGCTGGCCCCGAGTCCGAGCAGGAACCGGCCGGGGTGCGCCCGCTCCGCGTCCTGGGCGAACGCCGCCACCTCGGCCGGCGACGAGTGCCAGATGCTCACGATGCCCGATGCCACCCCGATGCGCGTGGTGCCGTCCAGAATCTCCCTGAAGCGTGGATGGACGTTCTCCCCGAAGCCGCCGGAGAACCAGATCCGGGAGTACCCGAGCTCCTCCAGTTCGCGTGCGGCGTCGACGGCGGCGCCGCGACTGTCACTGCCGAGGAAGAACGGTTGCCAGACGCTGACGAGTCGGTGAGCCATGACCCCATCATCTCAGGAGCGCCTGTGGTACGCCTTGTTCGCGATCCGCCACACGCCGTCGACTTTGATCAGCAGGAAGACGTCGGTGAAGGTGTCCACGCCGTGCCACAGCGTCATGGTCGCGGTGGCCGCGGTGCCGTGCACGTCGAGAGCGTCGATGCGACGCGACCGGGCGGGTTCGTCAGCGGCCGGCCGTCCGGTGAAGAGCGCGCAGTACTCGTCCAGGCGCCAGGAGACCACGGCTCCGTCCCGGATGCCCTCGATGTGGGCGGTCGGCAGGAACGCGTCCCGGAAGTGGCCGGGCTCGCCGGTGGCGTGCCCGCGCACGTAGGCGTGAAGCGGCGCGAGAACGGCGTCACCCTCGGCGGGGACCGTGGCGGCGACCGCGATGTCCGCCTCCGGGTCGGCCTCGCCGGTCAGACCGGCCGCGCTGCGCAACGGGGTCTGCGACGCGGCCGCCAGCAGCGCCATGTCCTTGTCGAGCGCGCCGATCGTGAACTCCGCGGGTGGCGTGACAGCGTCCGGCCGGTCGGTGAGGAACTGCCGTTTCCGGGCCACCAGCCCGCCGAGCTGGCCGAGGGCGAGAACGTCAAGCACCTGGTCGCGGGGCAGGCGCAAGGCGTCGGCCTGCCGCAGCGAGTCGCGCAGTGCCAGGACCGCGCCGGTGAGGCTGCTGTTGGCGACCAGCTTGAGCGCCGCGGCGGTGGCGGCGTCGTCCACCCGGTGCACGGTGCCGAGCGCGTCGAGGACCGGGCGGGCCGAGTCGAACGCGCCGTCGCAGGCGGCCGTGAGGATCTTCAGGGTGCCGCCGGTGGCGGCCGGGACCGACCCGAGCACTGGTGCGTGCACGTAGGACGGGCCCAGCCACTGTGCCAGGTGGGACGCTTCCGCCGGGGCGATGGTGCTGACGTTCAGCACCACAGTGTCCGCCCGCAGCGACTCGCGGACCTGCTCGACGACCCGCAGGCAGGCGGGGCCGTCGAACAACGCCAGGATCACCAGGTCGGCCTCTGCCACCGCGTCGTTCGGGTCGTCGGCGGGCTCGACCGCGGCTGTCGTACGCCCGGAGCGGGTCCAGCCGGTGACGGCCCATCCGTGGTCGGCGAGTCGGGTCGCGATCGCGGCGCCCATCCGGCCCAGGCCGAGGACCGCGATCGTACGTGGCGTGGTCATGACGGCAAGCCTTGTGCACCGCGACGGTTGCGACAAGCGCAGATGTCGCAGGGCGGCCATGCGGCACACGCATACCGGCTCGCCATACTTGCCGGATGGATCTGACCGCGTGGCAGACGTTCGTGACCGTGTGCCGGCTGGGGTCGCTGTCGGCGGCGGCCGTCGAACTACGTCACTCGCAGTCGGCCGTCTCCCGGCAGATCGCCGGGCTGGAGCACCGGCTCGGCGTGCCGCTGATCGAGCGGCACGCGCGCGGCGTGCACCCGACACCCGCGGGCGAGGTGTTCCGGCACCACGCCCTGGCCGCGCTCAACGAGGCCGACCGTGCCGTTCGCGCGGTCCAGGACCTGCGGGACGGGACACCAGGCCGGCCGCTTACCGTCGGCGCGACCCCCTCCCTGGCCGCCGGGATCGTGCCCGCGGCGATCCGCGGGCTGCTCGACGCCGGCCCGCTCCGCTGGAGCCTGTCCCCCGGACTGAGCCCGGACCTGCACGACCGGGTGCTCGCCGGCCGCCTGGACATCGCCGTCGTCACCGACGCGCCGCCCGGCCTGCGCGACGACCCGCGCCTCGACAGGCGGTTCCTGGGAACCGACGAGATGGTGGTCGTGCTGCCCGCGGGCCACCCGCTGGCAGGTCCCGGCCCGGTGGGCATCCGGCAGCTGGCCGGGCAGACCTGGGCCGAGGACAACGACGGATCGGCCGCGCTGCTGCGACAGCACGCCACCCGGGCCGGCGTCACAGTCCACATCGATCTCGCCGCGGCCGACCTGCCCGGGAAGATCGCCCTGGTCGCGACCGGCCACGCCGTCGCGCTCGTGCCCGGCGTGCTGCGGACCGCGCTGCGGGCCGACGTCACCACCGTGCCCCTGGTGGACCCGCCGACCCGGGGCGTCTACACGATCACCCCGCGTCGCGACCCGCACCCGTCTGCCGCGCCCCTTATCGATCGGCTCGCCGCGGCGTGGTGACACTTGTCGCGGCCGGCCCCCGCCACCCTGCTCGGTGACGAGGGCCGCACCGGAGACGTCAGGTGCGCCACCACTTCTGGTTGGTCTCGCCGTTGCATTCCCAGAGCTGGAGGCGGGCGCCGTTGGAGTCGTCCCAGTCGGCGACGTCGACGCACTTGCCGATAGCGGTGTTGACCAGGTCATGCGACTCGTTGACCTTGAATCGCTGGGCCCAGCCGCCGTTGCACTTGGCGAGCTGGATGGCGGTGCCGTTGTCGGAGGACGCCAGGGCCAGGTCGATGCAGAGGCCCTGGTGCCGGATGGTGCCGTCGCCGGGGAAGGTGAACTTCTGGTCGGCGCCGCCGGTGCACGTCCAGAGCTGCAGCTTCGTGCCGTCCTTCGCGGCCGGGGCGTCGATGCACTTGTCCGCGTATCCGTCGATCTGGTAGCTCGTGACGGTCGCGGGTGGCGGAGCGGCAGCGGTCGTCTTCGTCGCCGTCGTGGTCTTCACTGTCGCCGGCGTGCTCGTCGCGGCGGCCGGTGGCGCGGGCGGGGCGGTGGCCGTCGTGGACCGGGTCGGCGACGCGGACGGCGGCGCGGGGGCTGCCGGTGGCGGCGGTGCGGCGACGGCGCCGAGGCGCGGGTCCGTGGCGTAGTAGGCGGTGTAGGCGAGCACCCGGGAGGCGAACTCCTTAACTGCCGGCGAGTTCGGCACGCCGGCGGCCTCCTGCACGGCGGTCGGTCCCCACTGGAACGCGGCAAGCGCCACCGGGTACGGGTCGGGGGCGAGACCTGCCAGCTCGGCGGTGAGCGCGCACATGGTGCGGCCGAGCGTGGGGATCGCTGCGGACGGGTCCCACGGCGAGGCGCCGGCCTGGCCGTAGCGGGCCCAGACCGCCGGGAGGAACTGGGCGATGCCCTCGCCGCCGGACGGGCCGAGCAGGTTTGGGTTGAACGCGGACGCGGCCATCAGCTGGGCGGCGATCTTCGGCGCGGACACGGCTGGGCAGGCGGCACCCGCGGAGACGACAAGCTGCACGTACGCATCGGGCACCGGGGCCGGGGGCGTCTCCGGATCGGGCGCGGACGCGGCCTCCGACGACGACGCCTCCGGGGCGGGCGCCTCGAGGCCGGCACGGTCGGCGTACCAGGCGGCGTACGCGGCCACCTCGGTCACGTAGGCGGCAGCCTCGGCCGGGACCGCCGAGTCGCGCCGGACCGCTTCGAACCCGGAGTGGTACGAACCGAGCGCCAACTCCCACAGGCTGCCGCCGATGTCCGCATGCCGGATCTGCCCGACCAGGTCGCACATGTGGTGGGCCAGCGCGAACACGTTGGCCTCCGGATCAAGCCGCTTCGCCTCCGGCCACGGCGCCCACTGGCCCCAGGCGGCCTCGGAGAGCCCGGCCAGGCCCGATCCGCCCCGGTCGTTGATCGCGTTGACCTCGAACCGGGACGCGGCCATCAGCTGTCCGGCCAGCCGGGCCGGGGTAAGCGACGGGCAGGCGAGTGCGGCCTGCGCGATCATCGGCACCTGCCCGGCCGGGACCGCCACGCCCTGCTTGGCGGACTGCGCGGTCGCCGTGCCGGAGATCGAGCCGGTCACACCGCCGGCCACGACCAGGCCGAGCACGGCGGCGGCGGCCAGCCCTCGGCGAACGGGACGCCGGCGCAGCGCCTCCCGGACGGAAGCGATCACGATGGACACGGGGGTGCCTCCTCAGACGGACACGTCATACGCACCCCACGACGGCCGGATCGGTCGCGGAGTTCACCACCGAACCGATCAGCCGGTGGCGGCCGGGCGCGGGATCCGGGCGGAGACGACAGGCGTCCCGTCCGCGAGGGTCACGGCGAAGAAGGCCAACCGCTCCATGGGTACGTCGGCGGTCCCGGTCACGTCCCGTGGGGCGGCCCCGGCCGTCCACTCCGCGACAAGCAGGTTCTCCGGCTTCGCCGTCACGGCGTAGAGCTGGTAGTCCTCGCCCTGCTCCAGACCGGTCACGGTGGCGACGATCGTGGAGCGGTCGCCGTCGCCGACGACTGAGACGGAGAGCCGGGCGGTCACGCCGACGCCCTCGGCAGTGACGCCGGCGACCGGGTCGACGGTGACCGGCAGGCCACCGGGCCCGGACGGGCGCAGGCCCAGGAACAGGCCGACCGCGACCACACCCAGGACCGCGAGGATCCCGGCGGTGACCGCGGTGCGCCGGCGGGAGGCACGCGGCCGTCCCGGCGGGCGCCCGGTGGCGGGACGGCTCCGGTCCCTCCCCGGCGCGACCGGCGCGACCGGCGTGGGTGCGGCCTTCGGTTCCGGCGCGGCCTTCGGTTCCGGTGCGGCCTTCGGTTCCGGTGCGGGCGCCGACTTCGGTTCCGGTGATGGTGATGGTGATGGTGCCGGTGCCGGCGGCGCTGCCGGGAGCAGGAGCGGGGCCAGGGCGGGCGTCGCCTCGGCCTCCGCGGCGATCAGGTCGTCCAGGTCGCCGGCGGTGAACATCTCGGCCATCCCGGACACCAGCGGCCCGAGCCGATCGCACTCGTCCATGCACGCCGGGCAGCGGGCCAGGTGCCGCTCGAATGCGGCGTCGGCCGTCTCGTCGAGCTCGCCCAGCAGGTACGGGCCGCAGTCCCGCAGCTGAGGATGTAGATCAGTCATGGGTCCGTCGGATCCGGTCGTCGAGGCTCGGGCAGGTCGTCGCGCTCAGCACGGCCATCAGGCACCGTCCGTCGGGCCGACGATCGCGCGCAGGGCACGCAGCGCGTAATGGGCACGCGACTTCACGGTACCTTCCGGGATGCCGAGCGCCCCGGCCAGCTCCGGCGCGGAGAGCCCGCGGAAGTAGAGCGCGACAACCACAGTGCGGTGCTCCGCGCTCAGTTTCGGCAGCGCGGTCCGGATCGTGTGCGTCGCCACCACCGTCTCGGCCGCGTCACCGTCGGCGGGCATGCGTGTCAGGTCGAGCGCGCCGACCTCGGCCGGGCGGACCTGCCGGGCGCGGGCCGCGTCGATGGCGACCCGCCGGGCCACGGTGAACAGCCAGCGGCGCTGCGTCTCCCGGTCGGTGTCCAGATCGCCGATGTTCCGCCAGGCGCGGAGCATGGTCTCCTGCAACAGGTCTTCGGCGAGATGTCGCTCACCGCGCGTGAGCTTGGTGAGGAACCGCAGCAACGGGTCGGTGTGCTCCTCGTGCAGGTCACGCATCAACGCATCTCGATCAACCGGCGCGACGTCCACGCCGCCGGGTGCCGGGTCGGCCCGCTCGGGCTCGGAGCCCTCCACCACGCTTGCCACCGCATGCCTCCCCAGGTCCAGGAGAGCATACGGGAGCTGCGTGTCCGTAAAGGATGGTGAGGTGGCGCACAGTACGGCACTACCCATGGACCGCCACGTCCTCGACGCGGAGTGTGCGCAGGTCGGCGACGGTCGGGGCGGACAGCGCGCGCAACCGGCCGGCCTGTCGGGTAACCGTCTCGTCGAGCACCTGGCGTGCGTACCGTCCGTTACCGAACGTCCTGCCACGCGGCACGTGCTCGAAGTGGCGGCGCAACGCGACGAGCGTGTCGCCGGGGCAGTCGTAGCCGCCGGAGCGGGCCAGCCCCTCGAAGATCGCCACGAGCTCGTCCGGCGTGTACGAATCGAAGTGGATCCGCCGGGAGAAGCGTGAGGCCAGGCCCGCGTTCGCCGCAAGGAAGTCCTCGATCTCGGCCTCGTACCCGGCGACGATCACCACCACCTCGTCCCGGTGGTCCTCCATCAGCTTGACGAGCGTGTCGATCGCCTCGCGGCCGAAGTCGTTGCGCGCGTCCGGCGGCGCCAGCGTGTAGGCCTCGTCGATGAACAGCACGCCGCCGCGGGCCCGCTCGAACGTCTCCCGGGTGCGCTGGGCGGTGTGGCCGACGTACTCGCCGACCAGGTCCGCGCGCGCGGCCTCGACCAGCTGCCCACTCCGCAGCACGCCGAGCGCGGTGAGCAGCTTGCCGTAGAGCCGGGCGACAGTGGTCTTGCCGGTGCCGGGCGGGCCGGAGAAGACCAGATGCCGTCCGATCGACGGCACCGGCAGGCCGGCACGGACCCTGGCCCGGACCGTGGCCAGCAGGTCGATCAGCTCGCTGACCTCGCGCTTCACGCCGTCCAGGCCGATCATCGTCTGCAGTTGGCCGACCAGCTTGTCCAGCTCGGCGCCGCGCGGCTCGCCGTCCGCGGTACGGACCGCCTCGCCCAGGTCGGCGGGGAGCAGCTGGGCCAGCTCCACCCCGGACGGCGCGCCGGAGGTGGACAGCCGCAGCGCCTGCCGGCTGATCATCTCCTCGAAGACCTGCCGGGCCACCCGCGCGTTGCCGAACGAGCCGGTCCGCGGCATCTTCTCGAACAGACCGGCGAGCGCGGCCCGGGTGTCGTACTCGAGCGAGTAGTGATGGTCGCTGCACAGACGTTCCACGATGGACACCAGGTCGGCCGTGGAGTAGCTCTCGAACTCGACGGTCTTCGCGAACCGGGACTGCAGGCCGGGGTTCGCGTCCAGGAACGCCCGCATCTGCGCGGAGTAGCCGGCGACGATCACCACCACCTCGTCCCGGTGGTCCTCCATCAGCTTGACGAGTGTGTCCACCGCCTCCCGGCCGAAGTCGTGACCGGAGCCGCCCTCGACCGGCGACAGCGTGTAGGCCTCGTCGATGAACAGCACGCCGCCGATCGCCTCCGCGAACCGCTCCGTGGTCTTCACCGCAGTGCCACCGACGTGCTCCGCGACCAGATCCGCGCGGGACACCTCGACCATCTTCCCGCCGGGCAGCACACCGAGCGCGGCCAGGATCTGGCCGTAGAGCCGAGCGACAGTGGTCTTACCGGTACCGGGTGCGCCCGCGAACACCATGTGCCGCGACATTGGCGGCGCGGGCAGGCCGGCGGCGGCCCGGCGCAGCCCGATCCGCTGCAGCCCGACAAGCGTCGCCACCTCCCGTTTCACGCCCTCCAGGCCGACAAGCGCATCCAACTGCGCGAGCAACGGAGCAGAAGCATCATCAGCGGGTACGGGTGCGACGGCCCCCGGCGCGGCGGGGCGCTCGGCGTCGCCCGGGGCGGGGTCCTCCCGGGCCGCGGGCGCGCGCAGCTGGGCGCCGCCGTTGCCGCGCACGGCCGTCTCCGCGATCTTCACCGGCCGGGACGTCTCCACCTGCACGCCGTCGCCCGCGTTGTCGAGCACCTCACAACCCTCGACCCGCCCGGTCGTGCCCGCCGCGAAGTGGACGCCGGTGCCGCCCGCGCCCCGGATCCGGGACCGCTCCAGCACCAGCTCCGCGTTGCCGCGCGCGGCCACACCCGCCGCCCGGGTCCCGGTGATCTCGCAGCCGATCGCACGCAGCGTGCCGCCGGTGGCGAGCAGGCCTGTCGCGCCGTCCCGGACCGTGGTGCCGTCAAGCGTCAGCGTGCCGCCGTCGACGCACGCGCCGGCCGTGCCCGCGCCGGACAACTCGCCGCGCCGGGCGGTGACCCGGGCGTCGCCGGTCACCCGGATGCCGTGCCCGGCCGGGGCGGTCACCGTCACGTCCGCGAGGTCGGCACGGGCGGCGTCGCGGGCCAGCAGACCGGTGCGGGCACGCGTGACGGCGAGCCCGTCGATGGTGGCCACGGCCTCGTCGGCCACGATCACGCCGTCGCCGCCTCTGGCCGTACCCCCGGTGATCGAGGGTGTCGACGTGCCGGCGATCAACACGGCGACGCCGGTCTCCGCCTCGATCTCCAGGTTCGTGTAGGTGCCGGCGGCCGTGTCGTGGACGTCAAGCGCCGGGCCGGTCGCGGTGGTGAGCCTGCCGCCGCGCAGCGTGGGGACCGCCGTGCCACGGACCAGAAGCGCCGGGCCGCCGGCCGATGAGATCACGCAGTCGCGCAGTTCCGGCGTGCCGTCCGTGACCAGTACCGGCACGTCGCCGGTCCGCTCCACAGTTGTCGTCTCCAGCCGGATCGCGCCGCGGTCCTCGACCACCACGCCGGGACCGCCGGCGTCCTGGATCCGGCAGCCGGTCAGCACGCCCCGGCCGCCCCGGGTCGCCAGCACCGCCGCGCCGCGTGCGCCGGTGATCGTGCAGTCCCGCAGGTGCGGGTCGGCGCCGCCGGTCACCACCAGGCCGGTCGTGCCGAGGTCGCGCAGCGTGCTGGCCGCGACGTCGCCGGTGCCGTCCCGCTCGACGAGCAGGCCCGCGCCCTCTGGGTTGGTCACCACGCAGTCGGACATCTCCAGGCGGCCGCCGGGCACGTGCACCGCCACGATCCCATGGCCGGTGACCGTCGACTGTTCGGCCCGCAGCCGGCCGCCGGACACCTGCACGGCCGGGAGCTGCGCCGAGCCGCCGCGTACGTCGATGCCCTTCAGCGTCACGTCCCCGGCCGCGACGAACAGCGCCACACCGTCCTCGCCGTCGAGCGTGACGGTGCCCCGGCCCTCCTCCGCGATAAGCGTGACGTCGCCGCCGAGCCGCAACTGCTCGCGATAGACGCCCGGCTGCACCACCACCGTCGCGCCCCGCGGTGCGACGGCGAGCGCGGCGCCGATCGTGGGCCGGCAACCCGGCTCCGTCTGCGAGACCGCCACCATCGTGCTGATCACCACCGCGACCACTCTCCTGTCTGTGTCATGTGCGTCATCGGCGCAGTCCCCTGGTGCGCGCGGCAGCCGGACGGGCCGGACGGGGATCGTAGGAACGACCGGACGGGTCGAGGCCGGGCAAGTCGGCCGGCGCCGTCCCGGACCCGGGGGCGCGCGGGACTGCGGAGGCCTCCCGGAGGCGGTCAAGCAGACCCCCCGAATCGGCCCGGCCGCCTGACAACTCGCGCAGGAAGATCCGCTCCGGCCCGTCCCCGGCCGGGTCCACGGCAAGCACCTCGAAGTGGGTGCCCGGCGGGAAGAGCGCCGCCTCCTCCCCCGCGGCGCCGGGCGCGAGCGCGCCGAGGCGCCGGGCGCCGACCGACCAGATGACGAACTCCCGGCCGGTCTCGGGCGTCCATGCCGGAGCCGCGACCACATCCAGGAAGCCGGGCTCGACGAGCATGTCGCCGGGGTGGAACGGCGCGGGCGGCGCGGCGGGCGCGGCCCGGAACACCGGGCCGAACAGCGTCGGGAGACGACGGAGGCCGTAGGCGGCACACCGGGCCAGGACCAGCGCGTCACCGTCCGGGCCGCCGCCGCGCAGCATGCGGTTGACAGTGGCGCGGGCGGAGACGTGGTACGCGCGGACCGCGATCAGGCCGCCGGGCAGGTCGGGGGCGGTCATCGCGGCGACGCGCAGGCCGGGCTCCTCGGACAGCGTCCGGATCACCAGGCGACTGTGCAGGTCGTAGCTGCCGTTGAGGATCCGGCGCAGCGCGGCCCGGTCGTCGGGCACGAAATCGCCGGCGTCCAGCCAGACGGGCTGATCCGCGGGCGGCCTCGGCGGGGGTACCGGCTCGGCGGGGGCGGTTACCGGCGGCGGCGCGCTCCATTCCGGCAGGTGAGGCCCCGGCAGGTGAGGCCCCGGCAGGTGAGGCCCCGGCAGGTGAGGCCCCGGCAGGTGAGGCCCCGGCAGGTGAGGCGTCGGCAGGTGCACGCTCGGCTCCGGTGCGGACGCCGCGGGGTAGTCAGCTCCGGGCGCGCCGAACTCGACGGCCAGGCGGTCGCCGGCCGGCAGCACGATCGTGGTGACAGGTGAGTCGTCCTCGTCCCACGCCGTCTCGGACGCGGCATCGAGGGGCAGCGGCGTCTCGGCGAACGTGGGCGTAGGGGCGGAGGTCCCGGACGGCGTGCGCCACCGCTCGGGCGCCAGCAGCGCGAGCAGGCCGAGATCGACCGGTTCCGGAAAGAGGTCGGACAGCCGCCCAGGCTCCGCAGGCGGCATCGGCTCAGCGGCGGGCGCCGGCTCGAGGGCAAGCGCCGCGTCCACGGCAAGCGCCGCGTCCACGGCAAGCGCCGCCTCCGCAGCAAGCGCCGCCTCCGCAGCAAGCGCCGCTTCGGCAGTCGCCTCAGCGGGTGATTGTGGTTCCGTGGCGGGCATCGGCTCGGCGGACACCGTCGGCATCACGATCGGGATCGGGTCTGTGGAGGTGGCCGAGGTCGGCGAGTCCACCGGCAACGGCTCATCAGCGGCAGCCGGCAGGTCCGCGGACGGATCCGGCGCCGGTGGGAGCACGACGGGCGCCGGACTGATGGCCTCCGGCGGCGCGGGCGGGCCCGGGGTGTAGAGCGAGGGGTGCGGACGTGTGACCGTGGCGGCGCGCGTGACGTGCCGAGCGGGCCGGGCTGGAGCAGGCACGAACAAGAGCGGCGGAAAGCACTGCCCCAGCGGTACGGCGGGTTCGCCGACACCTGCGGGCGCGGACCAGCGGCGGAACGTGCCGGCGGTGTGCAGAAGCCCGGTACGGGTGCGGTAGACCGGCGCGTCCGCCACGATCACCGGCAGGCCCAGCGCCGCCGCCGTGCCGCCGAAGACGAGGTCGGCTGCCCGTCCGGTGGGCGGCGGGCCGTGCGGGACCAGCACCACCGGCCGTGAACGGCGCAGCCGGGCCGGGAACGCGCCACGGATGGCACGGCCCACGACTGCGGGCGCGGCGGGGCGGCCGAGCATCCGGAAGCCACCGGCGCCGATACCGATCTCGACCACCCAGGCGCCGGGGACCGGGGCATGGCCGATCAGGTCGGGCGTCGCGCCCTCCGGCAGCAGGGACCACCCGGCGGCGGTCTCGGCGCCCACCCGTGCCACACCGTCGTCCTCCGCGGCGGCGGCCTCCGGGAGGGCTGCGGATGCCGGGAGGGCGGCGGGTGCCGGGGTGGGGCGGTCCGGCCAGACCACGGTGCGGAGGCGGTGCGGAGGGAGGAGGGTCAGGCCGCCGGGGATCCGCACGTGCCGCCACCGGACGCCGGCGGCGGGACCGGCGCCGGGTACCGGCGTACCGTGCGGGTCGGGCGGGTGCATCCTCAGTCCTCCTGAACGCGTCTGTCGTACCGTGTGATGACGCTTTTGATCGTGGTTCTAGCGGGGTTCCGGAAGCGCGTAGAGCGCGGTGAGCGCGCGATGGAGCGCGACCGGCCCGACGGCCGGCGTGCGGTGGCCGTGCGCGCGGATCGCGGCGAGCAGGCCCGGGTCCGGGGCCAGGTGGTACTCGCGCAGGTAGAAACCGATCGCGTCGGCCCAGATCCACCCGCCGTCGGTGCGGAAGCTCATCGGGACGCCGCCGTGGCGCTCGGGCCGCACCAGGTCCGGCGCCCGCTCGGTGGTCAGCACGAGTGGCGCGCCCGAGTCCAGATAGGACAGCACCGCGGCGCGTTCGCCGTCGTCGAGCGTGGGGTGATCGGGGCCGAAGCCGGGCGCCGCGATGCCGTCGATCGCCTGCTCGCCGGGGAAGATCGGCGCGACCCGCACCGGCACGGCCGGCTCGGCCGCCCAGAGCAGCGCGGCCATCCCGAACGTCGTGCGCTGATAGGGGGGCAGCTCGTCCGGGTCGGCGAACACCTCCACCTGCGGGTGCCGCTCCCCCGCCGCCTCAAGCGCCGACTGTGCGCCGGCCGCGAGCCGCGCGGCGCCGGTGCCGCCCGCGAGCAGCAGGAAGACGCGCTTCGGCGGTGGCCAGGCGGTGATCATGCCGGGGTACCGCCAGCCACGCCAGAGCGCCACCGGCCGCCCGGACTCGGCGTCGCCGACCGCGTGCATGCCGGTCACGGCCGCGACGGCGGTGCGGTCGAGGTCGTCGGCCGCGCCCGGCCCGTCATATCCGCCGGTCAGGTCGAGGCAGTGCGGCATCCGGTCGCCGTGGTCGGCGAGCACGTCCGGGCCGACCGGCGCGGCGCCGAACGGGCTCGGTTCATCCACAGTGGCGCGTGCGATCCCGGCGACCGCGTCCGGGTCGGCGCCGCCGGTCACGAGCAGGGCGGCGTCGTCCTCGGTGACCGCGACGCGGCCGGTGAGCGCCGCGAACGTGACGGCCTGCGCCACCTCGGTGAGCAGTCCGGCGGCGAGCCAGCGGCGGGTCTCGCTGATCAGATCGTCAGGCATCCGCCCGGACAGGCGCAGAAGCATCCGGTGGTACGCCTCGGGATCGGCTGTCGCATGCACGTCCCCACGACGTTGAGCACGGTCACGGAGTTCAACGCGGATTATTCAGGCGATCCAGCAGGGCTCGTAGCCTGTCCCGATAGGTCTCGCCGCCGGTCTCCGCGCCGAGCTGCTGGATCTCCTTCTCGTCCACGCCCAGGCTCCGGAGGAACTGCCGCACCTCGGCGAGGCCCTGCTCCGGGCTGTCCGGGGCGGCGTCGAGCAACCGGATCATGGCGGCGGCGTACCGGTGCAGCACCGTCGGGATCCGCATGTCGCCGGAGACGCGCAGGTCGTCGAGCATCGACAGGAACTGGCGGACGTTCGGCACTGTCGCACTTCCGGCTACGGCGAACGGCTGCGGCTGCTCGGGCGGGTTGAGGTCGATGACGACACCTTGCGCGAGATAGTCCGCGCCGAGCTGGTAATACTTCACCAGGCTGGCGGCGATCAGCACCCGGCGGTTCGGCCGGCCCAGCGCGGCCACCCGTCGCAGCAGGCCCGGGTTGAAGACGTCACCGGCCGCGGTCAGGTCGACGACCCACACCTCCTCCTCGACCGCCTGCGCCAGCACGTCGCGAGCCGGGCCGGTCGCGGGTGGCGCGATGTCGAGCGGCGCGGCGTCGGAGATCCGGACGGTCGTACCGTCGCCCTGAAAGATCTTCGCGGTGTACATCGGGACCTCGAAGTAGACGTCGGGGTCGGCCTCCACGAACGGCTTCCGGGCCGGCGCGGCGAGCATCGCGGCGTTAATCGCCTGCATCCCGCTGTCGTGGAAGCGCACCTCCGCCCGGCTCTGCGGCCCGAGCACGTTCCGGACCAGCCGGGTGGCGAAATCGGCAGGCTGCCGGCCGGGATCGACGTAGGCGGCGGCACCGAGCAGGATCGTCAGGTCGATGAGGTCCTCGGCGGCGTTCCGCAGCCGGACGTGCGCCTCGGCGCGCTCCCAGGTCCCGGTCGGCCCGTTCACCAGTTCGTAGGCGGCGGCGGTCGCGTCCTCTACGACCGTCTCGAGCTGGTCCAGGGCGAATGCGACGGTTCTGGGGAACTCGTTGGCGCGGACGGTGAAGGCGGCCGCCCCGGACTCGACCGCGGTGCGCAGCAGGTTGCCGGCCACCATGGCGGCGTCGTCCAGATGGTCGACGACCGGCAGCCCGGCCGTGCCCGCCGCCGCCGCGGCGTCCCACAACGTCTGGCGGGCGGCCTCGTCCGCGTAGGTCACCGGTGCGTCGCCGAGCGCGGTCGCGGCGTCGTCGAGCAGGCCGGCCAACTGGGACATGCGGTCGGTCCTGCCGAACAGGTCCTCGGTCTTGTTGCCGGTGACCCAGGTGAGGAACTGCATCAGCGTGTTGCCGTCGCCGGGCCCGGCGGTGAGCGTGACCGCCTTGGCCCAGCCGGCGTACTTCTTGTCGCCGCTGTCCGAGTGCCACGCGCCGTACGCGTTGAAGTCGTCCGGGCCGTTCGGCACGTCAGCGATCGGGGTGAGCCGGTCGAGCAGCGCGGGCAGCTCCGTGTCGAGTCGGCGCACCGCGGCCTCGAAGATCGCCACGAACTCCGGCGGCTCGCTGCCCGGGGAGAACCGGATCGAGCTGCCGGTGTCCGCGACAGTCGAGTCGACGAAGCCGAAGCTCTGCCGGATCTGCAGCGGCAGCGGCACACCGGCCGCGGCCGCCATCGAGGTGGTCAGGCCGGCGAGGTAGACCTGCAGCCACTCGGACATCCGGTCCAGGTCGGCCCAGTCCTTCTTCTTGATCCTCACCGCGTTGTCGAGTTTGTCTGCCTTGATCTCCGCCTGCCGCTCGGCGATCCGCGTGTCGCGTGCCTCGGTGTACCTGTCGAGGGTGTGCAGGTAGACCGAGACGTTCGGGTTCGGGCCGTTGTCCCGGACGCGCACGCTCGTCAGATCCGGCCCTTCCGCGAACCGGCGGTTGAGCTCCGTGGCGACCGCGCGGGAGTAAGCGACCCGGCGGTCGATGTAGGACATGCCGTCGGTAGACGCCCCGCCCGAGGTGAGGGCCGGCGTGGTGACGGCCACCAGGTGGGCGAGCGCCTCGGTCAGCGCCTGCCCGCGGGCGACGATGTCGAGCGTGCCCGGGTCCGGCGCCGGAACAGGCTCCTGGTCGCCGACCTTCTCGGCGAAGGCGAGGAACTGCTTCCGGTTGACCTCGGCGAGCACCCGGAGGTTGTTCGGGCGTGCGCCGGTGCCGCGCTGGGTGCCGGGCTCCTTCAGCTGGCCGGCATCGCCGCGCCTCTTCATCTCCGCCAGGAAAGCCTGATCCATCTTCTTGTCGGGGTCGGAGAGCGGCGTGGCTGCGGACGCGGTCTTCGCGATCGGGTGGTGTGCCTGCGACCGCCAGTACTTGTCCGCGACCGGATACTCGAGCGCCTGCACCTGCCGACGTTCCGCGGACTGGACGTCCAGCGGGATGAACGACGCGTTGTGCGCCTTGAACGCCATCGCCGCCACCAGGACGGTCTTGACCCGCTCGTCCAGCCGCCCACCGGTGACCGGCGGGATGCTCCGGAGGTCGGCGGCGGCGGCCGCGATCGCCGTCCGGGACAACGCGCCGTGCTCCTCCAGGCGATAGGTCTCCGCCATCTCCTCTTCGGTGGCGGACTCCGGCCAGGGATCAGCGGCGGGATCCTGGTCGACGTCCATGTCGGAGGTGGTGGCCGGGCTGCCCTGGCGGAGCCGCTGGGTGTCGCGCGGATCGCCGTCGTCGCTGAAGGCCGCCGACGCCGTGCGTTGCAGCCCTCGCGGGCCGGCCGTGTTCTGGTACATGCCGGCCGTGTCCCGGGCCTCCCCCGCCGCCACATCGCCGAGCGCGGCCAGGTCGATGCCGGCGGTGACCGGCAGGAAGCGGATCCGGGCCGGGCCGGCCGGCGCGGTGGCCTGCCGGCCGGACTGGCCGTCGTAGAACGCGAGGCCGTCCGGGCCGGGCGCGACCCGGGCCACGGTGATCGCATGGGCGGGCCCGCCGGCGCGTCCGTTGAGGACAAGCACGCCGTGCGCGCCGACTGTGGTCAGCGCCGCGTCGAGCGCCGGGACGAGACCGTCGCCGGGCAGTTCCCGCAGCGGGGTGCCGGCCCAGTCCGCGAGCAGGGACACGTCGGTGGCGGCCGAGGGCAGCGCCAGGTACCGGACGCCGTCCGGCTCCAGAAGCGTGTGGGCGGTGGCGATCGAGGCGAACACGCAGTTGGTCAGGTATTCGCCGCCCTCGTCACGAGGCGCGTTGACCTGCGGCAGCCGTGGATTCTCCGCGACGAGCCGGGCGACCGCGTCCGGGGAGCCGATCGGCTGCCAGCCGGGCCGGTCCGCGACACCCGCGGCGGCGTCCTCCATCTCGGTGTCCGAGTCCTCGCCGTAGACCAGGGACCTGGCGATCAGATCGTCGATCGTGGCGGCCTCGACCGTGACCGCCGGCTGTGCGGTGGACGGCCGGGGCAGCGCGGGCCGGCCCATCGCGTGCAGAAGCGCGTCGAGACGGTCGTGGAGCGCGGACTGGTAGGCGGCGTGTGAGAACGTCACCTGACCGGGCCCGGCGTGCGTCAGGACGGCCCGGATCGTCTCCTCGGCGACGCCGAGCCCGTCCAACAGCGACAGCAGGGCGATCACGTCGGTACGGGTGGCCTCGTTCTCGGCCGACGCCTGGTCCGCCGGGAACGCGGAGTCGCCCGGGACCGCCGCGTCGCCGAACACGAATTCGCTTATCGCGGGCAGGTACGGCTGGATGCTCTCGTCGAACCGGATCGAGTCGGCCGCGCGCAGGTCGTTGAGCATGGACAGGAACTGCCGCACGTTCGGCACCATGGCCGGGACCGGCGGGGTCGCGTCCTTGACCGGGTCCAGATCGACGATCACTCCCTGTGCCGCCTGGTCCGCGCCGAGCTGGTAGTACTTCAGCAGGCTTGCGACGACCGCGATGCGCTGGCCGGTGCCGGCGGCACGCAGTGCGTCCGAGTCGCGCAGCGCCTCCAGGCCGAGCGGGTCGCCGTAGGTGGTGGTGTCGATCACCCGCATGTCGTGTACACCTGTCGCCGGCACGGGAGTCGTGCCGGCGCCGGGCTGCGTGCCCGCAGGCAGCGCGGAAATCGTGGTGGCGAGCGGCGCGGTGTCGGACACCCGGACCCGGGTGTACGTCATCTCGCCCTTCCGCTCGATGATCCCCTTCGACTTCTCGGCCGCCTCGAAGTAGGCGTCCGCGTCGACAAGCAGGTCGGTGGCGGGCGCGGTCGACGTGAGCACTGCCGCGTGGATGGCCTGCATGCCGCTGGAGGTGTAGTGCACTGTGGCCCGGTTGTTGCCGGTGAGCCGCCGTACCGCCGCGGTGCTCTCCTCGTCCGGCCGGCGGGCGGGGTACGCGTCAAGGACCGCTGCCAGGAGTGTGCCCGCGTCGATCAGGTCCTCGGCCGCGTTGCGCAGCTCAAGGTGCCGCAGCGCCCGATCGTGCGGCGTCTGCGCGCCGGACTCGTCGAGCGCGACCGCGGCCCGGGTGGTCGCGGCGTTGACCAGGTCGACCGCGAACCGGGCCGTGGCCCCGAACACGGGTGGGCCGCCGGGCAGGTCCGCGTACTGCTCAAGCAGCAGGCCGGTGAAGACGATCGCGTTGTCGAGATCGTCCTGGACCGGGAGCCGTGTGTCCTCGGCCGCGGCCTGCGCCACCGCCAGGCGCAGGGAAGCGATGACGTCGCCCTGCTCCGCGGGTGCTGCGGCGCTGTCCCGCATCGTCCGGAGCGCCTGGGTGCGGGCCTCGTCGAGCTTCCTGGTGCGCGGATCGCGCAGGACGTTCTGGTCCTGCCGCTCGCCAAGGAATTTGTCGCCCTTCGTCGTGCTGATCCAGGAGACGAACGTGCTCAGCGGGTTCGGGCCGTTCGCGGCGACGACCGCGGCGGCCCAGCCGAGGTACTTCTTGTCGCCTGCGGCCAGGTTCCACGTACCGTTGTTGCGCAGCGTCCGCTTCTGTTTGTTTTCCAGATCCGCGGTGAGCGTGGGAAGGTCGCGGTCCAGCCGCCGGATCGCCGCCTCCACGACGAGCATGAACTCCGGTGGCTCGCCGCCAGGGGAGAATCGGATCGACGGGCCGGTGTCGGCCACTGTCGAGTCTATGAAGCCGAAGCTCTGCCGGATCTGCAGCGGCAACGGCAGGCCGGCCGCAGCCGCCATCTGTGTGGTGAGCCCGGCGAGGTAGACCTGGAGCCATTCGACCACCCGGGTCTTGTCCAGCCCGGTTCCGATGACGTCGACGGACCGCAGCGCGGTCAGCTCGATGGTGAGGTTCGGGTTCCGGCCGTTGTGCGCGACGGTGATGTTTGTCAGCCCGTCAGAAAGCCGATCGGCGAGGGACGTGGCGATGTTCCGGGAGCGCTGCATCCGGTGGTCGACGAACGTGTGGTCCGGCGCGATGTTCCGGCCGATGCCCGTGTCGCGCAGAAGCGCCCCCAGGCCGTCGAGTGCGTCCCGCATGTTCTGTGCGGTGACGGTTCCCGGACCGGGCGCGCCGCCCACGCCGAGCGGGTTGCCGTGGTTACGGAACCCGTCCGTGGTGATCAGATTGCCGACAAGCGCGCTGTTGGTGGGGCGCAGACCGGCGGACCCCCGCAGCGGACCGGCGCCCGATCCGGTGGCTGACGGCACCTGCGCGTTGCCCCGGCTCCGCAGCGCGTCGCCGAACACCTCGTCGATCACGGTGTCCGGCCGGCCTGCCGTTCCCACCTTCTTGGCGATGCCAAGCGTGGAGCTCTTGTCCTGCGAACGGTAGTAGAGGTCCGGGTTGCGCAGGTCGTACGGGTTGATCTGGCGGGGGTTCGACGCCTCCAGGTCGAGCGGCATGAACGAGGCGTTGTGCGATTTGAACAGCATCGCGGCCGTCATCACGGTCTTGACGTGTGTGTCAGAGGCCCGGCCGGCGGCGCCCGCGTTGAGGTCCGCCACCACCGAGGCGTGTGCCTGCTGCCAGAGCGTGGTGTGGTCGCGCAGCGACGCCGCCACCGGTGCGGAGCCACGGGCTTGCTTCCGGTTCGCTTCGTCGGTATCCGTCTGCGATGCGCGGCGCTTCATCCCGGCCACGTCCTCGCCGGACTGCGGGTCGGCGGGTGCGGGCGTGCGCTCCAGCCGGGTCAGGTCGACGCCGTCCGTGGTGGGCAGGAATCGGACGCGGGCCGGGGCGGCCGGCGCGGTGGCCCGCTCGCCGCTCTGCCCGTCGAAGAACGCCACGCCGTGCGGCCCGGGTGCGACCCGGATCGCGTTGAACGCGTGCGCCACCTCGCCGCGGCGGCCGTTGACCACGACCACGCCGCGTGCGCCGATCTCGGTGAGCGCGTCCGCGACGGTGTCCAGGCCGGCCACCTCGACAAGTGGCCGGTCCGCCCAGGAGGCGAGCACGCCGACCTCGGTGGCGACCGAGGGCGGCGCCGTGTAGGTCTCCCGGTCACGGTCGCGGATCTGCATCTCGACAGCGATCGCGGCCAGCACGCAGTTGGCCGGGTCGTCGCCGCCGTCGTTGATCGAGGTCAGGCGGGGGTGTTCGCGCAGCAGCATGTCGACGGGTTCCGGTTCGCCGACAGGCGTCCATCCGGTACGGTCCGGCACCCCGGCGGCGCGATCGCCCCCTTCCGGGGTGAGCGCCTGCTCGTCCCCCTCCGCGGTGAGTGCCATAACGGCGTGCTCGTCCGCCTCCGGGGTGAGCGCCGCGATCGCGTCGGTCAGGTTCGCGGTCCGGGTCTGCTCGGGCTCGCCGTCGCGGTAGGCGGTCCAGGTCGCCTCCGCGCCGAGCGTGGCCGCGAGCCGGTCGCCGGTCAGCTGCTCGGCGCCGATCGGGGCCTCGGTGACCAGCACCGGGCCGGTACGCAGCCGGGAGAGCGCGCGGGCCATAGCAGGGCTCGCGCCGGCCAGCACGACGCCGGTGTCCCGGGCCACCCCGGCCTGGTCCAGCGCGGTCAGCACCTCCGCGGCGGTCCGGCCGCCGGCAAGTGGCACACCCGCCGCGTCCTGTCCCCGCCCGGAGACGATCGTCCAGCCCTCGATCGGGTCGCGCTCGGCCGGTACGGCGGGGTCATCGGCGCCTCGCAGGTGGAGTCCGGCCGGGACCGGCTCGCTCGGTGTCGCGTCGTCGCGGGGGATGCGGGCCTCGACCGTGGCCGCGACGAGCACCGTCCGCCTCTGTACCGGCAGGTCCGTGGCCGTGCCGTCGGCGTCCGCCCAGCCGCTGACCGTGCGGGCCACGCCGTCAACCAGCGGCAGGCGGCGGTCGCCGACCCAGCGCGCGGTCTCGCCGATCGCGCCGCGCACCGAGATCCCGGCGCGTCTGACCATGTCGGCCAGGCTCGGGGACTCGCCGGTCACCTCGAGGAGCACGTCACGGGAGCGGGTGACGACCGGGTGGGTCTCGGCGGTGCCGTCGCCCTTCTTCGCGGGTGCGATCCGTTTGGCGCGCAGGTCCACCCATCGCTGTGAGGAGCCGGCCTCGCGGGCCGAGGAGCCGATGAACGAGACGCCGAGGATGGTCAGGTTCGTGTAGTGCTGCTCGTGCGGCGCGACGCCGTGGAGCGGGTCGTCGCCCTCGGTCGGGGTCTGCCGCGGCGCCGAGTTGATCGACACCAGTGGCGCGAAGCCGAGCGTGAGCCGCCGCTCCTGCCGGGTGAACGTGCTGGTCGTCGCGCCGGTGACGTGGAACTCCTCGAGCACCGACGGCGTGTTCTCGCCGATCGTGAACGGTGCGGCGTCCGGCCCGGTGTGCAGGTCCTCGGCGGTCCGCCACGGCGAGGCCGCGATCGTGCGCACGGAGAGCGTGCCGGGGAACTGCGGGCCGAGCGACGTGTTCAGGAACGTGTGCGTGACGCCGCCCTCGGTGAGCAGCGCGTGCGTGTTGCCGCCGCCGGTCTCGCCGCCGAGGAAGTCGGCAAGCTCCACCGGGTCGAAGCCGGGCAGCACCCGGCCGGCCGCGTCCGGCAGCAGCGTCGTGCCGCTGAACCAGTTGACCCGTAAGCCGGGCCGCAGGCCGCCGGACGGGTGCAGCGCGCGCATCTGGTCAAGCGTGAACGTCCCGGGCGGCGGTGTGCCGACGGCGATGCCGTGCACGTCGTGCGGGCCGTCGCCGGTGAGGATCGCGGCCGGGGTGACCTGGCCGGGGCCGTCGGCGGCGAGCGGATGCGGCGTGCCCTCCGACGTTTCGAACTCGATGACCGCGCGTCCGGGCAGCCATTGCCGCTCCGGGCGGGGGCGGTCGAGCATCGCGTCCCATTGGGTCTTCAGGCCCGCGAACGCGGCCGGGACGATCCAGGCGAGGATCCAGTCCTTCAGCGGTACGACGTCCACGTCGACCGCGAGCTCAAGCGGGTACGCCGCGCGCGCCAGGTCCCCGGACGACTTCGCCACCGACCGGGTCTCCGTGCGGGCCGACCGTGCGACGCCACGGGTGCGCTGGCTCTGCCCGTCGAGCGTGCCGACGGCGCCGGCCGTGCGCACCCGCCCGGTGGAGTCCGCGGGTGCGGTGATCGGCCCGCCGAGGCGCGCGGTCCAGTCCCGGGCGCGCTGGACGCCCCGGGTGCGGGTGCCGACGTCCATGCCGTGCGTCTCGAGCCCGGCGCCGGTCTGGCCGTACCCGAAGATGTCGTTCTGGTTCTGGTCCTGGATCTGCCGGGCGAGCACGCTTACCGTGACCATGACCGCGCCGCCGTTGTGCGTGGTCGGGATCGTGTACCTGTCGATGACCGCGTGCGCGCCGGTGGTCCCGGAGCTGAAGTACCGGGCGATGACGCTGGAGAGGCCGTTCACCGAGGTGCGTTTGGCCAGCCAGGCGAGCACCTGCGGGCCGTAGCTGTTGTGGCCGGGCCGGGTGATGCCGGGTACCGCGCGTTCCAGGCTGTCAAGCGCGGACAGGTAGAGACCCCGGCGGGGTGGCGCGGTCACGTCGATGACGGAGGCGGTGCCGAGGCCGCGGCGTTCGGCGATCCGGCGCGGCGGGTAGACCGGGGCTGCGGTGGCCAAGGGTGTCGCGCCGGGCGGCGGGGGCAGCAGTGTGCGGGCCTCGGCGACCTGCGCGGCGAGGTCCGCCGGGAGGCCGCGGATGAACTCGCCCGGGGTGGCCCACGGGTGCGGCTGCCCGTCGGCGGCGGTGATCGCGGTCAGGTCGGTGGTCCGCGGCCAGGTCGTCTCCAGCGCGTCCTGGATCGCGGCCAGGTCCATGACGCTTACCACCACCTCGATCCCGTCCGGTACGTCGAGGGCGGCCCGGGACTCGTTCTCCGGTGCGAGGTTCCACTGTCGTCCGAGGTCGGTGTTCGAGGGCAGTGCGGCGATGCTGCTGACGACGTTACGGGCGCTTCCGGTGAACGCGCCGATCATGGTGATCGGGATCCGGATCGTGTGCACCTCGGCGGAGTAGTTGTTGACCCGGTAGTCGCGGCCGGAGAGCACTGACGTGTCGATGTCCCGCTCGCGGACGGTACGCCGGACCGTCAGCGCGGGCGTGGCGAGCGGGTGCGCCAGGCTCGGCGCGATCGCCCGGTCGGTGGCGTCCTCGTCGGTCCGGGTGAACGTGCTGGCCCCGATGCGGGAGTGGCCGTCCTCCACGTACGCGGTGTGCGCCTCGGTGGTGCGCGGGGGGACGTAGACCGGGGTTCCGGAGATGTACGCCTGCACCTCGAACCGGCCTTCCGCGTCGGAGGCCATCCCGGGCTGGAACACGTTCTCGGAGACGACCGCGCTGCTCAGCGCGGTGGCGATCTCGCCGAGTTGCCGTTCCTCGCTTGCCAGCGCGCGCCGGGCCTGCGCGGACGCGCTCGCGGGCAGGCCCGGGTTCGCGCCGATAAGCGTGGGCCACCGGCCGCCGATCAGCGACGGCAGTGCCCGGCTCGCCCATGTCGCGAACTGGTCGTGTGCCAGCCCGCCGAGCATGGTGTTGAGCGCGGCGCTGCCGCGGACCGAGGTGATGCCGCCGAGGCGCGGGATGGTCGGCGCGTGCGTGAGCAGTTGCAGGTCACCGTCGGTCACGGGGCGGGAGGTGAGCGGGGCGCGCGGGGCCGGTGCGGTGTCGGTGACGCGCATGTCGGGCACCCAGGCCTCGACCGAGACCGCCTCGTCGCGGTGCGCCCAGCCGGGTACTGTGTCGCTCTCGCCGTACACCTCGATGTCCATGGTCATGTCCAGGTCGAACCGGTGGATCGCCTCCTCCGTGTCGACGAGCGTCTGATGCGCCACGACCTGCGTGTTCGCGGCCGTTATGGTGTCCTGCAGGGTCCGGCCGTGCGGGGTGCCGCTGATCGTCAGGTTGCTCAGCGGCGACGACGGCCACCAGGAGCGGAGCGGGATGTTGAGCGCGCCGTCGAGTGAGGCACGCATCGACCTGAACACGGACCGGACCGCGCCCATCCGGAAGAACGAGTCCGCGGACATGAGCATGCCGATGCCGCTGGTGCTGCCCCGATGGGTGGCGGTGGCCGGGCCGGGGATGACGAACCGGACCGCGATCCGCTGTACGCCGGCCGGGGTGGTCTTGTCGAACGTGACCCAGTTGCCCTCGCCGCGCAGCTGGCCGAGCGTCACGGACCGGAACGTGCCGGACGTGACGAGCCGCAGCCGGTGCAGGTTGCGCAGCTGGAGGTCGTCACCGGTGCCGGCCCGCGGCAGATATCCGTGTTCGCGCAGGTAGGTGGTGAGCGCGCCGTCCGCGGTGCCCGCGTCGAAGTTGCGGAACACGGCCATGCCGGGCCCGTCACCGTCGACGATGCCGGCCGGCGGGTGCAGGCCGGGGTCCGGGCCGGCGAGCTCGTAGTCGAGCCAGCGGACGCGGGCGCCGTGACCGTCCGCGGCGCCGTCCCAGGTGGCCGGCGTGGGGTCGGCGCCGGACGCGGTGAGCAGTTCGAGCGTCCACCGCACGCCGACGTCCGCGACTGTTGCCGCGCGCGGCCCGCCGGTGTGGTGGTCCTCGCCGGACCGGAAGCCGCGGCCGATGTAGGAGTCCGCGACAGTGTCCGCGCCGTGTGCGACGCCGCCGCCGCGGCCGAGCGTCGCGGAGAGGTTGCCGCCCCAGAACGTGCCGGACTTGAGCGTCTGTTCGGGTGTGGCGGTGGTCATCGTGACGCCGCCGGTCAGCGGCAGATCGCCCGCGTTCTGCAGCCGGAACGTGCCGCCCTCGGCGATCGCTGACTCGTCGATGAACTCGAGCGAGTTGTTCTTCGACCGGGTGACCACCCGGCTGTGCGCGTCCGGGACGACAGTCATCCGCAGGCGGAGCACGCCGATCGGGTTGCCGTCCGCGTCGGAGATCGGGTCGGAGAGCAGCCCGTCGGTGCGCAGCATCGGCAGGTTCGCGTGCAGGTTGCCGTGCGAGGCGAAGTCGAGCACGGTCCGCTGTGCCTGCTCACCGAGTGTGGCCCGGGTCAGCCCGGCCAGTTCCCGCAGCACGCGCGGCCCGGTCTCGCCCGGGTCGTGCAGCGCGTCGAGCGCCATCGGATAGTCGCGCAGCTGCTGCGGCGTCGGTAACGTCTCCGGGTCGTCGGGCGGGTCCGGGATCGCGATGTGCTCCGGGAAGAACACAGTGACCGGGCCGGTGACTGTCTCCGGGCTCGGCGTGCCGCCGGTCCCGGTCAGTGGTGTGACAGTCACCGACCATTCCACCGTGTACAGGTGGCCGTATCCGGGCTCGCGAAGCTTCTCGAGCATGCCGTGCGCGGACCCGACCTCGGTGGTGACGGCGCGCTGCTGCTGGTTGTGCGTGACGCGGGGTACGACGGAGATGTTCATGACCCGGGCCGCGTTCTCCGCGCCGAGCCCGGCGAAGTGCTGTACCGGCACCGGCAGGTTCCGGTAGTTCGCGCCGGACGTGCCGTGGCGTACCGCCACGTCCTGGAACTTGCGGTTCTCGCCCTGGCTGACCGCGTGCGGCGGTGTGGCGGGCAGCAGGTCCCGTTCCTCGACGCGGGTGAGCGTGGCGTGCAGCGTGATCCGCAGCGCGTCCGGGCCGGTTCCGGCGATGTGGGTGGATCCGTGCGTGCCGGTCTCCGACGGCAGGTCGCCGCGCAGCGCCTCGGCAGTGGTCAGCCGCGCGATGTCCGCCTGGATGTCCGGCCGCTCGGTCCAGCGGGTGTGCGGGGCGGCCGCGCGTTCGACGAGCGCCCGCACGTCCGCCGCGGTCTCCTCGGAGAGGAACCGTTCGTGGCTGTAGCCGAGGTGGCTGTGCTGTCCGGCCTCGCCGGTGCGGGGGCCGAAGACCGTCAGATCAGGCGTCCGGCCCGCGTAGGCCCGCCACTCGGCGAGCGCCCGGCGTGCTTCCCGGGCCCGGGCGGCCTCGTCCCGGGCGTGGCGGTCGGCTCGCTCCGACTCCGCGCGCACCTCGGCAAGCGCCCGGTCCAGTGCCCGGACCTGCCGGTCGAGGTCGGCGAAGGTCTGGTGGGCGTCGTCCCGGCCGGCCCGCGCCTGGTCCAGCAGCGCCTGCAGGCCTGTCGTCTCGGTGTGGAGCATGTCCCAGTCCGCGCGCAGGTGCTCCGCGTACGCCACGGCGGCGTCGAGGTCACGGCCGCGCTGGATGCGCACGGTCCGCAGCACTGTCTCCTTCCGTTCGAGCGTGATCCGTTCGGCGCCGAGCAGGGCGTGACGGCGCAGCAGGCCGTTGCGCTCGGCGATCAGCGCCGTCCGGCCGTCGGCGTCGAGGCCGTCCGCGAGGAGGCCGTCACGGACCTCCACCTGCCGCTTCTCCACGGCCTCGCGTTCCTCGGCGATCTGGCGCAGGCGCGTGACCGCCGACTCCAGGTCGGCGTCGAGAGCCGACACGTCCACGAGCACGGCCACGGCCTCGTCCGCCTCGGCGAGCGCGGTCTCCGCCGCCGCGAGCGTCTCGGCGGTCACGGTGTGCGCCCGCTGTGCATCGTCAAGCACTGCGGTGCGGGCGGTCAGTTCCTCGGCCGCGGTGTCGCGGCGCTGCCCGAGCGCGAGCGCGTCGTCGGCGGTGACGATCCGGGCGCGGTCGTCGAGCGCCCGCCGGGCCTCGGTGGCGGCCTGCGCGGCCCGGCGGGCGCGGGGTGCGAAGACGCGGTCCAGACGATGCAGCGCGGCCCGGGTCTCGATGGCGATCTCCACGCTCGGCAGCCTGGATCCGGCCGGCGGGTACACGATCGCCGGGTCGCCGCGCAGCGCGGGCGGCGGCGGGCCCTCGTCGAAGTCCACATCGGAGTCCGAATCGCTGCCGGACTCGGTGTCGGTGATCGAGCGGGCCTCGTCCGGGTCGAACTCGGACGGCAGGACCGGAAGCGGTGGCAGCAACACGTCGGACAGCGTCGGCTGCAACTCCGCCGGGACATCCGCCGGCAGCGCCTCGGTCACCAGGCCGGCGGTCAGGAACAGCCGCAGCGACTCCGCCGCGCCGTCCCACGCGTGCGCGTCGGCGGGGTCCGGCAGCAGCCCGGCCTCGACGGCGGCCGCCTCCATCGCCTCCGGCGTGCCGCCCCGCACCGCGAGGTCACGGATCGCGCTGTCCGCGTCCGCGCGGCGCATCGTCAAATGCGTGTCGAGCGCGATGATCTCGGTCGCGACCCGGGCGTCCGCGAAGGCGCCGCGGAGGTCGTCGGCGATCGACGGGAGCAGGGACTCGCCGAACTCCCGGGCCAGGTCCGTCTCGAACGCGGTCATCCGGTGGAGGACTTCCGCGTACCGCCGGATGGCCTGCACGTCCCGGTGGGTGCGGTAGGTGGCGGCCAGGCGCGCCAAGTGATCCGTGCGGGACCGGTTGGCGGACGGCGTGCGCAGGTCGTCGATAAGGGTCTCGACCTCGCCGTCCACCTCCGGGTGCGCTCCGGCGGCGGCCAGGACCGCGCGGGCCGCGTCCACGTGCCGGCCCAGGCGCACGCCGCCCCGGGTCTCACCGGGGCGGGGCGCGCGGGCCTCGTACCCGTCGAAGGCCTCAATGTCGTTGAGCAGGTCCCAGCCGTCGTCGGCATCCGGCGTGAAGAGCAGCCACGGGCGCCCGTCCACGGTGATCGGGGCCGGGGAGCCGGGCGCGCCTGCCACCAGGTCGCCCTGCGGGCTGATCACGTCACGGCCGGTCGCGGCGGCCAGCCGGCGGGCGAAGCCGCTCTCCACTGACGCGGTCGCGCAGGAGAGCAGCGCGATCGTCGCGTCACCTGGCGTCCGGTCCGCGATGATCTCGGCGAGCTGCTCAGGTGTGAGCCGGGCCTGCATGCGGCTGCCGTCCGGCGCGGTGACCGGCACCAGCACGTGCCGCCCGGCGGCGTGCACGATCACCGGCACCGACGCCGACCGCAGCGCGTGGGCGTCCAGCAGCGTCCGCTCGGCGGCCGTGAGCAGCATCAACCCGTCGGTACGGCCCGGTGCCGGCGCGATGTCCAGCCGCCGCCCGCCGGCCAGCCAGCCGCCGTCCGGGTCCCGGGTCAGCGTGGTCAGCGTGCCGTCGCCGCGCAGCGCCTCACGCACGGCGGCGAGCGTCGAGTCGGCGGCGACCGGCGGGCCCTGCTGGATCCAGAGCGCGGCCTGCCGCCGGTCCGCACCCCGGGCCGGGCCGCGGCGGGGCAGGTGCGGCGCGAGCGACGGCCCGTCACCGCGCGAGCTTGCCCGGACCGTGACCATCGCACGCGGAATGCCGCGCGCGGCCAGTTGCCGGGACAGCGTCTCCTCGGCGACCTGCCGGATCCGGTCCGCGCGGGCCTGCCCGGCGCGAAGTGAGAAGAACGCGTTGGCGCCGCCCTCGACCCGGATCACGATCGGCCGGGGCACGGCCGCCGACCAGTTGCGCTCCGCCTCCCGGACCGCGACCTCGACCAGCTCCTCGACCCGCCGGCGGCCCGCCTGGTCCAGGTTGGACGATCCCTCGGCGAAATCGACGCGGGTACGCCCGTCGGCGATCTCCGCGACCGCCACGCTTGTGCCGAGTTGAGCCGTGAACCGCTGCGACACCCGGGTGGCCGTGTCCCGGGATCCGCCGGACACCTCCCACCTGTTCTGCCTGCCGTTCCAGCGCAGATCGCCGGCGGTCCGGCCGGGGCGGGTCCGCAGCCCGCCGGTCGCGTCGAAGTCCGCGGCGATAAGCGAGTCCCCGGCGAGCTGTTCGCGCAGCTCGGTCATGGTCAGGTCCGGGTCGGCGCGCTGCATGCCGGTCAGCAGCCGCTGCCAGTCCCGGTCGCGCAGCGCGGCGCCGACCTCTGCCGCGCCGACGAAGATCTGCCCGCCCTCGGTGACCACGTACCGCCAGTCCTGCCGGCGTCCGGGGCGCAGCGCCGCGGCGGGGAACGACTCCAGCGGGTACCAGAGCGGGTTCAGCACCAGGTCGGTGTCGTCCGCGACCGGCGGCGGATCGGCCGGGGGCCCGTAGTCGGCGTCCAGATCGGCCGCGGCGGCCCGGGGCAGCGCGGTGCCCGGCTCCGCGCTGCCGTCGAAGTGGTCGGCGCCGTTGTGGAACAACACGAGCGGCGGCGCGTCCTCCACGCCGAACATCGCCGACCGGTCCCGGCTCTCCCTGTCGAAGAGCTGCATGCGCACGCCGAGCGTATGCGCGACGAGCGCCGGGAACGACTCGCCGACCGCGGTGTCCCAGCTGGCCGGCCAGGCGCGCACCGCGCCCTCCAGGCTGTCCAGTTCGCTGGCGGTCAGCGGCTCCCCGGCCGCGGCCCGGCGGGTGGTCAGCTCCGCGGCCAGCCGGTCGTCGGCGAGCGTGTCGAGCGCGATCGGCTCGCTGTACGCCGCGAGGTGGTCCAGCTGTTCCTGAAGCGTCAGGCCGAACGCGGCCTCCAGCTGCACGTCCAGCTCGCTCGCCCACGGGTTGCGGGTGCGAAGCTCGCGCAGGCGCACGTCGGCGTACTTCTGCCGCAGCGTGTCCGCGTCAAGCAGCGACGCGTCGGTCACCCGGTCCTCGCCGAGTCGGCGCACCTCGGCGAGCAGCTCGTCGCGCGGGGTGTCCCGGCCGTCGTGACCGAATGTCTCGGCAAGCATGTGCCGGGCCGCTACCACCTCGGCGGGCAGCCCGGCGTCGTCCCGCAGCCGGTGGGCTACCAGGTCGGCGAGCGCGTTCGCGGCCCGGGCGGCCGGAGACGCGGCGGGGACCGGCCAGGCGTGCGTGGAGAGGTTCGCGGCGGCGTAGCCCACGTCGGCGCGAACGCGCGCCGGGTCGCTGAGCCATTCCACCATGGCCGGGTCATGCAGCAGGCGGTGTCCGGGTAGCTGCGACCGGAGCGTGGCGAGGACCAGTGCGGGGTCGCTGACAAGCGTGGAGTAGAGCAGGCAGGCGCCGTCCGCGGGCGCGGAGACCAGCGGCGCCTCGGTCTTCGGCAGCTGCACTGCCGGTGCCGACGGTGGTACGACGGGCGCGGGCGCGTCCGGCGACGCGCCATCCGGCGATGACGGCACAGGCGGCGGCGCTGACTCCGGCGCGTGCGGCGGCATGATGAGCTGCTCCGGTGGCGGCCCGGAAAGCGGCGCGGGCGGCGGCACGGCGGTCGGTGCCACGGTGGCCGGGTCGCGGAGCGTGGCCCAGCGGACCCCGGCGATCGCTCTGGGCGCCGGAACCGTGTCCTGGATCAGCGCCTCTACCGCCGGCGGCAGCGTCAACGGCGGCCGGACCGGCGCGTTCGGGCCGGTCATCGTGGTGGTGATGGCCTGCACCCGCGCCCGTACCTCCGGCTGTGCCGCGAGGAAGGTAAGCACCGACGTCCAGATCAGCGCCGGATCGTGGTGCACGTCGACCTGGTCGCGCACCTGGGCGAGGTTGAGCGTGCCGCCCTCCGCGTGCAGGCGGAACAGCAGCGCGGAAGTGACCTGCGTGACGAGCTGCCGGGTCTGCTCCGCCGTGTGCGGGCGTGACACCGGCGGGGTGTCCGCAAGCCAGGTGTTCGAGAACGTGACCGTGTAGAGATCCGCCGGCACCCGCGGCAGGCCGGACGTAGTGCCGACACCGAGCGCGGTCGCCAGCTGCCGGAACAGCGAGCGGGACGGCCCGGTGCGGAAGACCACGTCCTGCTTCATGGTCTCCCTGGTGTACGCCGTGACCGTGTCCGGCGCCGTGGTCTCGGTGCCCGCCGCGGCGAAGAACTGGTTCTCCTCCATGCCCCGGGTGTAGTTCTGCGAAATCGCGTCCAGGTAGGCGCGGATGCTCGGGTGCGAGGCCGGCGTGACGAGCACCGCGTTGCTGTTCCGGCCGACCGCGCCCGGCACGGTGGTGCTCTCCGCGCCGATCGCCAGGCCGCTGTCGCTGTCCACCACCTGTTGCACGGCCGCGTCGAGGTCGCCGTTGAGCGTGTTGTCGCCGTCTGTGTAGACGCCGCCGAACCGGTGCAGCACCTCCGCCCGGAGAATGTCGCTTGCCGCCCCGTACGCGGACTTCACGCCGCGCGACCACTCGGCCGTGTACTGCGCCTGGAGGTGCATCGGCGCCTCCGCGTGGAAGATCTCGCCCACGTTGATCAGGCGGATCTGCTGCTGGTCCGCCCACTCGACGAAGTTCCGCACGTCGTCCGTGCCGGGCAGGCTCTGCCGGGCCGCGACGATCTGCTCGCGGGTGACGTCCGTCCAGAGCACCACGTCGAAGCGGGAGTTCTGCCGGGTCTGCTCCAGGTTCTGCCGGAACTCGAGCGCCGCACCCGTGTTCCCGAGCGGCCCGCCAAGCCAGATCGAGTGGGACAGCCGCGGGATGCGGACCGGCTTCGGCAGCCACGTGCCGAACCGGCGGCTCGGCTGGGTCTGCCCGGCGGCCGACTCGATCACTGTCGTCGCGTCCTCCCGCGGGCGCGGTTGCGCGGTGAGCCGGCCGTGGCCCAGGTGCGCCTGCGCGAAGAAGGACGCGCGCCGTGCCGCGGCCATCCCCGTCGTGTTCACCCCGCCGATATGGGCCGGGCGCGGTGGCGCGCCGCGCACGCCGAGGTAGTCCGGTCCGAGGCTCCGGGCCGTCCGCGCCCCGCCCACACCGGCGTTCCCGCCCACGCCGTTGCCCGGACGCCAGCGTCGTCGCAGCATGTCGCCGAGCTGCTGCACGGTCGGGTCGCCGGGCGCGCGCGGCGGCACGGCCGGAGTCGTCCTGAACTCCGGGTCGGCGACGGTCAGATCGCCGATCACCCGGTCGATCAGGTGCAGGTGCCGGTCACGCAGCCCGCCCTGGGTCAGCAGCCGCACCTGGTCGGCCTCGTCCGGGGCCAGGCCGGACGGGTCGGGTTCGCTGTGCGGGTCACCCATCAGGCTGCCCGCCACGTGCGGGCGGTGCGGGGCGGTGCTGTCCCGATTCTCGTCACGCAGGCCGAGCCGGTGACCGATCTCGTGCGCGTAGATGACCGGGTCCGCGTCCGCGTGCCAGGCGTGCTGGTGCATGCGGGTGCCACCGCCGACCAGGTCGACGACGAGGTGCGCGTCCTCGGGCGAGGTCGCGCGCTCGAGCGTCACGTGCAGCAGCTCGCCGTTGCCGGGCAGCCGGTAGCCGGGCTCGTTCAGGTATCGCCGCACGCCGTCCCGCGCGGACGCGTGCACCGTGTCCGCGGTGGTGGCGGGCGCGTCGCCGTACCAGACGCGCACGGTCAGGTCCATCACCGTCCCGCCGGCGGTCTCCACCGGCCGCGCGTCGAAGTGCGCCTCGACCAGGTAGCGGCCGGTGCCGCCCCGTCCCGGCCGGGAGACCGGGTCGAGCCAGCGGTGCCGGCGCACCACAGGCGGCGTCTCCGCTCGGGCCGCCGTCCAATCAGGACCATCAGAGACCACGGGGGTACGCACGCGGTCTACGACCACCCCGGTGGGGGCCGGGGCCGGCGCCGGCGGCGGGACGGTGACGGAGGCCTGGACCACCGGCGGCGGGACAGGCGGCTGCGGGGCGGTCAGCCGCACCCACGTGACCCCCGGCGGCGCCGTGGCGGTGTTGGCGAGGTCGGGTACGAGCAGCGCCAGCGCCGTCTGCGGCAGCTGCATCGGCCCGATCACCGGCGCGCCCACGCCGGTCATCTGCGTGGTCACCGCGCGGACCTGGGCGCGCAGCTCCGGCTGGGCGGCGATGAAGCCGAGCACCGTGTTCCAGATCATCGCCGGGTTCTGGTGGCTCTCCACAAGCTCGCGCACGGCAGCCAGGTTGAGCGTTCCGGCCTCCGCATGAGCGCGGTAGATCAGCCCGGACGTGACGTTCAGAACCAGGTCGAGCGTCTCCGCATGGGTGTAGGGCCTGGGGGCGATCGGATTGGTACCGGGCAGCCAGCTGTTTCCGTAGGTGACGTCGAACAGGGTCACGGGCACCTGCGGCAGGTCCCGCCGGTGAGCGAGCCCCAGCCTCTGCGCGAGTCCGATGAACACGGAGGCCGTGGGCCCGGACCGGTAGATCACATCCTCCCTGGCGCTGGCCCGGGTGTAGGGGGCGACCCCCGGCGGCATGATGGTCCGGTTCCCGCCGATGCTGTAGGACATGTTCTCAAGGTGCGAGTGCGCGTAGTTCTCACTGATCACGTCCAGCAGGGCGGCCACGCCCTGGTGCCCCGCCGGCGACACCAGCACCGCGTTGCTCGCGCGCGGCACGGCGCCGGGGTTCCCGCTCGGCGGCTCGGTGCCGACCGCCAGCCCGACGTTCGAGTTCGCGACGGTCCGCACGGCCGCGGTGAACGTGTCGGCCGGCCGGTTGGTGGTCAGCCGGTTGTCTCCGTCCGTGTAGACGCCGCCGAATCGGTACAGCGCCTCCACGCGCAGGATGTCGCTGGCCGCGCCGTACCCGAGCGGCAGCCCCCGGTGCCGCTCCGCCTGGAACGGCGCCTGCAGCCGCATCGGCGTCTCCGCCGCGAACACCTCGTCCACATTGATAAGCCTGATCCGGTGCTGCGCCGCCCACGCCACGAACTCCCGCACGTCGGCGGTCTCGGTGTGCTCCGGCGTGTTCGGCACCGCCTGCTGCGCGGCAAGCACCTGCGCGCGCGTCACGTCCGTCCACAGCACCACCCCGAATCCGGATGTCGCGGCCGTGTGCTCCAGGTTCGTCCGGAAGGTCACCTTGCTGGCGCTGGTGGGGTTCAGCGACCCGCCGAGCCAGATCGAGTGCGCGAGCCTCGGGATCTTCACAGTCTTCGCGGTCCGTATCCGGCCGGGGTTGCGGCGCTGCATCGTTGCGCCGTTCGTCGTCTCGATCACCGTGTCCGGTCGTCCGGTCAGTCGGATCGGCCCGGTCAGGGGTCCGCGCACCAGATCCGCGGCCTCGAAGAACGACGCGCGTTGCGCGGTCTCCATCGTGTCGAAGTCGATCGCGGCGAACTCGGCCGGCCGCGGCGGCACCGCGCGCATGCCGAGATAGTCCGGGCCGAGCACCCCCACGGTCCGGTCACCCGCCGGCCCGGCCGGGCCGCCGACGCCCGCGGCCGCGTTCCACCGGTTCTGCAGCTCCGTGCGCAGTTGCGTCTGCGTCCAGGTCGACGGCGCATGCGGAGGAACAATTCCCACGATCTCTTCGGGGGTACGGGTGGGAGCCTCCTCGGCCGAAGTCGTGTCCCGGTCCGGTGTGCGCTGCTCGGGAGCGCTCCTGGCCTTCGTGGGGGTCGAACTGGCCGGCACCTCCGCGACGTCCGGAGTGGACTGTGCGGGCGTGGCGGGCTGGATGGTCTGTGGGCCCTGCGACGTCCAGGACGGCACGCGGGCAGGCGTAGCCGCGGTACCCGGCGTCGTGCCGTTCGTGCTGGCCGACGACGGCGTGGTGGAGCTGCCGGTCGAGGACGAGGTGGTGGAGCTGCCGGTCGAGGTGGTCACTGGCTGCGGCGCCGCCGTCGTGCCGGTGCGCCCGCCACTGTTGGCCGTGTTGCTGCCGCCCGCCGCGTTGTTGCTTGCCGCGTTGTTGTTGCCCGCCGTGTTGCTGCCGCCTGGCGTGTTGCTGCTACCGGACGTGTTGCCACTGTTCGGTGTGTTGCTGCTGCCCGTGGTGCCGCTGCTGCTCGGTGTGTTGCCGGCGCCCGTGGCGCTTCCGATGTTCGGCGCGTTGCTGACACCCGTGATGGTGCCGGTGTGCGGTGTGCCGCCGTTGTCAGGCGCGGCGCCGAAACTCGACACGGTGTCGTTGCCGCCTGTCGTCGCGCCGGTGCTGGTCGGCGCGCTGACACTCGTACCCCCGCCGCTGTTCGTGGGGTTGCCTGTGGTGTTGCTGTCGGCCGCGGAGCCGGCCGGTGGGGTGACCGCGGACCGGGAGTCGTGGGAGGTCACGCCATCGGCCCGCTGACCGCTACGGTCCGATGTGGATTGCTGCTGGTCGCCAGAGGTCTGCCCGCCGGCGTCCGGGCTCGGTGTCGAGGTGTGCGGTGTCCCGGTGTCCGGTGTCACCGCACGGCCGGTCACGGTGTCGGTCTCGCCGTCGCCACGGCCGGTAGGCGTGTCGGCGGGCCTGCTCTGCGGGCCGGTTCCGGGATCGACGCCGGTCTCGTCAGTCTCGGTGTAGGCAGGTGGCGCGTAGTCCGGGTACTCGGACTGGTAGGCGGGCAGCTGCTCGTCGTCGATGACCTGCGGTGTCTGCGTCTCCTTCGTCACGACGGTCGCGTCGCCGTCGCCGCGCAACCCGGTGCCGATGGACGTCCCGGCCATGCCTACCGCGCCGGAGACCGCGCCGGACACGGCCGCGCCCCAGCCGACCTTCCAGCCGTTGCCGGTCATCAGGTTGTACATGCCCTCGGTGAGGTACTCGGTGAGCGCCTCCGTGGTCACCTCGTTGCCGACGTACTTGCTGATCGGCCCGCGAGTGTCCCGCGCCCACGGCGGCGGCTCGGGGGCGGCGGTGGAGCGGCTCGGATTCGGGCTCGGATTCGGGCCGGGGCTGGGATTCGGGCTCGGCTTGGGGTCCGGCGAGGGCTTCGGATTCGGCTTCGGGCCGGGCGACGGGACCGGTGCGGGCTGCGGGTTCGGCGCGGGATCCGGCTTCGGGCTGGGCACCACGTCCGGCTTGGGGTCGGGCACCACGTCCGGCTTGGGGCTGGGCACTACGTCGGGCTTGGTGTCGGGCTTCGGGCCGGTGTCCGGCTTCGGCAGGAACTTGTCCAGGCCGAGGTTCTTGAACAGCCGGTCGAGCAGGTTGAAGACGCCGCCCAGCCCCATCCCGATCGCCGCGCCGAGCGACCCGATCTCGGCCGCGACCTTGGTCAGCTCGAGGTCGATCTCCTTGCGGGTGTGTGCCCCCTTGATCTGGTAGAGCTGCACGAACAGGTCCATCGCGACCTGCAGCGCGATCCCGATGATCTGGCTGGTGACGACCGCCCAGATGATGCGGCGCAGCAGCGTCTTGTAGAGGAATTTGAAGATCGTCTCGATGAGCGCGATCCGGGCCAGCGCCGCGGCCGGGTTGAACCAGGCCATCGCGATGGCGATCAGGAACTCCAGGAACAGCTGGACCAACGCCGCGATGATCATCAGCTTGACGTACTGCACAGTGGTGGCCGTGTCCTGGTAGGCCTCGCCCATCCGGTACACGTACTTCGAGGCGATCCCGAGATATCCGGGGTCGTTCAGGACGAGCTGCTCCATGTCCCTGACGAACGCGCTTTCCGTGCCGCCGTCCATGCCCTGGCGGTAGGCCTGCACACCGTCGATGAAGAGCGCGACCGAGGCGTCGATGTTCTCCGCGGCCGTGGCATGGGCCTCGGCGATGCGGAAGAGGCGGTCCTCGTTTGCCGAGGGAAAGTCCTCCCCCGACAGGAACTTGAGGAATCCCGCCAGTTCGTCGTTAGCCTCGATCGCCACTCGTCAGCCTCTCAGTGCCGGGTGTTCGCGCCGGACGGGTCCGCGAAGTTCGCGGCCCGCTCGTTCTCGTCCTCGACGGCCTCGAAGGTGCGCGCGGCCAGCAGCAGCTTGTCCTGATCCAGCGTCGGCAGCTCGTAGATGATCCGCAGGATCTCGGCCGTACGCGCGGTGGTCGGCAACTGCTGCACCGCCTCGTCCACATCGGACACCCGGCTGTACGGCAGCACGTTCCCGTTCTCCTCGCAGACGTCCACGAACGTGTCGTGGTTGTTCGTCGTGAAGTGCACGTAGGCGCCGAACGAGTCCCGCCGCAACCGGTCGGTGTCCGCCGAGATCCGGCCGGCCATCAGCGAGCCCCCGTCCCGGGAGCTCCGCCGCCGGACGCCCGCAGCGCCTCCGAGACCAGCGCCTCGAGGTCCAGGCCGGCGTCGGTGCCGTCGCCCATCAGCAGGTCGGCGGTAGGCAGCCCGGACGGCAGCAGCCCCTCGAACGCGGACATCGTGCGCCGCATCGCCTCCTCACGCGCCGCCTCGATCGTCTCGACGAGCAGCGCGCCCAACTCGGCCGAGGCCATCGTGCGGTGCGCGCCGGTCGGGAACTTGATCTCGGTGACCACGCCCCGGCTGCTCATGGTGACCGCGACGGCCCGGTTGCGGGACTGGACGGTGCTGCTCGCGCCGGCCAGGCTCCCCTGCACCTCGGACAGGGCAGCCCGCTTCTTCTCCAACTCCGCGTACGCCTGCTCGACCTGGTTGTGCAACGGACTCGACATGGTGTGCTCTCCTCTGCGTCTCAGCCGCGGGCGCGGGTGCGCGCCGGGCCCTGCGGGAACGCCGGGCCGCGGGACTGCCCCGGACGGCCGGGCTGGGTGGTCTCCGGTTCGGGCAGGTCGACGCGGCCGATCACCGCGGGCCCGACGTCCGGGTCGGTGCCCCAGACCTCGTCGTCCTCCTCGAGCCAGGTCTTGCGTTCGCGTTCCTTCTCCTGGTTCTGCTGCCCGCCCATCCCGCCCATGCCGCCCATGGGTGGCGGATAGCCGGTCCCCCCGGAGGCGCCTGCCGCGCCCGCCGCTCCGGCACCGCCGACGGCCGCGCCGGAGCCGATGCCGGTCAGCCCACCGGTGCCGCCGGACGATCCCGCGCCACCGCTGAGGCCTGTGGTCCCGCTGCCGTCGCCGCCGGCGAGCCCGGACGCACCACCGCCGGTCGCCGCGGCCAGCCCGGCAGGCGTGCCGCTCAGCGATCCGATGCCGGTGCCGCCGAGGCCGGATGAGCCACCGCCGACGCCGCTGATGTCCACGCCGGTCGGGAACTGTGAGGTGGCCGTACCGCCGCCCTTGCCGTCGTCGTCCGGGCCGATGCCGGTCACACCGCCGGGCCGGCCGCTGCCGCTCGAGGACGACCCGGACCCGATCGAGCCGAGGCCGGTTCCACCGCCGATGCCGCCGAGACCGCCGAGACCGCTTCCGCCGCCGCCCAGACCGGACGAGCCGCCGCTGGTGCCACCGCCGCCCCCGCCGCCCCCGCCGAGATTGAGGCCGCTTCCGCCACCGCCGATGCCGCCGATACTTGTACCGCCGCCACCGATCCCCCCGCTGCCGCCACCGCCGAGGTCGAGGCCGCTTCCGCCGCCACCCGAACCGGCGGCACCCTGGCCGAACTCGACGTTTCCGCTGCCACCACCGCCGAGGTTCAGATCGCTGCCGCCACCGCCGGTGCCGCCACCGCTGCCCCCGCCGCCGAGGTTGAGATCGCTGCCACCACCGCCGGTGCCGCCGTCGTTCCCACCGCCGCCGAGGTTCAGGTCGCTGCCACCGCCACCGCCGCCACCACCATCGCCGCCGCCGACGTTCGGGATGTTGGGGTCGTTCGGGTTGTTCGGGTTATTCGGATTGTTCGGTCCGGGCGGTGGCATCTGCCGGTCGACCGGATCGTTGAAGTCGGTGACGTAGTCGGTCGTGTCCCGAAAGCTCAGTGCAAGGTCGCGGGTCGCGGTTCGCATGGCCGCGTCAAGGATCGTGGTCAGCTGGCCCAGCCAGGCGTTCTTCGCCGCGTTGCTTGCCGCCTCCCAGCCCCCCGCGGTGGTCAGGTCGAACGTGCCCTGCAGGTTCGTGACCGTCACCGCGTTCGCCGTGCGGTTCTTGGCGGCAGCGCGGGCCGCCTCGTCCACGTTCCGGATCAGCCGGTACGGGTGGTACGGGCTCTCCGAATACCCGCTCTGCTCCTTGAACTTGCTCCACGCGGTGTTGATCGTCGAGATCCAGGTGCGCATGTCCGCGGCCTTGCCCCGCACCCGGTCGTCCCACTCGGTACGGCCCGGAAGCGCGACGTCGTCGTAGAGCTGCTGCATCCGGCGGTGCACGTTCTGCAACGCGATCATGAAAGCCTGTGACGCCGAGCCGCCGAATCCAGAGGACTCGTCGTCGATCCGGTCGATCAGGCCCTTGAGCGTTGTGGTCGTGCTCTTCAGCCAGGCGTTCACGTTCTCGAACAGCACTGCCGCGTCCTCGGCGCTCTTCGGGTAGAAGACCGCGTTGTTGTCCCCGGAGACGTCCTGGGTCGACTTGTCCCCGGCGGTCAGGTACACCCAGAACGAGTCGGAGATCGTGCCGCCGTCCCTTGGCGCGGTCCACATCGAGCGTGCCTTGTAGACCATGTACTCGACGTAGTGATGGCCCGGGTCACCCGGGTACATGCCGGAGATGTTCGTGTACGAGCCGGTCGGCATCCAGAAGACGATCTCGCCGTCCCCGACGTGGACACTCGGCTCCCTGGACTCCGAATGAACGGTGTTGGACGATATCCACTCCAGCCATTTCACGTTGGGCCCGGCCACCGCGTTGCGGTCGGCGAGCTTCTCGTTGGAGTCCTTGCCCGCGTTGAGCAGGTTCACCAGACCCTGTTCCCAGGTCCAGCTCTGAAAGTTGTCTGTCGGTGACGGCACCGCGTGTCTCCTAGGCGGGGGTGGCCGGCGGCGGCGTCGTCGATGCCGGCGGACCGCCGAGGGAGATGTAGCCCAGGAGCTCCGCGGAGGTGACCGAGTTCAGCGACTCGACCTCGTCGGCGTCCAGGAGGAACCGGGTCAGCCCCGCGTAGAGGCCGTCCATCAGATTCCCGGAGGCTTTCAGCCGGTCGTGGATGCCCTTGCCGGACGTCTTGATCGCCGCGCGCAGGTCCTTCCCCGGGTCGAACGTGTCCGCGCCGGGCCACACCTCGGGGTCTTCCAGCCGCTGGTAGACGGCGTTGCCCGTGCCGGTGTTGAGCGGGACGATCGAGCCGGACAGCGTGTCCAGCGCGGTCATCACCTCGTGGATGAACGCCTCATCGATAACGATCTTGGGCATGACAGCCTCCCTCCAGGCATGGGCCGGTGGGCGTTCGCCCACCGGCCCCGGTCGTCGCTAGATGTGGCCGCCGAAAAGCGCGGCACCCTGCCTGTCGCCGAGCTCGTAGGTGTCCCGGATCGCGTCGAGGTTTGACGCGCCCTTCTCAAGTGCCGCGTTCATCTGCGCGATGCCCGCCGTGAACTTCGCGTGTGCGGCGTTGTAGGCGCCGAGCGCCTCGCCCTGGTTCATCTCCGCGTACGTCTTCGCTGCCGCGTCCAAATCCTGGATCGCGTTGATGATGCTGTTCGTGACGCCCCGGAACTCGGTGGAGCTGTCGGTCAGACCGTTCGGGTTGAGCGCATAGTCGGCCATCGCCGCGCTCTCCTCTCTGAGCTGCTGTTACGGGTGGGCGGGTGGTGGGCGGATCAGGTCCAGGAGGCGGGCGTCTCGGCCGACCACTGGGCCTGTGCGGAGTTGTCGCTCTCCACCATTTCGTTGACGCGCTGCTTCTGGCCCATCGCGTCGCCGAGATCCTTGATGGCCTGCTGCACGGTCCGCAGCCCGTTCTTCCACTCCTCGACGGACTGGACGAAGATGGAGGCCGCACCGCCGCTCCAGTTGGAGCCGAGCGCGGCCGTGGTGGCGTCCACGGAGGCGCGGCCCGCGTCGCAGGCGGCGTCCGTGTTCGTCATCTGGTCGATGAGGGCCTTGGTGGTCGCGTCGTCGGACGACTTGCCGAACTGACTCATGATCACTCCATTCGTGCGTTGTCGGGCGATGCCCGGGTCGAGGCCGGGCGTGGTCAGGCGTTGCCCCGGGCCGTCGCCGGGTCCAGGGCGGGCCCGGTCGGCAGCAGGCCGAGCAGGGCCGGGTCGAGCACGGACGGGTTCTGCGGGTCGTACCCGAGCGTCTTGACGGCTTCCGCGTTCGCGATCGGATACTTCACCCCCGCGTCCGTGACCAGGTAGTACGTGCCGGACGGCTCCGCGCCGGCCCGGCCGCCACGGGCCAGGCCGCCGAGGCCCGGGCCGATCGCGACCGCGTCCGCGGTGTGGTCGTTGCGGGTGGTGCCGAGGCCGGGCCGCACGACGTCGCCCGCGCCGAGCGGCGGCTGCACCTCGACGGCGGGTGCGGCCCCGGGCACGGCGACCACGCACCAGTTCGGCCCGGTGACGGCGGGCGGGGGTGCGGACGGCAGGCCGTCCGGGAGCACCGCGGCGTCGGTGAGCGCCGTCGGGGTGAGCGCGGCCGGGCTGAGCGGCAGGGCGGTGACCGGCGCGCCGGTGTACGCGGCGGCGGTGGCCGGGTCGCCGAGCAGCAGCGCGTACCCGGTGGCGGTGAGACGGGCCAGTCCTTCGCGGCGCAGCAGGTAGTAGCGGTCCTCGGCCCCGGCGGCGCTCACCGCGAAGAGCTGACCGATCCGGGTGACACGGCCGTCGACGCGGGGCCCTGGCTCGCCCCGGCCGGGGACGTCGATCGGCCCGAGGTCCGGGCCGGCCGGGAGCAGGTCCAGCCAGGCGGCGGAGACCGCGACAGGTTCGGCCTCGTAGCCGAGCACCGCCGGGGTCCAGGTCTCCGTCATCCGGAACCGCCGCCCGGCCCAGACCAGGTGCCGGACCGTGTCGCCGGCGACCCGGGCCACGATCGCCTGCCCGTCGCCGAGCGCGACACCGGCCTCGCCTGCGGGACCGTGGCCGACCGCGAGCGTGGTGGCGGTCAGCGCGGCGCCGGCCAGGTCGCGGGCGCCGGTCGCGCAGACGCTCCACCTGGTGCCGTCGAATCCGCCGGCCGGGAGCGTGTCCGGCGCGCCGACGATGCCGAGCGGCTGCCCGTGCGGGACGCCGCGCAACGACTTCGCGGAGACCTGGACGACTGACGGTGCCGCGCCGAGCAGCAGCAGCGCGGACGAGTAGTTGAGGATCGGCCGGAGCCGCCCGTCGACGAGCAGATACCGGCTGCCGGTCTCCTTCTCGACCACGAGCGTTCCGGGGGTACGCCAGCGGGTGCTCCCGCCCGGCACCAGGAATCCGTAGAGGGTGAACCCACCGACCACGAGCGCCGCGACAAGCACGCCGGTGAGCAGGCCGGTCATCGTGCGGCGGTGCGGCGTCTCGAGCGCGTCCGGCTCGGCGGCGACGAGCGCGGAGGCGAGACGCCCGGTCAGGTAGGACTGGGCCTGTGCCTGGTCACGACGGCTCTGCACCGGTCAGCCCCCGATCGCCCGGAAGAAGCCGTAGACGCCGAGCAGCGCCAGCAGCACCGGGAAGAGCGCGACCGTGGCGAGCGTCTGCACGATGTCACCGGCCCGGCCCCACCAGGGCATCAGCCGCCGCTCGGGAAGCGCCCGGGACGCGGCGAGCAGCGCGGGCACGGCCGGGGCCAGCAGCCCGGCGGCCGCGAGGCGGATCAACGGTGAGACGTCCGCGAGCGCATGCACGGCCGCGCCGGCCAGCCCGGCGGCGGCGGGGACGGCGAGCCCGGCCCGGTGGAAGGCGCTCGTCATCGGCCGGGCGGAGAGCAGCCAGACCGTCGCGAGCAGGCACAGCAGCGTGCCGGCCGGCCAGCCGTCCGCAGTGGACAGCAGCAGCGCGGCGACGGTGAGCGCGGCCCCCAGGCCGGCGTAGAGCCCGGTCATGAACCGGTCGGTGATCGTGGCGCGGTTGAGCAGCGGCGCGGCCGGGATCGGCTCGATCTCCTCCTGCAGATGCTCGGGTTTCGTCGGGATCGGCGTGAGGCGCATCCCGGCCAGCCGGAACGCGAGCATCGGCACCATCGGCAGCAGCATCGTGGCCGCGATCGCGACGACACCTGCCGCGGCGACGCCGTCCAGCCCGCCGAACGCGGACGCGGACCCGCCGACCAGCGCCAGCAGCAGCACGACGGCGAGGCCGGTGAACAGCGGGGTGGCGGTGCGGAGCAGACCGGCCGTGACAAGCGCGACCGAGAGCCCGGCGGCGGACCCGGCGAAGACCTGCGCGCCGGTGAGCGCGCCGGGGGTGAGCGCGGCGCCGTCGACGGCGAGCAGCGCGAGGCCGCCGGTGACCGCGTTCGCCACGCCGGCGATCGCGACGAGCACGCCGAAGACCGCCTCGTGTGCCGCCCGGACGATCGCGAACGCACCGGTGAGCGCGCCGGCCGCGAGCACGAACGCGAGAAGCGCGCGGGCCGCGGCCGGGCCGGGGAGCCCGGCCGCGACCGGCCCGAGGGCGAGCAGCAGCGCGGTGAGCGCCCAGATCGTCCACCGGCTCATCTCCGGGCGCCAGCGGCCGGCGCGGTCCCGCACGCCGGCGGCCATCCCGTCGATGAGGTCGTCGAAGTCCACCTCGGGCAGCTGGGCGGCGCGTGGGCGCAGGTGGACGACGTCACCGTCGTGCAGGCCGTGCGCGGTGACTGTCAGCTCCTCGTCAAGCGGCGGCGCGCCGAGCCGTTGCAGGATCCAGCCGCCGTGGTCGAGGCCCTTGTCGGCGAGCCCATCGCCGAGGTGGTGCAGCAAGGCCGGTAGGAGGTCGGCGACGAGCACGTGGGCGGGGACGGCGACCTCGATCTGACGATCCGGTCCACACACCACCAATCGGCACATCTCGCCCGTCGCGGCAGCAGTCATACGCCCCACAACGGTGAGGGCGCGGGGTAGTTCGATCCGAATCCGAAAAAACTTTCCGGCGTACCCCCGGGAAATTGATCTCGACCCGGAAGGCACTTCCGGCCGTTGTAGGCGGCGACCAAGCCATCGGGAGGCGATGTTGTCCACCGTGTTGTTCAGGCGGCCCGCGCGGCGTGCCGGGCCGGAGATGCCCACCGGCGAGCTCGGGCTCCAGGAGCCGCCGGAGCTGCCGGAGATCCAGGCCAACGGCGCGCGGCATGCGCTGATGTTCCTGCCGATGGCGCTGATGTCCGGCGTGATGATGCTGATGTTCCTCGGGCCGACGCGGGGTGCGACGACCTGGGTGATGGCCGGCATGATGGCGGTCGCGATGGGCGGCATGATGGTCGGCCAGGCCATGTTCGCAGGCGGCGACCGCAAGAAGCGGCTGGGCGGCGACCGGCGCGACTACCTGCGATATCTGTCGCAGAACCGCAAACGCGTCAGGCGGTACGCGGTGCGCCAGCGCGACTCCAGCCTCTGGCGGCACCCCGACCCGCGGTCGTTGTGGACTGTCGCGATGACCACCCGGCGCTGGGAGCGGCGGCCCACCCATCCGGACTTCCTTGAGGTGCGCACCGGCACCGGCGACCAGCGGCTGGCGGTGCGGATCGCGCCGATGCAGACCCGGCCGATCGAGGACCTGGAGCCGGTCTCCGCGGTGGCGCTGCGCCGGTTCATCAAGGCCTACAGCGTGCTGCCGGACCAGCCGGTCGCGCTGTTCCTGCCCGGTTTCGCCGAGATCCGGATGCTCGGCGCCGACCTGACGGCGAAACGCGCGCTTGTCACCGCGATCGTGGCCCAGCTGGTCACGCTCCACGCGCCGGAGGAGGTGCAGCTCGCGCTCTGCGTCGCGGACGAGCACCGGCCCTCCTGGGAGTGGGCGAAGTGGCTGCCGCACGCGCAGCACGCCGCCGACCAGGACGCGGCCGGCCCGGCCCGGCTCGCCGCGGACGGCGCCGACGCGCTGGAACGGCTGCTCGGCGAGGCGTTCGCGGCCCGGCCCCGGTACGAGCAGGGTGCGACCGCGAGCCGTGACGAGCCCTACGTCGTGGTGGTCCGCGACGGCGGGCGGATCCCGGCCGGCAGCCGGCTCATCGGCGACGGCTACCGCAACGTGCTGCTGATCGACCTGGACGCGGCCGCGCCCGCCGCCCGTCCCGGCGTGCTCAACCTGGAGATCGGCGACGCGCTCACCATGGTCCGGCTGGACCGGACCGGCCAGGAGACGCGCACCCACCTGGCCGTCCCGGACGTGCTGACACCGGGCCGGGCGCAGGCGCTGGCCCGGCTGCTGTCCCCCTACCGGCTGGGTCTGGCCACCGAGATCGCCCAGGAGCCGATGAAGGCCGACTTCAACCTCGGCGGACTGCTCAACATCCCCGACCTGGAACACCTGGATCTCGGCGCGCACTGGGCGCCCCGGCCCGCCGCGGAGCGCCTGCGGGTGCCGATCGGGGTGGACGCGAACGGCGCGCCGATCGACCTGGACATCAAGGAGTCCGCGCTCGGCGGCATGGGACCGCACGGCCTGCTGATCGGCGCGACCGGCTCCGGCAAGAGTGAGCTGCTGCGCACGCTCGTCCTCGCGCTGGCGATCACCCACTCGTCCGAGACGCTCAACTTCGTGCTCGTCGACTTCAAGGGCGGCGCCACGTTCCTCGGCCTGGACCGGCTGCCGCACACCTCCGCGGTGATCACCAACCTCGCGGACGAGGCCCAGCTGGTGAACCGCATGCGGGACGCGCTGCACGGCGAGCTGGTCCGGCGGCAGGAGCTGCTGCGCACCGCGGGCGGATACAGCTCGGTCCTCGACTACGAGCGGGCGCGGGCCGAGGGCGCGCACCTGGACCCGCTGCCGACGCTGTTCGTGGTGGTCGACGAGTTCTCCGAGCTGCTCGCCGCGCACCGGGACTTCATCGAGCTGTTCGTCATGATCGGGCGGCTCGGCCGGTCACTCGCGGTGCACCTGCTGCTGGCCAGCCAGCGGGTCGACGACGGCCGGATCGGGCAGCTGGAGTCGCACCTGTCGTACCGGATCGGGCTGCGCACGTTCTCCGCGATGGAGTCCCGGTCGGTGATCGGCGTGCCTGATGCGTACGAGCTGCCGCCGTCGCCCGGCAACGGCTACCTGCGGATGGACGTGTCGACGCTGGTCCGGTTCAAGGCCGCCTACGTGTCTGGCGAGTACCGGGCACGGGCCTCCCGGGTGGAGCAGGAGCTCGTCCGCCGCCAGGTCGTGCCGTACGTGCTTGAGCACGTGGCGGTCCGGTCCGCCGACCCGGTGCCCGTCCCCGACGTGGCCGAGAAGGAGCCCGCCGCGCGGCGCAGCGTGATGACCGTGATCACCGACCAGCTCGACGGCGCCGGCCCGCCCGCCCACCAGGTGTGGCTGCCGCCGCTGGCCGCGTCGCCCACGCTCGACGCGCTGCTCGGCGCGCTCGCCCCGGACCCCGACTTCGGCCTGACCGCGCCGGACTGGCCGGGCGCCGGGCGGCTGACCGTGCCGCTCGGGTTCATCGACAAGCCGTTCGAGCAGCTCCGCGACCTGCTCACGGTCGACCTGACCGGCGCCGGCGGTCACATCGGCGTGGCAGGTGGCGCGCGCAGCGGCAAGTCCACACTGGTCCGCACGATCATCAGCGCGCTGGCACTCACCCACAGCCCGGCCGAGGTGCAGTTCTACTGCCTGGACTTCGGCGGCGGCACGCTGACCACGATCGCCGGCCTGCCGCACGTCGGCAGCATCGCCGGGCGCCTGGACACCGACCGGATCAGCCGGACGATCGCGGAGATCACCGGCCTGATCACGGCACGCGAACGGCGGTTCGCGGAGCAGGGCGTCGACAGCATGGAGACCTACCGGCAGATGCGCGCGGACGGGCGGGCCGACGATCCGTACGGTGACGTGTTCCTTGTCGTCGACGGCTGGTTCACGCTGCGCCAGGAGTTCGAGGCGCTGGAGCCCGCGCTGCGGCAGATCGTCGCGCGTGGCCTGACGTTCGGCGTGCACCTGCTGGTCAGCGCGGCCCGCTGGTCGGAGATCCACCACGGCATGCGCGACCAGATCGGCACCAAGCTGGAGCTGCGGCTCGGCGACGCGGTCGACTCCGCGATCGACCTGCGGCTCGCCGCGACCGTGCCGAAGAAGCCCGGTCACGGGCTCACCCCGGAGAAGCTGCACTTCCTGGCCGCGTTGCCGCGCATCGACGGGCACGGCGACCCGGACACGATCGCGGACGGCGCGCGCGGGCTGTCCGCCATGGTGGGCGAGTTCTGGCCTGGCGAGTCCGCGCCGCCGGTCCGTACGCTGCCCGCGGTGCTGCCCGCCGCGGAGCTGCCGGGCGCCGAGGGCGACCTGCGGGTGCCGCTCGGCCTGGACGAGGCGCAGATGCTTCCGTACTGGCACGACTTCGACGAGCTGCCGCACCTGACCGCGCTCGGCGACGCGCAGGCCGGCAAGACCAACCTGTTGCGGCACATCGCCCGGTCGGTCGTCGGCCGGTTCGGCCCGTCCGAGGCACGGATTATGTTCGTCGACTACCGGCGGCAGCTGTTCGACGCGGTCCCGCCCGAGTACCGGCTTGGCTACTCCGTCTCGGCCGACTCCACGAAGGAGACGGTGGCGGACGCGGTCGCCGGGCTACGCGGCCGGGTGCCGGGCAAGGAGGTCTCGCCGGAGCAGCTGCGCCGCCGCGACTGGTGGACCGGGCCGCGCCTGTTCGTGCTCGTCGACGACTTCGAGCTGCTGGCCGGCAACGAGAACCCGCTGCTGCCGCTGCTGCCGTACCTGCCGCACGGCGCGGACATCGGCTTCCACGTGGTCGTCGCGCGCGGCACGGCCGGCCTGATGCGCATGTCGATGGACCCGCTGCTGCGCCGCCTTCAGGAGACGAACAGCCCGGACGTGGCGATGTCCTGCCCGCCGTCCGAGGGGCCGTTGCTCGGCGGCATCAAGGCCCGGAACCTGCCGCCGGGCCGGGCCATGATCCTGACCCGGCGCGGGCACCGGATCGTGCAGACACCGTTCACCGCGGAGCCGTCCCGTGTCGGCTGAGCGGAGCCGCTTCGGGTCTCCTCAGCGCCGGAGCCGTGGCCTGTCACCTGAAGCGCCGCAGCACCCCGATCGCGAGGCCGGCCAGGGCGAGCAGTGCCAGCACGCCGAGCACCATGCTGCCGCCGCCGCCCGTCTCGAGCGTGCCGGGCATGCGCGGATCCGCGTTCACCGCCGCGGCCAGGTTGATCATCCCGTAGCCGTAGCGCGGGTCGCGGGGGGCGCCGCTTGCCGACAGGCCGCCGCCGCTCTCCGCGGTGGCCTGAATACGCGCGGCCGACTCCGGCGCGGACAGCTGCGGCTCGCTGGACCGCAGCAGCGCGACCGCGCCGGCCACGAACGGGACCGCGTAACCGGTGCCGCTGCCCTCCACCTCGCCGTCGCCGCCCCGGCCGAGCGCCCGCACGGAGACGCCAGGCGCGACCACGTCGACGGTGTCCGTCGCGTACCGCTCGGCGAGCCGTTCGTCCGGGCCGACCGCGCCGACGCTCAGCACGCCGTCCGGCGTCCGCTTCGGCGTGCGGCTGCCCTCGGCCGGTGCGGGCAGCACCACGACCACGTCCGCGGCGACCGCGGCGGTAAGCGCGTCCGCGATCCGCGGATCGGTCACGTCGACGGCCGCGCCGATCATCGCCACCGCGACGCCCGCTTCCACTGCCACCTCAAGGCCGGCGACCACCGAGGCGGGGTCCGCGGCCGCGCCGGTCAGCCCGACACGGATCGGCAGGACCGTCGCCTCCGGCGCGATCCCGACGAACTTGCTGGCGTCCCGGGACGCGGCCGCCACGATGCCGGCGACCGCGGTGCCGTGTCCGGTGCAGTCCGTGTCGCCGCGCGCGCCGGGCAGCCGGCTGCCACCAGTGGTGTCCGCCCCGGCCAGGACCCGGCCGGCAAGCGCCGGTACGGTGCCGTCCACACCGGAGTCGAGCACGGCGACGAACGCGTCCGCGCCCTTGCCGCGCTGCCAGGCCGCCTCCGGTGTCAGGCGCAGCTGGGCCCAGGGGATGCCGTCGCCGGGCTGCCGGGCCGGGGTGCCGCAGCCGGCCGGTGGGGGTGCGGCCTCCGGTACGGCGGACTGCGGGGTCTGCGCCGGCGCCGGCCGGACGCCGGGGTCCGGGAGCGCGCCGTAGGTGACCCGGTCGCCGTACGCGTCCCAGGGCAGCAGCAACAGCCAGCCCTCGTGCAGCGCGGCAGGATCGGCGAGCACGCCACCGTCGGCCTGCGCCCGCCCCTCGTTCAGCGCCGCGAGGTCCCGGTAACGCCGCTCGTCCTTGAGCACCTCGATCGCGATCTCCCACAGGTACTCCACCCGGCCGTCGCGCGCGGCGACCACCGTGTACTTCACGAACCCGCCGGACGGGACCGCGCGGGCGGGAACGGGAGCGAGTCCGGCGAGGATGAACGCGGCGAGCAGGACCGCGACGGGGCGATGGGCGCGTCCCGTCTGCGGAAACGAGCGGAACACGGTGACCTCCGCGTCATGGGTGATTGCTGGCGAGGATATCGCGCTCACTGACGGCCGTTTCCATTGAACTGCCCGCCGGGTGCCACCGTTGTCGGAACGGAAGGCGCCCGCGACCGGGCGTCCGAGGCGAGAGGGGACCCGGTGCGGGCCTGGTGGAGGACGCTCGGCGTCATGACCGTGATGTGCGCCATGGTCCTTCCGGTGGGACCTGCCGCCGCCGCGGCCGAGAGCCGGTACGTGAAATACATCGAGGTGACCGCGCCCGTGACGCTCGCGGACCTCGCCGGCCGGCTGTTGTCCGACCCGGAGCGCGCGGACGACCTGCTGCACCTCAACGCGGGCCGGGCCCAGGTGGACGGCGGTCTGATCACCGGCGGGGCGCAGCCGCTGACCGCCGGCTGGGTGGTCGTGCTGCCCTGGGACGCGTACGGCGACGGCGTCAGGTACGGCCTGCTGCCCGGCACGCCCGGCGCGCCCGCGCCGGGCACTGTCACGCCCGGCCCGCGCGACGAAAACTGCACGGCGGCCGTCTCAAGCGGCGGCGGCGACCCGGGCTGGGCCGACCGCCGGCTCGCCGCCGACGAGGCGTGGGACCGCAGCAAGGGCGGCGGGGTGCTGGTCGCGGTGGTCGACTCCGGTGTGGATGGTGAGGTGGCACAGCTGTCCGGGCGGGTCGCGCTCGGCGCGGACGTCACCGACGGCACCGCACGGGGCGACACCGACTGCCTCGGCTCCGGCACCGGCATGGCCTCGGTCATCGCCGCCCGCGCGGACGGGGCCAGCACGGTCGCGGGCATCGCGCCCGAGGCGATGATCCTGCCGGTCCGGGTGGTCGGCAAGGAGCCGAAAGCCGACCAGGAGCACGTCGCCGCAGGCGTGCAGGTGGCCGTGTCCGCCGGCGCCGGCGTGATCGCACTCGGCTCCTACGTGGACACCGCCGATCCGCGCGTCTCGGCCGCGGTCGACGACGCCATCGCGCGCGGCGTGGTGGTGGTCGCGCCCGCTGCCGCGCTGCACGGCGCGACCGAGGCGCCCACTCCCCCGCGGACGCGCCCGGGCCTGCTCCGCGTCGGCGGTGTCGGGCCGGACGAGCAGCCCGCAGCCGACTACGTGCCCGGTGGCGTCGACGTGATCGCCCCTGGCATCGACGTGCCCACGCTCGGCATCGACAGCAGCGGCCCGCGGGCCGGAAGCGGCACGCAGTACGCGGTCGCCTACGTGGCAGGCACCGCCGCGCTTGTCCGGTCCGCGCTGCCGAACCTGACCGCGGCGCAGGTCACGCACCGGATCGGCAGTACGGCCAGCCCGGGCGCGCAGGCGGCGCCGACGGAGGCGCACGGCTACGGCATGATCAACCCGCGGGCGGCGGTCAAGGTCACGCTCGCGGAGGAGAACACGCCGGTCACCAGCTCGCCGTCGAGCGATGAGCTGGCGCCGTTCCGCAACGCGGTGATCGGCGTGATGATCACGATCGTGCTGGCCGCGACCGGGCTGCTGACCTGGCGGCTCCGCCAGACGCCGGCCGGCCTCGACGACTCCGGGAACGACGCGGGCTTCGAGGACGACGGCACGGACGCGCGCGGTGCGGCGCACGATCCGGACGCCCTCACCACGGCGCACGACCCGGACCCGCTCACCGCGGCGCACGATCCGGACGCTCTCGCCGCAGCACACGATCCGGGCGCCCTCACCACGGCGCACGACCCGGACGCTCTCGCCGCAGCGCACGATCCGGACGCGACCTTCGCCTCGGTCACGCCCGGGGTGTACCCGGATCCCGGTGCCACGTTCGCCCTCACCGTACCCCCGGAGCACCTGGCCTTTGATCTTGATCTTGATCCGTCGGTGGAGCCCGGCGAGCCGGTCGAGGTGGGCTCCGTCCCGGCCCCGGACTCGGCACCGGAGGATCGCGCCGCGCCGGAGGCCCCCGGCGCGGCCGCCCGTCCCGGCGCCGGGGGCTGAACCCGGTGCCCGTCCGCCGCAGCGCCCCGGTCGTCGCCGTCCTGCTCACCGTGCTGCTCACCCCGGTCCCGGCCCGGGCCGACGACGCCCCGCCCGCGCTGCCCACCGCCACGGACACCTGCACCGGCCCGTCCCCGGTCACCTCCACCGCCACACCGTGGGCGTCCGGCACGCTCGCAGCGCCATCCATCTGGCCGCTGACCAGGGGCGACGGCATCACGGTCGCGGTGCTCGACACAGGTGTCAGCGCCGCCGCGCCCGCGCTGGCCGGCGCGGTCCGGCCCGGGACCGACGTGGTCACCGGCGGCAGCGCCGACACCGACTGCCGCGGCCGGGGTACCGCGCTGGCCGGCATCGTCGCGGCCCGGCCGCAGAGCGGCGCCGGCGTGATCGGCACCGCCCCGGACGCGACGATCCTGCCGGTCCGGATCACCGACTCGAAGGACAAGCTGACCCCGGCCACGCTCACCGCCGGCGTCAAGGCCGCGACAAGCGCGAACGTGGACGTCATCCTGCTCGCCGCCGGCGTGGCCGTGCCCGATCAGGCGCTTCACGACGCGGTCGAGGCGGCCGCGGACCGGGACATCCTGATCGTCGCCGCCGTCAACGGCACTGCGCCGACCGCGGCCGCCCCCGACCCGCCGATCTGGTACCCGGCCGCGTTCGGCACCGTGCTCGCGGTCAACGCGTTCGGCCTGGACGGCGCGCCCGGCGCGGTTCCCGACGAGGCCGGGACGGACCTGACCGGTCCCGGCGCGGGTGCCTGGAGCATCGCCCCACGCGGAACCGGCCATTACACGGTCGCCGGGGCAGGTGTCGCCGCCGCCTACGTGGCCGGCGCCGCCGCGCTGGTCCGGGCGTATCACCCCGGCCTGTCCCAGGCCGAGGTCCGTGACCGGCTCATCGCCACCGCGCAGCAGCCCGCAGCCCAGCTCGACGCGTATGCGGCCGTGGCCGGCGTGGTGCCCGCCGCACCCCCGCCCCGACCCGGCGCCGGCGCCCCGCCCGAGATCCCCCGTTCGCCGGTGACCAGGTCCGACGCGATCCCGGCAGCGCTCGTCGGCCTCGGCGCGCTTGCGGTCACCGGCGCCGCTTTCGCCGTCGTGCTGACCCGCCGCCGCCTGCGCGACGCCTGAGACGAGTCCGGCCTGCCCACCGCCGCCGGCCGGGCACGCCGGGCCTGTGCGAGACCGGTCAACACCCGGACCGCCGCGTTCTACAGTCAGGCGCGGCCTGCACCGGTGCGGCCGGCCCGGACCGCCGTTCATCAGGTGTTCGAGAAACCTCAGCAAAGACCATGATCAATACTAGGATTCGAGCCATGCCTACGGGGATCGATTTTCGCCTGCTCGGACCCTTCGAGGTGCTCGCCGGCCGAGAAATCGTTCGTCTCGCCGGGAAACGTCAGCGGCTGGTGCTTGCCGCCCTCCTGCTGCGCAGCAATCACACGGTGGCCGCCCACGCGCTTGCCGCAGCGGTCTGGGGCGACTCACCGCCCGCGACCGCGCAACGCCAGCTGCACATGGCCGTCTCCGTGCTGCGCCGCACGCTGGGCCGCACGCCCTCCTGGGGCGAGCTGCGCACCGAGCACGGCGGCTACCGTCTGTGCGTCGCGGACGAGCGGATCGACGTGGCCCGGTTCCGCGCCGCCGTGGACACGGGCCGCCAGCTGGCCGCCGAAGGCCGTACCGCCGAGGCCGCGCGGGTGTTCCGGGACGGGCTGGCGCTCTGGCGCGGCCCGCTCCTCAGCGACCTGGACGGCCCGGTGCGCGACCACGCGGACTGGCTTGAGGAGATGCGCCTGACCACGGCGCAGGACTGCCTGGAGTACGAGGTCGCGGCCGGCGCGCCCGCGGCCGTCGTGGAGGCGCCGGCCCCGCTGCACGACCTGCTCCGCACCTACTCGGTGGGGCGTGGCCGGGCCGCGCCGGCGGACCCTGTCGACCACTATCTGCACTCCGCGTACGCCATGGCGCGCATCTTCACGCCCCGCCTCGCGCGGGTCGTGCTGCCGGAGCCACTGCCCGGCACGATCGTGTCCCGGGGATCCGGCTACTCCGCCGCCTACCGGTGGTTCGAGGTGGAGTACCCGAACCTGATCGCCGCGCTCGACGCCGCCCGCGCCGCCGGGCCGGCCTCCCGCCGCTGGCAGCTCACCTGCGCGATCGGCGGCTTCCTGGACCGCCACGGCCAATGGGCCGACGCGATCTGCCTGCACCAGAGCGAACTCGCGGTCGCCGAGGCGTCCGGCGACACACGCGGCCGGCAGCACCTGCATCACGGCCTGGGTCTGCTGCACAAGCGCTACCAGGACTACCCGGACGCGGAGCGGCACTTCGACGCCGCGCTGGACCTGTGCCGCCTCCACGAGGACGAGGGCGGAGCCGCGGACGTCCTGACCGATCTGGCCATCCTGCGCGTCAACCAGGGCCGGGACCGCGCCGCGACCGAGCTGGCGGAGGCGTCGCTCGCCTACTACCGGGAGCACGGCGAGCCGGGCAACCAGGTGATCGCGCTCAACGTGCTGGCCTGGTGCACCGCCCAGCTCGGCGACCACATCGGCGGCATGACGTACTGGCAGGAGGCGCTCCGGGCGCTTCCCGCTCCGCCGCACTGAGTGCCCGGCAACCACTGCCGAGTCGGCAGACCTGCCCCGCCTGACGGAGGTGGCCAGACAATCATCAAGATCAAGATCTTGCTTTCCCGCTTCCCGCGTGGTCCGGCAGCGTTGCTCCCGCGGGCAAACCTCGCTGCGCGCCAAGACTCCGCTGGCGCTCCGCTTGCCGCTTCGCATCGGAGCCGGTCCCGCCGTGGCCGGAGAAAACCCCACACCACGCGCGGTGGATGCCGTGGCCGGACCGGCCGGCCACGGCATCGATCAGCTGGCCGGGATGATCGGGGCCGCGGAGGCCGGCTCCGGCTTCCACTGAGTCTCGCGCCAGGAGTCGCCGCCCTCCGGGTTCGGGAACGGCACCGCGCCGTGGCCGGCCGAGCCGGAGTCGGGCGCGTTCGTCGCCGCGGTCTGGGCCAGATTGAGCAGGCTCTTCGCGGCCTCGTTGCTGGCGTTCCACGAGATCAGCATGACGTTGGCGAGCGCGGTGAGGATGTCGGTGAGCGCCTTCAGCGGCTTGTCCAGGTCCGGGCTGAACGCGTCCGCCTCGGCGAGCAGATCCTGCACATGCTTGATGATGATGCCGATCCGCTCGTACCCGGCGCGGGCGTAGGCGAGCATCAGGTTGTCCACCAGGTCGCCTGCCTTCTTGCCCTCGTCGGAGAGCCACTGCGCCTGCTTGTCGAGCTGGTCCAGATAGTTGATCACGCCGACCGCGGCCGTGTAGTACGCCCCCGATCCGGTCGGGCTGGACCAGGACTGCCGCAGGTTGGTGACCTCCTGCCGGTACTCCTCGCGCATCTCGCGGTAGTTCTGCGCGGCCACGCTGATCAGGTCGGCACGTTCCTTGATCACCCGGGGCCAGGCGCCCTTCGCCTCGTCGATGAAGTCGCGCGACGGGTACTTGGCGAGCCCGGGACCGTACTCGTCGACCATGTTCTCCGCCTGGGTGAGCACCTCGTAGTGCTCGTTCATGAACTTCCACAGCTCCTGGAACCCGGGCGTGTCGCCGTAGTACTCCCGGTCACGCTCGCGCTGGGTGACCGTGCCCGGGTTCTTGAACTCCGGTGTGTTCAGCCCGCCGGACCTGCCGACCCGGTCGAGCCGCTGCCCCTCCGGCGTGTTCAGGTCGTAGGCGGGCGTGACCGCCGGGCCGGAGTAGTAGGTGGGCGGCACCACGTCGCCGCCGGGTCGTGCCACGTTCGGCGGGGCCTGCTGCAACGCGTTCAGGTACGGCCGGAGAGCGGCGCTTGACGCGTCCATCTTGCCGGCGAAGTCGGTGGCGATCGCGATGTCGCAGCCGTGGTAGTCGACGGCGACCTGATGCAGGCCGGAAGCGATCCGGGCGATCCCGTCGCGGGCGGCGGCCGCCTCCGTCACCCGGAAGCCGCGGCCGGTGCGCCAGTCGGCCTGCCACCGCCCGACCCACGGCATCGTGCCCCAGACGTAGTTCGGTATCTCGCCGACCTGGATGATGTACTGCCGGATCGCGGAGCAGATCGCCGCGTCCTCGTAACGGTTCTCGGCGTGCTGGACCAACTGCTCCAGCTCGACGCTGAGTCCCGGATATTCCCCCATGAGGCTCTTCCCATCACGTCGTGGTCGGTCAGCCGACGAGCTCCGTCAGCAGGCGTCGGCTCGTGCGGTCGTACTCGTCCAGCGCGGCCTGGAACGCCGCCGTGATCTCCTCGGTGAGCTGCTTCTCGGTCAGCCGCTGCAGGCTGTCCGGCCGGAGCCGGACCGTCACCTCGCCGCGGGCGTCCCGGTCGACCGTGACGAAGCGCCGCGGCGACTCCGCGTGGATCGGGGCCCGGTCCAGCTCGTATCGGTGCCGCTGGGCCGCGGTCATCAGCGCCAGCGGCCGCTCGGTGTCGTCTGTGGACATGTTCCTCGGCCTCCTAGAGCGTGGCGGCGATCGCCGCGTAGGTCTCCTCGGCTGCCCGGTCGCTCGCGGCGTGCGCCGCCCCGGCCGCGACCGGTTTCGCCTTGTCCAGCTGGAACGCGGTCGCCTGCACGTGCACGGCCGTGCCCCGGTCCGCGCCGGCCACCGCGACCGTGCGCTGCGGCGGGTCGTCGAAGTCGCGGGCGCACCGGCTGCCGTTCGGCGCGCCGGCCCAGGCCTGCGCGTCGAAGCACTCGGTGCCCTTGGCGAGCTGCGCGGGCTTACTCGTCAGCCAGGTGGCGAGCGGCTGCGACTCGTACGGGTCGACGCGGGGCCTGATGATGTTGATCTGGATGCCGATGCGGAGTCCCGGCTCGGTGGCGGACGGTCCCACAAGCGCACAGCCGACCAGGTAGGCGTCGTCTCCGGCCGGGGGCGGCGGCACGGTGCCGTCCACGCCCATACCCTGTGAGACCGAGGCGGGAACGAGCGCGGCGAGGGCCGGGCAGTCCGAGAGCGGCGGGGCGACCTGGAGCGTGGTCGTCCCGGCGGGTTCCGGTGCGACGACGTCCGGCGAGGACGGGACGCCGGTGATCGCCGGGTCAGGTCCGCCACCGTCGCATCCGCCGGCCGCGCACACCGCCAGGAGCACGAGGGCCGCCACGGTACGTCTCACGGCGTGTCCGGCGTCTGGTCGAGCACCCGCGACTGGGCCTGCGTGTGTGCCTGCCGGAACGCGGTGACCGCGACCCGGGCGACCGCGTTCAGCTGCTTCTGCAGGCTCTGCGCGGTGTGCAGCCGCCGCACCTGCGGATCGAGTTCCACACTCACCTTCCCGTTTCCCGTCATGATCACGGTGACGGTGCGGTCAGGCGATTTCGTGGTCACTCTCATCCGGTCGTACACGTCCTTGAGTCGCTCGGCCATACGCCCTCCCCGAATCGTTCGCGTTCTGCGGCAGTGTAGTGAGGTGATCTCAGCAAGATTCGGGTAGGTGTTTGTATTCGAAGTGGGTCAGGTGGAGTGCGGCGGCGACGATGTCGCCGATTCTGCGTGGGCTG